>NZ_JBEPPW010000007.1:0-192096 GCF_040547525.1 Roseovarius sp. MBR-6 | reverse complement strand
AGTTCGTCCAGTAATTCCTTGGATATCGTCATCGTCCTCACTCCTCTCAAGAAGCATGGACCAAAGCGCAGTTACACAGAAGATCGGACACTCTCTGGCCTCGTTGCCCGCACCCGCGGCTGCCGCGACACCAAGGCCGCTCGTGTTCGCGGTGATGGAGGCACCAGCGGCACCTGCGCCGGACATCTTCAGCTCTGCCGATCCCGACATGATGACATCGGCCATCTGGCCCTGGGCCGCGTCGACCTGGCCGATGACGATCGGGGCCTCGTGCAGGGCCGGGTCATAGGCGGCGGCGATGGCCGACACCTGTGCCTCGCTGAACTCAAGGCTCTGGCCCGACATGGCGGTGTGGCGACCGGCGCGGAAGATGTGAAGCGGCTGTGCCATGGCCCGACATTAGGGCCTGAACCGGGGCCATGTCAGATGAAGGACTTCACATGATATGCGGGCGCGGGGCTGTGTGCGGTGTCACCACTCTAGGCGCTTCAGCTCCGGCTCCAGCGCGTCCATGAACGTGGTCAGCGTGCCGCCGCCCGCAAGCGCGCGATCGAGCGCGCCCCGGATCGCTTCCAGAACCTCGTCGCGCATCGCCTTGGCCACGACGAAATTGCTGGCGTGCTCGTTGCGCCAGATATCTCGGAAATCGAACCGGGCATCGGGCGGCGCGAGCCCCTTGGAGCGGAAGAACGCGAGCGCCTCCTCGGGACGCAGGCGTTTGAGCGCGTCGATCACGGGGCCACCGCGCCGGGCAGGCTGTCCTGCCCGTCCGGCACCTCCTCGTCATCGACCACCGCGCCCAGATCGCCCGCCAGCCGCGCGGCAAAGCTCGCCTCGGTCAAGAGAGCGGTCACCCCCGCCCATGGGCTGCGTCGTAGTCGAGGAGCGGGTTGATGGGGATGATCCGGTGCGGGTTCACCGTCTCGTGGCTGTAATGGTAGTGGCGCACGATGTGGTCGAAATTCACCGTCTCTTTCACACCCGGCCATTGGTAAAGCTCGCGCAGATAGCCCCAGAGGTTCGGATAGTCGACGATGCGCCTGCGGTTGCACTTGAAGTGCAGGTGATAGACCGGATCGAAGCGGATCAGCGTGGTGAAAAGCCGCCAGTCGGCCTCGGTCAGCCGCGCGCCCATCAGGTAGCGGTTCCGCGACAGGCGCTCTTCCAGCCAGTCGAGGCTTTCGAAAAGCGGCTGCACGGCGGCGTCATAGGCGGCCTGAGAGGTGGCGAACCCGGCCTTGTAGACGCCGTTGTTGACCGTGTCGTAGATGCGCGCGTTCACGGGCTCGATGGCCGCGCGCAGGTCTTCGGGCCAGTAATCGTCGGTGTTGCCGGTCAGCCCGTCAAAGGCCGTATTGAACATGCGGATGATTTCGGAGCTTTCATTCGAGACGATGGTCTCGCGCTCGGTATCCCAGAGGATCGGCACGGTGACGCGGCCCGAGATGTGCGGGTCTGCCTTGAGGTATATGTCGCGCGCAAACGGCAGGCCGTAAAGCCGGTCGCCCGTCGCACCGGGGTAATCGCTGCGGAATTCCCACCCTTCGGTCAGCATGTCGGGATGCACCACGGAGACGCCGATGTGATCCGTCAGCCCCTTGAGCGCGCGAAAGATCAGCGCGCGGTGCGCCCAGGGACAGGCCAGCGCGACATAGAGGTGATAGCGGCCCGATTCCGCCCTGAACCCGCCTTCGCCCGAAGGGCCGGGGGCCCCATCGGCGGTGATCCAGTTTCGGAATTTCGCCGTGGATCGGACGAATTTTCCGCCGGTGGATTTGGTGTCATACCAGGTGTCGTGCCAGATGCCGTCAACGAGTTGTCCCATGGATGCGGCCCTCCTTTGGACGTCAAGGTAAGGCCGGGGCGCGCCCTGCTCCACCCGCCGCGCCGCGCAGCGCCCGTGCGGGGGCGCACAGCGGCCGTGGGGCGCGCGCGGGTCTTGACCGCGCCCGCGCCCCGCCGCAAGGTCGCGCCGCGCGAAGGAGAGCCATGATGACCCCCGAAGAAATCGCCCGCCTGCCCTATCGCCGCTGCGTCGGTGTGATGCTCGCCAATCCGGCGGGTCATGTCTTTGTCGGCCAGCGACTCGACAATGACACCCCCGCCTGGCAGATGCCGCAGGGGGGCATCGACAAGGGCGAGAGTGTGACCGAGGCGGCGCTGCGCGAATTGTGGGAAGAGACCGGCGTGACCTCCGACAAGGTGCGCATAGAGGCGGAAACGCCGGACTGGCTGACCTATGACCTGCCGCACGAGATCGTGCCGCGCATCTGGAAGGGGCGCTATCGCGGGCAGGAGCAGAAATGGGTGCTGATGCGCTTTCTCGGGCAGGACGGGGATGTGAACATCGCCTCTGATCACCCGGAATTTTCGGAATGGCGCTGGCTGCCGCCCGAAGACCTCGTGGCCCATATCGTGCCGTTCAAGCGGGCGGTCTATGCCCGCGTGCTCGACGCGTTCCAGGGTCGGCTCTAGAGTTGCTCAAAAGTGGGAACCGGTTTTGAGCTTCTCGAACATGCGAAATCAATAAGTTAGAGCGTATCGTGTGAATTCGAATGAACGCGACACGCTCTAAGCCGCGCCCTCAGTCGAAAAACGGCGTCATCTGCGCCACGATCACGGAATTCTCGTCAAGCGCGCGCTGCATCAGGGCGCGCTCCTCGGCGCTGATCTCGTGGCCCTCGGACTCGCGCTCGGCCAAGGTGCCATAGCCTGTCACGTCGAGCGGCGCACAGTCGGCCTGCTTGAGGATGGCCACGCTCTCGCGCACCGCCTCGGCCTCATCCACGCCCGAGGCATAGATCATCAGCGCGGCACCGGTGGCCCCCTCTGGCAGTCCGTCGCCCGCCTTGCGCCCGATTTCCACCAGCAATGTATAGACCTGCTGGCGGCTTGGTTTGTCGCTCATGCGCGCGCCCTCCCGGTTTTGTGAACCCCTGAGCGAGGGGGCGCGCGAAGTCAAGCGCCGCTCAGCCCCGGTCGAAATGATCCCGCAAATCCTCGGCCCCGCCGATATGGGTGCCGTCGATGAAGATCTGCGGAATGGATTTCGCCCGTGGCAGGCGTGCGGCATAGTCGGCGCGCACCTCTGGCCGGGTCATGTCATGCTCCTCATAGGCAAGGCCGCGCGCCCTCAGGAACGCCTTTGCGGTCTCGCAATAGGCGCATCCCGGCCCGGTGAAGATCTCGATCCGCATGGCGCGCCTCAGTGGTTGATGGTGAGCTTGGGCTTGACCCCGTCGAACATCGGCTCGAGTGCCACGCCAAGCGCGTCGCCGAATTTCGACACCGCGATATAGGTGGTGATGACAAAGGCCGCATCGACGATCTGCGGCTCGGACCAATGGGCGTGCAGCCGCTCCCACAGGCCCTTGGAGACGCGGTTGGCGTCCTCGCCGATCTGAACGCAGAAATCCAGGAGCGCCACCTCGGCTTCGGTGAAATGCGGGCTGGTGCGGTAGTTCACCCCGTCGATATCGGCGACCTTCTCGGAGGGGATGCCCAGCATGTCGCACAGCCGCTCGTGCTGGACCACGCAATACTGGCAATCATTGCCCTGCGTCGCCTTGAGGATCAGCAACTCCTTGGTGTTCCAGTCAAGCACCCCGTCCTTGAGGATCGCCATGATCGTGTCGGTAAAGACATTGCCGTATTCCGGCTGGTGGCCGAACACCTTGAAGATATTGAGCAGCGCCTGAAACCGCGCCTCGGCCCGGTCGTAAAAGGCAAGCGTCTCGGGGTTGGCCTGTTCGCGTTCGACATAGGATACAGTCATGGCGGTCTCCTTTTCTGGAATGATCGTTCTGTTTCGGGCAAAAAATTTTCACATCAGAAGGGCCCGCGCTTGGGATGTGATGGCGGCGGGGGCCGCGTCAGGGGTTGCGCCCGCGCGCATCAGCACGCGCAGCCCCACGAACAGCCCCAGAAGGGTTTGCGAAGTGTGCGCGGCGTCGATATCGGCGCGGATGGTGCCAGCGGCCTGCGCGGCCTCGATCCGGTCGCAAAAGAACGCCTCGACCCCCTCGAAGGCCGCCGTCACCAGATCGCGGATTTCGGTGTCATGCGGGGCCAGTTCCAGCGCGGTATTGACCAGAAGGCAACCCCCCGGTTGGTCCGGTGCGGGTGGGGTGGCGGCGGCGTCGAAGGCGGCAAGGATCGCGTCGCGCGGCGACAGGTCGCGCGCCAGCCGCGCCAGAAAGCCGCGCCGCTGGCGGTCGTCATAGCGGCTGAGGCTGGCCAGAAACAGCCCGCGCTTGTCCTCGAACCCGGCATAAAGGCTGGCGCGGTTGACGCCCGTGGCCGCGACCAGATCGTTGATCGACGTGGCCTCATACCCGCGCGCCCAGAAGGCGGCGATGGCGCTGTCCACCACCTTGTCGGGATTGAAGCTGCGTGGGCGTCCCATGGATCAAACCTGCCGTTTTCGGAACGATCAGTCAAGAAAAGAACGCCCCCGCCCTTCTCAGTCCCGCAACAACTCGTTGATCCCGGTTTTGGACCGCGTCTGCGCGTACGACCGGCTTTCCTGTCGAGCACCCCTCGCCCGCCTCGGAAGAGCATCTGACCGCTGGGCGATTTTTCGCTGAGTTCTCTCAGTTACGGTTAATCTGTCGTTTCAAAATCCGGATAAGGTCCTGCACGTCTCCGGCTCCGGGCTGAAAACGGTAATCAAGCGGACCCACACCAACTGCATTCCCCACCTCGTCGGTAAATTCCTGTAGTTTTTCGAAAAATTCGTGAGCCTCACTACTGCTGTGCTCCCCGTATTTCTGACTGCTTCTAAAAGACTCGACGTCACTATGAGAAATGTATTTATTGCGTGCTTTATCGATATAATTTTCACGATATCGCATTATTTCGGCACCCAAGGCATCTATCCGAGGAGTGAGTCTGCCAACATTGCCCACCTCTTCCACGATCCAGCACACTGAGAGATTGGCGCGTCCACCTGTTCTCGCCGGATCGGTCAATCGCCCGATCTGCAATATAATCGATTGAATGAGCCAGTCATTCAAATCTTGGAAGAAAAAACCTGCGGTATGCCTGAGCGCAACATCTACCCTTTCGTCCTCGCTTTCATACAAGGCGAGGTAGGTGTTGAACGTGTTGCGGAGGTTTATGCACTCGTTCTGAAAACACAGGAAATCTTTCTTGAGTTGATCGAGCATCTCAGTCCCGCAACAACTCGTTGATCCCGGTTTTGGACCGCGTCTGCGCGTCCACCCGCTTCACGATCACAGCACAGTAGAGGTTGATCCCCCCCTTCGACGGCATCGAGCCGGAGACGACGACCGAATAGGGTGGCACCTCGCCATAGCTGACCGCACCGCTCTCGCGGTCCACGATCTTGGTGGATTTGCCGATATAGACCCCCATGCCCAGAACCGAGCCCTCGCGCACGATGCAGCCCTCGACCACTTCGGAGCGCGCGCCGATAAAGCAGTTGTCCTCGATGATCGTCGGCCCCGCCTGCATCGGTTCCAGCACGCCGCCGATCCCGACCCCGCCCGAGAGGTGCACGTTTTTGCCAATCTGCGCGCAGCTTCCGACCGTGGCCCAGGTATCCACCATGGTCCCGCTGTCCACATAGGCCCCGAGATTGACAAAGGACGGCATCAGCACGACACCCGGCGCGATATAGGCCGAGCGGCGGACCACACAGTTGGGCACGGCGCGAAACCCGGCGGCGCGCCATTCGGTCTCGCCCCAGCCCTTGAACTTGCTGTCCACCTTGTCCCACCAGCCGCCGCCTTGGGGGCCATTGTCATGGATTTCCATATCCTTGATGCGAAAGCCCAGAAGCACCGCCTTCTTGGCCCATTGGTTGACATGCCAGTCGCCGGTCTCCTGCCGCTCGGCCACGCGCAACGCGCCCGAATCGAGCGCGTTCAACGTCTCCTCGATGGCCTCGCGCGTCGCACCCCCGGTCGCGGGGGTGATCGTGTCGCGCGCCTCCCAGGCGGCTTCGATGGCGGTTTCCAGTTGGGCGTTGGACATGGCGGCGCTCCCTCGGGTGTTGTTTGCGGTTGGCTCGCCTATAGGGCCAAGGGCGCACGGGATCAATGCGCGCGCGCCTGCCCGTCGTGCCGCGTCATCCTCTGGCTTGGCCAGAGGATCTCTGGCCTGCGGGAGATCCCCGCCTGCGCGGGGGTGACGGGGCGCGGGAGGAGAGGCGCGCCGTCAGCCGCGCATCCGCTCCGATTTCGGGTCATACATCGGCCGCAGGCTCGCCTCGGCCCGCACGCGGGCACCCGCCACGTCGATCTCGTAGCATGACGCCAGCACCTCATCCGTGCTCTCGCCGGGACACGGCACATATCCCATGCCGATGGCCGCGCCGAGGTGATGACCGTAAGCGCCGGAACTCAGATACCCCACGATCTCACCGTCCCGCAGCAGCGGCTCGTTGTGATAGAGCATCGGCGCAGGCTCGGTCAGGCGGAATTGCAGCAGGCGCCGGGCCAGCCCAGCCTCGCGCTTGGCCAGCACCGCCGCGCGTCCGATGAAATCGGGCTTGGAGGTCTTGACGGCAAAGCCCAGCCCCGCCTCCAGCACGTGATCCTCGCAGGTGATGTCATGGCCGAAATGGCGAAAACCCTTTTCGATCCGGCAGCTGTCCATCGCGTGCATCCCGCAGAGCGTCAGGCCGTGATCCGCGCCCGCCTCCCACAGCACCTCGAAGACATGGCCGCACATGTCGGCGCTGACGTAGATCTCCCAACCAAGCTCGCCCACGTAAGACACGCGATGCGCGCGCGCCAAGCCCATGCCGATTTCAATCTGCCGCGCCGATCCGAAGGGGTGGGTGTCGTTCGACAAATCATCGGGCGAGACGGCGCGGAGCAGGTCGCGCGCGCGCGGTCCCATCACCGCCAGCACGCCTTCGCCCGCTGTCACATCGGTGATGATGGCCTGACGCGCGCCCAGGTGGCGGCGCAGCCACGTTTCATCGGCCAGCCGCGTGGCGGCGGGGGTGACGACCAGATAAGCGGTTTCCGACAGGCGGGTGACGGTCACATCCGCCTCGATGCCACCCTTGGCGTTCAAAAACTGCGTATAGACGATCCGGCCCACCGGCACCGCCATATCCGCCCCGCAGACATGGTTGAGAAACGCCTCCGCCCCCGGCCCCTCGACCCGCAGCTTGCCGAAGCTCGACATGTCATACATGCCCACGCCCTGCCGGATCGCCCGCACCTCGGCCCCGGCATTCTCGAACCAGTTCTGCCGCTTCCACGAATACCGATACGCCCGTTCCTGACCCGGCGCGGCATACCAGTTGGCCCGCTCCCAGCCCGCCAATTCGCCCATGACTGCCCCGCGTTGCAGCAATTGCGCGTGAAACGGCGTGCGCCGCACGCCGCGCGCGGTGGCCTTTTGCCGGTAGGGGTAGTGATCGGCATAGAGCAGGCCGAGCGTCTCCTTCGAGCGCTCGAACAAATACCGCCGGTTGCCCTGAAAGGGCTGCATCCGGGCAATATCCACATCGCCCAGATCAAAGGGCTTTTCGCCGCTGTCCATCCACTGCGACAGCGCATGCCCTGCGCCCCCCGCCGATTGAATGCCGATGGAGTTGAACCCGGCGGCGACCCAGACATTGTCCATCTCGGGGCACAGGCCAAGGTGATAGGCATCATCGGGGGTAAAGCTTTCGGGGCCGTTAAAGAACGTGTGAATTCCCGCCTCCGCCAGCATCGGCATCCGGTTCACTGCCGCTTCCAGTATCGGCTCGAAATGATCGAAATCTTCCGGCAACTGATCGAATTCGAAGCTCTCGGGGATACCGTTCATGCCCCAGGGCTTGGAGACCGGCTCGAACGCGCCGAGCATGATCTTGCCCGCATCCTCCTTGTAATAGGCGCATTCATCGGGCACGCGCAGCACCGGCAATTGGGTGAGCCCTGCAATCGGTTCGGACACGATATAGAAATGCTCGCAGGCATGGAGCGGCACGTTGGTGCCCGCCATGCGCCCCACCTCATGCCCCCACATGCCCGCGCAATTCACGACATGCTCGCAGGCGATATGGCCCGCGCTGCCATCCTCGCCCTGCCAGTCCACACCCGTCACGCGGCGGCCTGCGCGCACGATACCGGTGACCTTGACGCGCTCCTGCACCCGCGCGCCGCGCATCCGCGCGCCCCTGGCCAGCGCCAGCGCGATATTGGCCGGGTCCGCCTGCCCGTCGGTGGGTAGCCAGACGCCCCCCGTCACGCCATCAAGGTTGAGATGCGGGTAGCGCGTGCCGATCTCTGCGGGGCTGAGTTCCTCTACCGGCACGCCGAAGGCACGCGCCATGGCGGCGCTGCGCTTCAACTCCTCCAGCCGCTCAGCCGTCAGCGCCGCCGAGATCGAGCCCACCTGCCGGAAGCCGGTGGCGACGCCGGTCTCGGCCTCCAGCCCGGTGTAAAGCTCTGCCGAATAGCGCGCGAGGCGGGTCATGTTGGCGCTGGCGCGAAGTTGCCCGATCAATCCGGCGGCGTGCCAGGTGGTGCCCGAGGTGAGTTGCTTGCGCTCCAGCAAGACCACATCGGACCAGCCGAGTTTCGTGAGGTGATAGGCCACCGAACAGCCCACCACGCCGCCGCCGATGATGACCACGCGGGCCTGAGTTGGAAGGTCGGTCATCGCATCGCTCCTGTCAGGCGGCGGAGCGAGGGGCCAGCCCCTCGCGCTCCCCGGAGTATTTGTGGAACAGTGAAAGCCTCAGACAATGTCATGGCCTGCCTCGCGGATACGATGCGCCAGTTCGGCGATATGGGCGGGGCCGACCTCGCAGCATCCGCCGACGATGGTGGCGCCTTGCGCGATCCAGCCCATGGCGTGATCGGCATAGGCGGCGGGGGTGAGGTCATGGCGGGCCTGAAGCGCATCGACGGTGGGCGCGTCCTTCAGAAAGCCCTCGGTGATCCGGGTGAAGGCGTTGGCATAGGCCCCGAAGGGCAGGCCAAAGCCGCGCAGGCGCTCGAGCGCGGGGGCGACCGATTCGGGCCGCGTGCAGTTGATCAGCAGCGCGTCGGGCCGGTGTTCGGCCAGGAGCGGCGCCAGCGCGCCCACCGGCTCGCCCGAGCGCAGGCGGGTGCCGTCCTCGTCCATGACCGAGACGGCCAGCCAGACCGGGCAGGCGGTGCGGCTGGCGGCCAGCAGCGCGCCGCGCGCCTGATCGACCGAGGACATGGTCTCGAAGAGCAGCAGATCGACATTTGGGGCGAGAAGGGCCACCGGTTCGGCGTAGATTTCGGCGGCCTCACGGCTGGGCGGGCAGAGATCGGGGCGGTAGGAGGCGACAAGCGGGCCGATGGTTCCGGCAATGCGGCCCGAACCATGGGCATCGCGCGCGGCGCGCGCGGCGGTCAGCGCGGTTTCCGTCAGGCTGGCGAGACGATCCGCGATCCCGGCGCGCGCCAGCCGGTCGGGCAGCACGGCATAGGTGTTGGTCGACGCCACGGTCGCCCCGGCGGCGAAATAGGCGTCATGGACCTGCCGCACCAGATCGGGGTGGTCGATCATCGCCTGCGTGGACCACAAGGGCGTGGGCCGCTCGCCCGCGCGTTTGACAAGCTCTTGCCCGATGGAGCCGTCGAGAAGGGTGATTTCGCTCATGCACGCAATCTTTCGTTTTGTGAGTCCCAAAGGGGGGCATCGGGCTGCACCGTGGCAGGGAACCGTTCGCCGTAAATCTCGACCTCAAGCCGCGTGCCGGGGGCGGCGAGATCGGCGCGCAGCATGCCCAAGGCCACCGAGGCCCCCACCCGGTAGCCCCATGCGCCCGATGTGGTCTCGCCCACGATCTGGCCCTCATGCCAGAGGGTGGACATGTAAGGCGCATCCGCCGTCCCCGCGTCCACGATCAGGGTGACGAAGCGTTTGGCCACGCCGCGCTGGTTCTCGGCCAGGAGCGCCGCCTTGCCCGGGAAATCCTGCGGCTTGTCGAATTTCACGAAGCGATCCAGCCCGCCTTCCAGCATGGAATAATCGGTGGAAAGGTCACCTTTCCACGCGCGATAGCCCTTCTCGATGCGCAAGGAATTCAGCGCCCACATGCCGAAGGGTTTCGCTCCGGCGGCCAGAATGGCCTCGTAAATGGCCGGTATATCGGCGTTTTCCGCGTGGACCTCCCAGCCGAGTTCGCCTGCGAAAGAAACCCGCAACAGCGCCGCCCAGCGCCCGGCCACCTGTGTCTCTTGATAGCTGAGCCAGGGCAGGTGCAGGTCGGCATCGGTCAGGGGCGCAAGGATGTCACGCGACGCGCGGCCAGTGACGATGAGGGTCGAAATCCGGTCGGTCCAATCCTCCAGCGTGAACGTGGCCGCCTCGGGCATGTGCCGCTCGAGCCATTCGCGGTCGTGCCATTGCGCGGTGGCGGCGGTGACCAGCACGAACAGATCCTCCTCCTCGCGCGTGACCGACATCTCGGTGACGATGCGGCCACGTTTGTCGGCGAAATACACCAGCCCGACGCGCCCGACCTTGGGCAAGGCCCCCGTGACCAGCCCGCGCAGCCAGTCATCGGCGCCCGGTCCCTTCACCTTGAAGCGCGAGAACCCCGGCAGGTCGAGCACGCCGCAATGATCGCGCACCGCCTCGCATTCTTGCCTGATGCGCGGCTCCCACGGTCCCGCGCGGTCCCAGGTCTGCGTCGCGGCCTCGGATGTGTCGTCACCCGGATGCGCGAACCAGTTGGCACGTTCCCAGCCGTTATAGGCGCCCATCTGCCCGCCAAGCGCCTTGATGCGGTCATGCAGGGGCGACAGCTTGCGATCGGGTGCGGCAGGCCAGCGATGCCACGGGAAATGCATGGCATATTCGTGGCCGTAAACCTCCATCCCCTTTTGCACGCAATAGTCGTGATCGGTGTAATCGGTGTAGCGGCGCGGGTCACACGACCACATATCCCATTCGGTCGCGCCTTCGGTTATCCATTCGGCCAGCACCTTGCCCGCGCCGCCGCCCTGCGCAATCCCGAAGGTGAACACGCAGGCCTCGAACGCATTGGGCACGCCCGGCATGGGGCCAAGCAGGGGCATCCCGTCGGGGGCGTAGGGAATCGGGCCGTTGATCACCTTGCTGATCCCGGCGGTGCCCAGAAGCGGCACGCGCTCCATGGCGTCGGTCACGATCTCTTCAATCCGGTCGATATCCTCCTGCCAGAGCTGAAAGCTGAAATCCTCGGGCATAGGATCAGACGGGTCCACCCAATGCGCGCGGCAGCGCGGCTCGTAAGGACCCAGATTGAAGCCGTGCTTTTCCTGCCGCAGGTAATAGGACACATCGACATCGCGCAGAAGCGGCAGCTTGTGGCCCACCTCGCGCGACCAGGCCTCGATCTCGGGGATTTCCTCGGATAGCAGGTATTGATGGCTCATCACCATCATCGGCACCCGCCGCCCGCCATGGGGGATGAACCAGTCTCCGACGCGCTGCGCATAATAGCCTGCGGCATTGACCACGATTTCGCAGCGGATATCGCCCTTGGCGGTCTCGACGATCCATTCGCCGTTTTCGCGCCGCACGCCCGTGGCGGGACAGAAGCGCAGCACCTTTGCCCCCATCTCGCGCGCACCCTTGGCCAGGGCCTGCGTCAGTTGCGCCGGGTCGATATCGCCGTCGTTGGGGTCGTAAAGCGCGCCCTTGAGGTCATGCGTCTCGATGAAGGGATAGCGCGCCTTGATTTCCTCCACCCCGAGGATCTCCAGATCCATCCCCTGATACTTGCCCATGCCGCGCGCGCGGGCGAATTCCTGCATCCGTTCCTTACTATGCGCCAGACGGATCGAGCCGGTCTGGTGGTAATTCATCGGGTAATCCACCTCCGCCCCCAGCCGCGCGTAAAGCTCGGTGGAATAGCGCTGCATGTTCATCACCGACCAGCTTGTGGAAAACGTGGGCACATTGCCCGCCGCGTGCCATGTGCTGCCAGCGGTCAATTCGTTCTTTTCCAGCAGAACGCAATCGGTCCACCCGGCCTTGGCCAGATGGTAGAGGCACGACGCCCCCACCGCGCCGCCGCCGATGACCACGACCCGCGCGGTTGTTGGTATCTCGGCCATGTCTTGCCTCCCTCAGCCCTTCTGCGGCACGCCGTCCGCGATGTTGTAATAATCACCCTTGTCCTTGACAAAGATGTGCTTCTCGAGCCGCAGCCCGGTCGGTGCCTCCAGCGCACCCAGCGCGAAACTCATCGTGTCCTCGGCATCCGCCGCCCAGAACAGGAACGACCCGCAGCGCGGACAAAAGCCGCGCTTTGCCGTCGCGCTCGCAGCATACCAGTTCACTGTTCCACAAATACTCAAATCCGACCGCGCCACATAGGCCGACGCCCAGGTATGGCCCGACTGCTTGCGGCATTGCCCGCAATGGCACACGCTCGGCCCTTGCGGTGTCGATCTCACCGTGAATGTCACATCCCCGCACAGACACGCCCCCGTCAGCATCATCCCCTCCCCGGTGTTGCGGCGCTGCCCAGGGCCACGCCGTAGATCACGAAGGCGGCGGCCATGATGCGCCGTAGCCAGACGTTGACCACCGCCCCCAAGGCCGCGCGCCCAAGCCCCGCGCCAAGCGCGGTAAAGCCGGTGTAGCTCATCGCGGTGATCGTGAGCGCGGTGGGAAAGATCACCCACATCTGCGCGCCGATCGGCACATCCGGTTGCACGAATTGCGAGAACGCCGCCAGATAGCCCGCAACGCTCTTGGGATTGATCGTGGCAATCGCCAGCGCCCGCCAATAGACTGATCCGCCGGGTCGCTCATCGGCCCTGACGGGCCGCCGCGCCAGTATCCAGCCTCGCACGCCGAGATAGATCAGGAACCCCGCCCCGATCAGCTTGGCCACCTGAAACGCCACCGGCGAGGCGGCAATCAGCGCCGTCACCCCAGCCGCCGACAGGCTCAGGAACAGCGTCGCCTGCGTCAGGATCGCCAACACCCCCCACAGGCTGCGCCGAAATCCGAGGGTCATGCCATTGGTGATGCAATTGACCGCATTCGGCCCCGGCGTGGTGACAAACACCACCCAGAAGAGCGCAAACACGGTCCATGCCTGATAGCTCATGCGCGCGCCCTCAATAGACCGGCGGGGCGATCACCCAGATCGCCACGCAAGCCGTGTCATAGGGGTTGGACCAGCAATAGGGTTCGCCGCGAAAGCGAAAGCTGTCGCCGGGGCCTACGGTAAACCGCTGGTTTCCGATCTTCAGGTCAAGCCGTCCGGAGACGATATAGCCCACCTCCTGTGTCGGCCGCTGCGCCGGGCGCTGCATCTTAGAGCGGGGCAGGAAGGTAGAGTGGATGACTTCGAAATCGTCGGTCAGGTCCGGCGAGAGCAATTCCTCGATCAGCCCCTCCTCTCCCGATCCCATGGGCCGCCGCGCGCCCGCGCGCACAACGTAGCCCTGTTCGCCCACAGGCGCGCTTGCATGTCCGAACAGAAGCGACATCGGCACGCCCAGCACCTCGGCCACCTGCCGCAGATCGCTGATCGACGGTTCCGACAGATCGCGCTCGACCTGAGACAACCAGCCAACCGACCGCCCCAGCCGCGCCGCCAGCGTCGCCAATGTCAGGCCGCGCGCCTTGCGCAGCGCGCGCAGATCGGCACCAAGGCTGCCCGGCGTCTCGATGCGGTGCTCGTCCATATGCCCTCCGATGAAAAAAAGGCTAATTTTTTCATGCTGGCCCGTGTGTCGTGAAAACGCAAGCGGTTTTCGCGGTTTCGCGGATGACGGCCCTCGCGCGTCGTGCTAGGTGCGGGCCATGAGCCAGATGCCCTCCAAGGCGGAGATCCTGCAATGGATTTCCGACCACCCGACCCTCACCTCCAAACGCGACATCGCCAAGGCCTTTGGCATCAAGGGCGCGTCGCGGATCGACCTCAAGCGCGTCCTGCGCGAGCTTGAATCCGAAGGGCATCTGGAAAAGCGCAAGAAAACCTACCGCGACCCCGACCGCCTTCCGCCTGTAAGCGTGCTGCAAATCTCGGGCCAGACGCCCGATGGCGAGTTGCTGGCGCGCCCCCTCGAATGGCATGGCGAGGGGGTGGAGCCGGTCGTGCTGATGCTGCCGCGCGCCGCCGATCCGGCCATGGCCAAGGGGGACCGCATCCTTGCCAAATTGCAGGAAGTGCGCGGCGAGGCGCATCATTACGAGGCGCGGCTGATCCGGCGCATCGGCACCAACCCCCGAAAAGTGCTGGGTATTTTTCGCAAGAGCACGGAGGGCGGGCGCATCCTGCCCATTGACAAGGGCGAGGGACGCGAATGGCTTGTGGCCGCCGAGGCGACCGGCGGCGCGAAAGACGGCGAGTTGGTCGAGGCCGAACAGGCGGGGCCTGCGGGGCGGATGGGCCTGCCGCGCGCGCGGGTGCTTGACCGGCTGGGCGACCCCTCTGCGCCGCGCGCCGTCTCGCTCATCGCCATTCATCAGCACGGCATCCCGGATGAGTTTCCCGACGCGGTGATCGCCGAGGCCGACGCGATGAAACCCGCCGGGTTGAAGGGCCGCGAGGACCTGCGCGACCTGCCGCTCGTCACCATCGACCCCTGGGATGCGCGCGACCACGACGACGCGGTTCACGCCCATGCCGATGATGACCCCGAAAACCCCGGCGGCCATGTGATCTGGGTCGCCATCGCCGATGTCGCCCATTACGTGCGCCCCGGCTCCCCGCTCGATACCGAGGCGAAAAAGCGGGGCAATTCCAGCTATTTCCCTGACCGCGTGGTGCCGATGTTGCCCGACCGGCTGTCGGGCGATCTGTGCTCGCTGCACGAGGGCGTGCCGCGCCCCTGCCTTGCCGTGCGCATGCAGATTGATGCCACGGGCGAGAAGATCAACCATCGCTTTGTGCGCGGGTTGATGCGCTCTGCCGCGTCGCTGACCTATGAAGAGGTGCAGGCGGCGATGGACGGAGCGGCCGGCGACAAGGCCGGTCCGCTGCTTGATCCGGTGATCCGCCCGCTCTATGCCGCCTATGCCGCCCTCCGGGAGGCGCGCCGCCGCCGCGCGCCGCTCGATCTCGACCTGCCCGAGCGCAAGGTGGTGCTGAGCGAGGCCGGAGAGGTCACGTCGGTGCGCTTTGCCGAACGGCTCGACGCGCATCGGCTGATCGAGGACTGCATGGTGCTCGCCAACGTCGCCGCCGCCGAGACGCTGATCGCGCGGAAGACACCGCTCCTCTTTCGTGTCCACGAAGAGCCCGCCCCCGAAAAACTCGACGCGCTTCGCGAGGTGGCGCAGGCGGCGGGGCTGGTGCTGGCCAAGGGGCAGGTGCTGCGCACCGCGCATCTCAACGCGCTTCTGCACGCGGCCCGCGGCACCGATCATGCCGAGATCATCAACATGTCCACCCTGCGCTCGATGACGCAGGCCTATTACGCGCCGCAGAACCTCGGCCATTTCGGTCTCGCACTGCGGGCCTATGCGCATTTCACCTCGCCGATCCGGCGCTATGCCGATCTGGTGGTGCATCGCGCTCTTGTCGCCGCCCATGGCTGGGGCAAGGACGGCCTCGGCGCCGAGGAAATCGAGCGGCTGGAACATACCGCGCAGCATATTTCGGACACCGAGCGGCGTTCCATGATGGCCGAGCGCGACACCAATGACCGCTACCTCGCCGCCTTTCTCTCGGAACGTCTGGGCGAGGAATTCACCGGGCGGATCAGCGGAATCGCGCGTTTCGGCGTGTTCGTGAAGCTGGACGAGACCGGGGCGGACGGCCTTGTCCCGATGCGCGCCCTGGGGCACGAATATTTCCATTTCGACCACAATAGCGGCACACTCATGGGGGCCGAGACGGGCCGGGTGATCGCCCTTGGCCAGCGGGTCACGGTGCGCCTGGCCGAGGCGGCACCGGTCTCGGGGGGGCTCGCCTTCGATCTTGTGGAACTCGACGGCGTGCACATGCCGCGCGGCCCGTCGAAATCGCGCGGCAAGCCGCCCCGCCGCAAGCTTGCCACCGCCCGCGCCAAGGCCGCCAAGCTCAAGCGCAAGGCGGCCCGCAAGCGCGTGTGACGCTTACACCGCCGCCAGCAGCACCGCGAGATAGGCCGCATAGGCCAGCACCATCACCGCCCCCTCGCGCCGCCCGACGCGCCAGCCGGTGCGGGCGAAGAGCAGCATGACCACCGTCGCGCCCAGCATCACCCAGATATCGACCCCGGCGATACCCGGCGGCACGGCAAGCGGTTGAACCAGCGCCGTCACCCCGAGAATCCCGAGGATGTTGAAAATGTTGCTGCCCACGATATTGCCGAAGGCGACATCGCCATGGCCCTTGCGCGCAGCAATGACCGAGGTGACAAGCTCGGGCATGGAGGTGCCGATGGCGACGATGGTCAGGCCGATCACCGCCTCGGACATGCCAAGCCGCGCGGCCAGCTCGATCGCACCCGTCACGAGGAACTTCGCGCCGATCAATGTTGCGGCCAGCCCCGCCAGCAGGATCAGCGCCGCGCGCCCGGTGCCGAGCCGCACCTGTGGCACGCTCTCGGCCTCATGCGCATACATCGCGGCGGCGGCACTCTGGCGGCGACGCTCGAACAGCACGGTGGCCAGCAGATAGGCCAGAAGTGCCACGACAAACCCCGCGCCAACCCCGCGCCCGATCCCGCCCGACAGGGCCACGGCGACAAAGCCGAGCGTCGCGGCAAGCATCACAACCCCGTCGCGGCGAAGGGCCTCGGGGGCCACCACCACCGGCGCGATCAGCGCGGCCAGCCCGAGGATCAGCAGGATATTGCCGATATTGCTGCCGACGATATTGCCGACCGCGATACCGGGCGATCCGGCAAAGGCCGCCTGAAGGCTTGTCACCAGTTCGGGCGTCGAGGTGCCGAAACCCACCAGCGTCAGCCCGATGATGAGGGGCGAGATGCCAAAGCCCCGGGCCAGCGTGACAGCCCCCCGAACCAAGAGGTCCCCGCCGATCACCAGACCGACCAATCCGCCCAGAATGTACAGGATATCCACCGCTGTCCCCTTGATGGGCCGCATCCCTCTCGGGCACGGTAACGCCTGATATGGGCCGCTCCCCGCCCCCGGTTCAAGGTCGCGGCAAAGATAATTCCGGCGCGGGCGGGATTGCTTTCGAAACGGAAACAATCGCGCTATCATGGCGCAAATGACCGGCAAGCGGAGGCAGGGCAATGCGGGCAGGACTGATCGGGGTTACGGGGCTTTTTCTCGCATTTGGCGGGGCGGCGCAGGCCACCTTGGCAGAATCGCCACGCCCGCAGATGCGGCCCGGCTCCGGGGTGATCGTGGCGGCGGCCGTGGTCGCGGTGGATGGCCCCGTGCGCAGCCTGCGGCCGCAGGCGCGCCCCGAGGGCGCGGCGCGGGTGGTGCTGGCGAGCGGGAATGCGAATTTCGATCGTTGGATAAACGGGTTCCGGGGCCGCGCCCTCTCTCAGGGGATCAGCGCGCGCGTGTTCGACCGCGCGTTTCAGGGCGTGCGGTATGACCCCGAGGTGGTGGCCAAGGACCGCAACCAGTCCGAATTCAAGCGCGAGATCTGGGATTATCTCGACAGCGCAGTATCGCCTGTGCGGGTCGAGAACGGGCAAAAGGCCCTGCGCCAGCACCGCCGCGCGCTGGAGCGGATCGAGGCGCATTACGGCGTGGAAAAAGAGGTGGTTGCCGCCGTCTGGGGCATGGAGAGCACATATGGCGAGCGTCTGGGTGATCTTCCGCTCATTCAGTCCATGGCGACGCTGGCCTTTGACGGACGGCGCGGGGCCTTCTTCGAAAAACAGCTCGTCGCCGCGCTGCAAATCCTGCAATCGGGCGATGTGACGCCGGAGAACATGAAAGGCTCCTGGGCCGGGGCCATGGGACATACCCAGTTCATGCCGACATCCTACCTCGCCTACGCGGTGGATTTCACCGGCGACGGCAAGCGCGACATCTGGTCGGCCGATCCCACCGACGCGCTCGCCTCCACCGCCGCCTATCTCAAGCGGTTCGGCTGGCGCAAGGGGATGCCCTGGGGGGTGGAGGTGCGGGTGCCGCGCGGCGCGTCCTTTGGCGAGGCAAAGCGGATGCCCTCGGACTGGGCGGCGCGGGGCGTCACCGGCCTCGACGGGCGGGCGGTGCGCGATCATGGCGCGGCGCGGATCTTTCAGCCTGCGGGGGCGGCGGGGCCGTCCTTCATGGTCTTTGCCAATTTCGACGTGATCAAGCGCTACAACAATTCCAACGCCTATGCGCTCGGGGTTGGGCACCTCTCGGACAGGATCGGTGGCGGGCCGGAGATCAAGGCCGCCTGGCCGCGCGGCTACGACCCGCTCAGCTTTGACGAGCGCATGGAGATGCAGCGCCTCTTGCAACGCAAGGGCTACGCCGTGGAAAAGATCGACGGCATCGTCGGGCCGAACACCGTCAACGCGATCCGCGCCTTCCAGCAGTCAAGGGGCGTGGCGCAGGACGGTTTGCCGTCGCAACAGCTTCTGGCGCTGTTGCGGCGGTCCTGAGGGGGCAGGGCCAACGATAACGGGTCCGGCTGCGTCTTTTTCAGAGGCATGGACAATCCCCACGCTTGAACGTGGTGGAAATTTACCACACCGTGTCGGCGCGACGGTTCGCAACAGGATCCGTAGCCGCCGGCGCGGCAAACCACGGTGGAAAGCATCATGAGCGGATTACTGGCCCTGTTCGACGATGTCGCGGCGATTGCCAAGCTGGCGGCGGCGCAACTCGACGATGTGGCCGCGCAGGCCGCCAAAGCCGGGAGCAAGGCTGCCGGTGTGGTCATCGACGATGCTGCCGTGACGCCGAAATACGTCACCGGCCTGCCCGCGGCGCGCGAATTGCCCATCGTCTGGAAAATCGCGCGGGGGTCGTTTTTCAACAAGCTGGTGATCCTGCTGCCTGCCGCGCTTCTGTTGCAGGCGTTCCTGCCCTGGATGCTGACGCCGCTTTTGATGATCGGCGGGGCCTATCTGTGTTTCGAGGGGGCCGAAAAGGTCTGGCACCTGATCGTGCCGCACAAGGATCACGGGCCGCAACAGGCGCAGACGCTGAGCGCGGCG
This sequence comes from Roseovarius sp. MBR-6, assembly GCF_040547525.1. Taxonomy (NCBI): domain Bacteria; kingdom Pseudomonadati; phylum Pseudomonadota; class Alphaproteobacteria; order Rhodobacterales; family Roseobacteraceae; genus Roseovarius; species Roseovarius sp. MBR-6. The sequence continues at coordinate 173,071 of NZ_JBEPPW010000007.1, read as the reverse complement.
CATCTGGAAGAGCAGCGGGTGAAAGGCGCGATCAAGACCGATTTCATCCTGTCTGCCGAGATCATGACCATCGCGCTGTCTCAGATCGAGATCGACAGTTTCTGGATACAGGCCGTGGTCCTCGCAGCGGTGGCCATTGGCATCACGGCGCTGGTTTACGGGGCGGTGGCCCTGCTGGTGAAGGCCGACGATCTGGGGATTTTCCTGACCCTGAAGGGGCGCTTCGCCCTGACCCGCGCCTTGGGGCACGGCATCGTCAAATCCATGCCCGCGGTGATGGGCGTGATCGCCACCATCGGCACCTTTGCCATGCTGTGGGTGGGCGGCAGCATCCTCGTGCACGGGCTGCACGATCTGGGCTGGCACCTGCCTTATGAGCAGATCAAGCACGCGGCGACGCTGGCGGCGGAGGCGGTCGTCTCGGCCAGGGGGCTGGTGAGATGGGCCGTGACCGCCGGGCTTGATGGCCTTGTCGGGTTGGCCGCCGGGCTGCTGCTGATCCCGGTTGTCACGCGCGCTGTCATTCCGGTTTCGGGCTGGTTGTTCCCGGAAAAGGCGTGATAACCTCGATGAATGTTATTCCTCGAACCGCCGCACCCTGTTTGAAACGCTGGTGAGATCCGGGAATCATTGGTCGGAGTGAGAGGATTCGAACCTCCGGCCCCTGCCTCCCGAAGACAGTGCTCTACCAGGCTGAGCTACACTCCGACCGTGAGACGGGCGCATATACCCCAGCCGGGGGCTTGGCAAGGGGGTTGGGTGGAGCGGCGCGTGATTTCTGTGGTTCAGGGGACAAGCCCCGCCGTGGCCATCAACCGCGCGGCTTCCTCCGCCAGAAGCCGCTCTTGCGCCGCGCCCGCCACCGGCACGCGCCCCGCCTCCAGAAAGAGCGGTGCGGCCAGCGGCGAGATGCGCGGCAGGCGGCGCAGGGTGATGCGCGGGCCGATGCGCGCCAGCATCTCCTCGATGCGGCCGAAATCGACAAGGCCGCGCATCGCCTCGGCCCGTGTGATCCGCAACAGAAGGTGGTCGGGGTCGTATTTCACCAGCGTGTCATAGAGGATATCCGACGAGACCGTCGCCTGCCGCCCGCTCTTGCGCGCGCCCGGACTGTTGCGCTGGATAAGGCCCGCGATGGTGGCCGAGGCGCGGAAAGTCCGCTTCATCACCGCGTTGCCCATGAGCCAGCTTTCCAGCCCCCCGCGCAGTCGGCCAGGGGCCAGAAGCGGCGCGGCCTCAATGAGCGGTTCCAGCCCCCAGATCAGCGTGGCGTAATCGGTGGCGACAAAGCCCATGGGTGCCAGCCCCTCGGCCTCCATCTCCTTGGTCAGCAAAAGCCCCAGCGTCTGCTGCGCGTTGCGCCCCGAGAAGCCGTAGACGCAGGCATGTTCGCGCCCCTCATGGGCAAAGCTCTCGATCAGAAGCCGCTCGCGCGCGGGCATCTCCGACACCTCGCGTTGCAGGTGCAGCCAATCGCGCACCGGCGCGGGCAGATCGGGCCAGTCGGGCCGGGCGAGCAGCGCAAGAATTCGGTCTGAAAGCTGGGTCGAGGTGGCGAATTTCGTGCCCATATAGGTGGCGATTTTCGGCGTGCGCCCCGGATCGCGGCTCACCTCCACCACCATCTCGCGCAAACCCTCGAACCGCACCACCTGACCGCCCATCAGGAAGGTGTCGCCGGGGCTGAGCGTGGCGGCAAAGCCCTCTTCGATCTCGCCCAAGGGCGCGCCGCCGCGCGCGCGCTTCATCCGCACCTTGAGCGTATCGGTATCCTGGATCGTGCCGATATTCATGCGGATAAGGCGGGCGCTGCGCGGGTCGCGCAATTGCCAGAGCCCGTCGGCGCGCTGTTGCAGGCGCTGCCAGCGGTCATAGGCGCGCAGAGCATAGCCCCCCGTGGCGCAGAACTCGAGACAGGCGTCGAAATCCGCGCGCGAGAGCGTGGCATATGGCCCCGCGCCGCGCACCTCCTCATAAAGCGCGCCCGCGTCAAAGGCCCCCGCACAGGCACGGATGAGGATGTGCTGGCACAGCACGTCAAGCGGCCCCGCCCCGCGCGGCGCGCCATCGAGATCATGCGCGCGCACCGCCTCGAGCGCGGCCAGACATTCCACCACCTCGAAGCGGTTGGCGGGCACCAGCCGCGCCTTGGAGGGTGCGTTATAGCGGTGATTGGCGCGCCCGATGCGCTGCACCAGCCGCTTGACGTTTTTCGGCGCGCCGATCTGGATCACGAGGTCCACGTCGCCCCAGTCAAGCCCCAGATCGAGGCTGCCGGTGCAGACGACCGCGCGCAAGGCACCCGCTGCCATCGCCGCCTCGACGCGGGCGCGCTGTTCGCGGTCAAGGCTGCCGTGGTGAATGGCGATGGGTAGCGCATCATCGTTGGCCAGCCACAGGTTGCGAAAGAATATCTCGGCCTGCGCGCGGGTGTTGTGAAAAACAAGCGTGGTGCGATGCGCGCGAATGGCGTCGAGCACGGCGGGGATCGCATGGGCCGCGCCGCCCCCGGCCCAGGGCGGGGCTGCGCCCACGTCGAGCATGGCGATATCCGGCTCGGGGCCGGGGGCGGCCTGAAGGATCGCGCAAGGCTCCGCCCCGTGACCGAGAAACCGCGCAAGTGCCGGCGGATCCTCGACCGTGGCCGACAGGCCCACGCGGCACAGGCCGGGGCAAAGCGCCTGAAGCCGGGAGAGCGCGAGCATCAGCTGATCGCCGCGCTTCGATTCGGCCAGCGCGTGGATTTCATCGACGATCACGCGGGTGAGGCCGCCGAAGATGCGTGGTGCGTCCTCATAGGACAGCAGAAGCGCAAGGCTTTCGGGCGTGGTGAGCAATATATGCGGCGGGTCGGCGCGCTGACGGCGCCTGACATGCGCGGAGGTGTCGCCGGTGCGGTCCTCGACGCGGATATCAAGGCCCATCTCGGCAATCGGGCCGGTCAGGTTGCGCCTGATATCGGCGGCGAGCGCCTTGAGCGGCGAGATATAGAGCGTGTGCAGCCCCGCGCGGGGCGTCTCGCAGAGATCAACCAGCGTCGGCAGGAACCCCGCCAGCGTCTTGCCGCCCCCGGTTGGCGCGATGATCAGCGTCGCGGGGTCATGCGCGCGCGCCAGCATTGCCGCCTGATGCGAATGCACCTGCCAGCCACGGGCGGCGAACCATCGGGAAATCGGGGCGGGCAGGGCGTTCATGCCGGCCAATCTAGGGCGCGGTGGCGCGGCGGGAAATGGGGACCGTCAGCGCGTCTCGTAAAGTTTCTTCGTCACCAGCCACGTGACCGGAACGGCGACGACAAAGCCGAGCGCGGCGGCGATCATGATGGGGTAAAGCGTATCGAACCCCATCACCAGCGCGGCGATGACGGCCGAGCCCGCAAGTGTGGAGCCGATGAAGAGATGCAGGATAAGGCCGAGGCGAAACATTGGGTCCTCCGTGTGCGCGACGTTCGGTAAACCATGGCGCAAACGGCATGAAGACCGCCTTGATCTGTGTCATGACAAGGGCGAGAGCAGGCACGCCCGTGGCCGCTCTCGCCCCGGCTGCGGGAGAGATCAGTTGATCCCGGGAACGGCCCTGGCCTCGACAAGTGTTGCCACCAGCGCGGCATGGCCGCCCGCCTCGTGCTCCTCGCCGGGGCGCGCGGCTCCTTCACTCTGGCCATCCTGCTGACCCGCGGTAGGATGGCCTCCATCCCGGAAGACCTTGGGCTCTGAAATGTGCGCCCCGGAAGAAAACCGCAAAAATGATCGAGGGGGAGATCCTGACAGACCTGAATGGGCGGGACTTTCACCACCGGTGACGGTCAGACCCTGACCTTGCGCAAATCCGTGCTATTCTCCTCGGGACAAGAGGAGATGTGCCATGATCCGGCTTGCCCTGACCCTGACCCTTTTCATCCTGACCACGCCCGCCTTCGCGCAGGACCGACGCCCGAGCCATTGCATTGCCGTGGCGGAGAATACGCCGGGGGTGGCGTATCTGCACAAGGCCAGCTTTCGCGCGCCGCTGCCCGATTACACCGTGCGCATCCGCTATGTCAGCCATGCCAGTTTTCTCATCCTCGGGGGTGGGCTTTCTGCGGTGACGGATTACGCCGGCTTTTTGGGCAGTGCCGATTTCATCCCCGACATTGCCACCATGAACCACGCCCATTCCACCCATTTCACCGCCAACCCAGATCCGCGCATCCCGCATGTCCTGCCGGGCTGGGGCCCGTTCGGGGAGGGGGTCGAGCATCATCTTGACCTTGGTGCCATGCTGGTGCGCAACGTGCCGACCGATATCCGGCTGGGCGAGACCGGGCGCGAGCGCAATGGCAATTCGATCTTCGTTTTCGAGACGGAAGGGCTCTGTATCGCGCATCTGGGCCATCTGCATCACGAGCCCACGGACGAGCAATATGCCGCGATCGGGCGCATGGATGTGGTGATGGTGCCGGTCGATGGTGGCTATACCATGGCGGTGGACAGCATGATCAGCGTCATGCGTCGGGTAAAGGCCAGCGTCATCCTGCCGATGCACTGGTTTACCGACATGACGCTGGAGCGGTTCCTGCGCGGGATGGAAGATGAGGGGTTCGTGATCGAGCGCCCCGGCGCGAACGAGGTGGAGGTGTCGCTGCGGTCGCTGCCCGAGCGGCCCACCGTCATCGCGCTGCGCCCCGCCTGGCTGCGCGACAACGAATGATGATCACTCCGGGCGCGGCACGGCAACGAGGCCGAGGCTGCGCGCGGTCGAGAGCGCGAGCGTGTCGCTGTCGATGCCGAGCGGCACTTGATGGCGACGGATCGCGTCGCGCGTGGCGGGGTCGAGCGTGCCGGTCACGGGGCCGCGATACTCACCCCGCACCGCCAGTGCGCGCTGCACCGAGGAGATGAATTCGGGCGTCATGACATCGGGGCAGGGGGTTTCGATCCAGAGCACCTGACGCTCGTTGACGATCACCTGCCGTGTTTCCGTGGCATAGCGCGCAGGGGCTGTCATCCTGCCGTCCGGGCCATAGCTGGGCGGGGCAATTTCGACCTGTTCGGTCACGGTCTCGATCACCGCCGGGGCGACCTCCTTGCCCCAGCAGGTGCCGGGCGGCGCGCCGGGCGGGGCCGGGGCCAGGTCTGCGGGCGCACGGGGCGCGGGACCCTGTGGCGCGCAGGCCGCAAGGGCGAGCGCGGCGAGGACGGGGAGGAGCAGGCGGGGCATGACGGGTTCGCGGCGCTCGATCTGGTTGCGCAGACCCTAGGCCGCGCGCGCCTTCGGGGCAAGCGGCACACGAGGGTGTCCGCTGATACAAACCCGTTACGTTTTCCTCATCCCGCTGTCACAGAGCGACACTATCACACCCGCAGCTTCATTCTCAAACCGGGTGGGATTTCCGATGGCTTATACGCTTCAACTGCTCCATGCGAGCGACCTTGAAGGCGGCGTTGCCGCACTCGAGAACGCGCCGAACTTTGCCGCGATCGTCGATACGCTGGAAGACACGTTTGCCAATACGCTGCTGATCTCGGCGGGCGACAATTTCATTCCCGGACCGTTCTTCTCGACCGCCGCCGATCCGACGCTGGCCCCGGTGCTGAGCGATGCCTTCGTCCGGTTCGTGACCGAGGTGCAGGGGATCGAGCTGGGCGAGGTCAATGTGAACCTCGGCGCGGGCGTGGGCCGCGTGGATGTCATGATCATGAACGTGCTCGGCTTTGACGCCTCGGCGCTCGGCAATCACGAGTTCGATGCGGGCACCAATGCGCTGGCGGGCATCATCAATGCCTCGGGCGGCAATGGCGCGATCGGCTGGACCGGCGCGCTGTTCCCCTACCTGTCCTCGAATATCGACTTTTCGGGCGACGGGTCTCTCGGGCGGCTGTTCACCGACGAGATCCTCGACGCGGCAAGCTTTGCCGAATCGGTCGCTGACCTTGCGGCGCGCAATATCGGACCGGCCATCGCGCCCGCGACCATCGTCGATGTGAACGGTGAGTTGGTCGGGATCGTGGGTGCCACGACGCAGATCATCGCCAGCATTTCCTCGACCGGCGGTATTCAGGAAACCACCGGCGGCGCGACCGACATGGCGGCGCTGGCCGCCGCGATCCAGCCGCAGATCGACGCGCTGATTGCCGCAGGTGCGAACAAGATCATCCTGACCTCGCATCTTCAGCAGATCGCGCTGGAAAAGGAACTGGCCGGATTGCTCGACGGGGTGGACATCATCATCGCGGGCGGGTCGAGCACGCTTCAGGCGGATGCCGAGGACCGGCTGCGCGAGGGCGACACGGCGCGCGAGGGCTATCCGTTCCTGACCACCGACGCGGGTGGCAACCCGGTCGCCATCGTCTCGACCGATGAGGAATACAGCTATGTCGGGCGTCTGGTGGTCGAGTTCGACGACAACGGCGTGCTGATCGTCGAGTCGATCGACGCCGCCGTGTCGGGGGCCTTTGCCACCGATGCGCAGGGCGTGCTGGACGTGACCGGGGCCGCGACGCTGGAGGAGGCCATCGCGGGATCGGTCAAGGCCGATATCGTGCAGGACCTCACCACCGCCGTGGGGGCCATTGTCGAGGCCGCCGACGCGGTGATCTTCGGCAATCACGACGTGTTCCTTGACGGCCGCCGCGAGACGGTGCGCACCGAGGAGAGCAACCTTGGCAACCTGACCGCAGATGCCAATCTCGAGGCCGCGCGCGAGGCCGATGATACGGTCATGATCTCGTTCAAGAACGGTGGCGGTATCCGCGCCGAAATCGGCTCGTCGACCGATACCGGCACCGATGAAGGGGACGGGCAAATCTCGCTGCTCGATATCCAGAACTCGCTGCGGTTCGACAACCAGTTGATCATGGTGTCGCTGACGCCCGAGGGTCTTTTGATGATCCTCGAACACGGCGTGGCGGCAACCAATACCGCCGCAGGCGCGACGCCGGGCCGGTTCTTCCAGATCGGCGGCTTCCGCGTCAGCTTTGACGAGAGCGCACCGGCGCAGCGGCTTGTGACCGACGATACCGGTGCTTTCGTGGTCGATCCTGACACGGGCATGCCCGCGGTCGAGGTGGCGGGCGAGCGCATCCAGACAATCGCGCTCATTGACCCCGCGACCGGCGATGACATCGTGATCTACCGCGACGGGGCATTTACCGACGCCGCCCCCGAGAGCATCCGCATGGTCACGCTCGATTTCCTTGTCGAGCAGAACGGCGACGGCTACCCGTTCCGGGAACTGGCCACCGACATTTCCTATGTGACGCAGGATGGCGGCACCACCACCAACCCGGACGATCCGGCGATCCTGGGCGAGCAGGAAGCGCTTGCGGACTTCATGACCAACAATTTCTCGGACGGCGACAGCTTTGCCATGGCCGAGACGGATGTGTTCAACGACCTGCGCATCGTGCAGCTTGAGCGCAACGGCGGGATCGACCGCATCCTGCTCGACGAGACGGAAAACCGGCTCGATATCGAGATCGGAGCGGAATTCCTCAGTGGCGAGACCGAAACCTTTACCGGGGGCTCGGAAGTGGTCGCCGTCGAGGACGGGCGCGCCTATGTCACCAATGACGCGCAGGACGTGATCGACGTGTTCGACATGGCGACGGGCGAAAAGCTCGAGTCTTTCGACCTGACGCAGGTGGCGAATTTCGACAGCGTGCAGTCGGTGGCCGTGCAGGGCGGATTGATCGCGGCGGCAATTTCGGTGACACCTGCCGAGGCGAATGGCGTCGTGGCGATATTTGACACCGAGGGCAACCTGCTCAACACCGTCGAGGTGGGCAACCTGCCCGACATGGTGACCTTTACCCCCGACGGCACGCGTATTCTCGTGGCCAATGAGGGCGAACCGACGGGCGGCGTCGATCCGCTGGGCGGGGTGTCGATCATCGACGTCTCGGGTGGTGCAGCGGATGCCACAGCGACCACGCTCGACTTCACCGCGTTTGACGGGCAGGAGGACGCGCTGCGCGAAGCGGGCGTGTTGATCGAGCCGGGCAAGTCTGCCTCGGAGGATCTGGAGCCGGAATACATCACCGTCCTGCCGGGGGGCGAGACGGCCTGGGTCGTGTTGCAGGAGGCCAATGCCTATGCGGTGCTGGTGCGGTGCTGGATCTCACCACCAACACCGTGACCGAGATCCGCAGCTTTGGCCTCGTTGACCGGTCGCTGCCGGGCTTTGAGATCGACGCGTCGAACCGCGACAACGCGATCAACCTGCAAAACTACGACAACCTTTTCGGGATGCGTCAGCCCGATGCGATTACGGCGGTCGAGATCGGTGGGGAGACCTTCATCTTTACCGCCAACGAGGGTGACGCACGCGACGCGACCGAGGCGCGTGTCCGTAGCCTCGATCTCGATCCGACGGCCTTTCCGAACGCAGACCTGTTGCAGCTTGACGAGAATCTCGGACGGCTCAACGTGCGCACCGATATCGGCGACACCGACGGCGATGGCGATTTCGACCAGCTTTTCCATTACGGGTCGCGCTCGTTCACGATCTACAACGCGGCGGGTGAGGTGGCCTTTGACAGCGGGTCGCTTCTGTCGCAACTCATCGCGGAAATCCGACCCGATCTCTTCAACCAGTCCAACGGGGATTTTGACGGGCGTTCGGACGACAAGGGCGTGGAGCCGGAGGCCATCGCCGTGGGTGAGGTTGGCGGGCGCTATTATGTCTTTGTCGGGCTGGAGCGCGACAACGGCATCCTGATCTTCGACGTGACCGACCCGACCGCGCCGGTCTTCGAGCAGTATATCGACGCCGAGGCAAACGGGAACATCAGCCCCGAAACCATGCAGTTCATCCCCGCCGAGGAGAGCGCCACGGGCAATGCCCAATTGGTGGTGGCCTTCGAGGGCGATGGCAACACGGTGCTCTATGATCTCGACTTCGGGCGCGATCTGCTGCTTGAACCGGGCAGCGGTGTGGCGCTTGGCGGGCGCGCGGGTGATACGATCACCGGCAGCGGCGCGGCTGACACGATCTTCGGGCTTGATGGCGACGACAGCCTTGTGGGCGCGGGCGGGAATGATCTCATCGGCGGTGGTGTCGGCAACGACACGGTCGAGGGCGGTGCGGGCGATGACGACCTGTTCGGCGGCGCGGGCAATGACCTGCTCCGTGGCGGCGACGGCAACGATCTGCTGGGCGGCGGTGCGGGCAACGATACGCTCGACGGTGGCGCAGGCGCCGATCAGATCTGGGGCGCTGCGGGCGATGACAACCTGTCGGGCGGTGCCGGAGACGATACGCTGGGAGGTGCTGCCGATAACGACACGCTCGATGGTGGCGCGGGCGATGACGAGATGTGGGGCGGTCTGGGCGATGACAGTCTCATCGGCGGCGCGGACAACGACACGCTTGGTGGCTTTGACGGTGACGACACGCTGGATGGCGGCGACGGCGACGATCAGCTCTGGGGCGGTGCGGGCGCTGACAGCCTGTCGGGCGACGCCGGCAACGACATCCTCGGCGGCGGCACCGGGTCTGACACCATCGACGGCGGGACCGGGTCGGACACGATGTGGGGCGGCGCGGGCGCGGATGTGTTCGTGTTCTCCGGCGTCGCAGCGGGCGATCTTGATCTCGTGCAGGATTTCGAGGTCGGGCTTGACCGTATCCGCATCGAGACTGGCGGCGCAGCGCTCGATTTCGCGGCGCTTGGCCTTGCCGATGTCGGCGGCGTGGCCGAGTTCACGCTGGACGGGGCCACCGTGCGCCTTGTGGGCCTGACCGCCGCTGAAATCGGGGCAGACAGCTTCGACTTTGTCTGACACCTGCCAGCAATGAAAAAGCCCCCGGCCGCTCGTGCCGGGGGCTTTCCTGTTGGCGGCGCAGACGGATCAGGGTTTGTCGCCGATCTCGCCGGTGAGCGTGAACAGGCGCTTGGGCCCTTCCGCAGGTTCGATCTTGATCACGCCGACGCCGCGCTTGCCTTCGAACTGGCCGGTGCCGTTCACAAGTTCCCAGAACCCGTCATCGTGCAGTTCGGGCTTGTCCGCACCCTTCATGAACACGGCGCGCACGGTGAACTTGACGATGGCCACATCGCCGTTTTCCGCCTCGAAGCGCAGATAGCCGCGCGGGTCGCCGCCCATGGGGGGCTGAATGTCGTGCCAGCCGAATTCGGTGACCTTTGCCCCGGCAAGCGCACCCTCACCCTCGGAGACGCCCTCACGGCGCACGGCGAGGACGAAATGCGGCGTGCCGTCGCCCATCTCGAAACGCATCTGCTCCTGCGGGTCGAGAACGGTGGTGACGGAGACGGGGGCGGCGAGCGCGGCACTGCTGATGAGCATGAGGCCGGCGGCACCGAGAAACCTGTTGAATGGCATGTTGGATCACTCCCTGAAAACGCTGTCCGCCCAGATCGGGCAAATGCAGAAAACCGTTCCGGAGATGTGATTGCAACGGGAAACCCGTTCCCGACCTTCACATATGCGTGTCTGAATGTGTCGCCTCAGTCGGGCGCGAGCATATAGCCCTCGCCGCGCACGGTTTGCAGGTAGCGCGGCTGTTTCGGGTCGGTCTCGATCTTGCGGCGCAACCGGGTGATCTGCACATCGACGGCGCGTTCCTGCGCCTGCCCGTTATCGCGGCCCAACTCCTCGACAAGGCGGGCGCGGCTGATCGCCTGGCGCGGATTGTCCGCGAAGATGCGCATGAGCTGCACCTCGGTCGTCGTGAGCTTGACCGGCGCACCGCCACGCGTCAGCTCGGCACGCTCGATATCGTAGCGAACGGGGCCCATGCGCAGGGCGCGGGGCTGGATTTCCTCGGGTTCCGGTTCGGGCATCCGGCGCAGGATGGCGTTGATCCGCAGCAAGAGTTCGCGCGGCTCGAACGGTTTCGGGAGATAATCATCGGCCCCCGCCTCCAGCCCCTCGATGCGGTCGGCGGCCTCGCCCTTGGCGGTGAGCAGCAGAATGGGGGTGGTGCGGCTCTCGCGCAGGGTGCGGGTCAGATCGACGCCGCTCTCTCCGGGCATCATCACGTCGAGCACGATGAGGTCGAAATCAAGCCCCGCGAGCACACGCCGCGCATGGCCCGCATCGCGGGCCACGGAGACAAGAAAGCCGTGCCGCATGAGGAACTTGCGAAGCAGGTCCCGGATGCGTTCGTCATCGTCGACGATCAGAAGATGCGGCGCAGGTTCGCTCATGTGTCGGACTCCCTGATGGCATGGTAGCGGCGGCGCATGTCGGGGTCCATCATTGCTTCGAGCACCTGCCGAAAGCCCGCGACCGCCTGCGGACCGGCGGCGCGATAGGCGGCACGCATGCGCGCGCGCTGGGCATCCGACAGCTTGCGTTCCAGTGCCAGGCCCGCCTCGGTCAAAGTCAGGTGCCGTTCGCGCCGATCGTTCGCGCCAACCCGGCTTTCGACCAGACCATCCTCGATCAGGGTGCGCAGCACGCGGTTCAGCGATTGCTTGGTCACGCCGAGAATGGCGAGCAGGTTGTTCACGGTGGTGCCGGGATTGCGGGCGATGAAGTGGAGCGCGCGGTGATGGGCGCGCCCATAGGCCATGGTGGCAAGGATGCGGTCCGGATCGGCGGTAAAGCCGCGATAGGCAAAGAACATCGCTTCGATGCCCTGACGCAATTGCTCATCGGTGAGAAACAAGAGGTTTTCGCCGCCCTGCATCTCGGCCATGGCACTGCTCCGTTCACAATTCACCCGTTACAGCCCGATATTAAGTCAGCTTTATTGACATTCCAAGATCGAATCGGTAGCAACTTTCAGAAACTGCGTAATTTAATGTCCGTTATGGCCATAATTCACGCAATAAATGAAAAATTCAACCCGTGAGGATGGGATCATGGCAAGTTACGACGACCGCGACGGCAAGATCTGGATGGATGGCAAACTCATCGACTGGCGGGATGCCAACGTGCATATCCTGACCCACGCGCTGCATTATGCAAGCTCGGTCTTCGAGGGCGAGCGCTGCTATGATGGCAAGGTGTTCAAAAGCCGCGCCCATTCCGAACGCTTGCTGAAATCGGGCGAGCTGATGGACATGCCGATCCCCTACACGGTGGACGAGATCGAAGCGGCCAAGCGCGCGGTTCTGGAGGCCAACGGGTTCAGCAACGCCTATGTTCGCGTGGTGGCGTTTCGCGGCGCGGGCGAGGATATGGGGGTGGCCGCCGCGCGCAACCCGATCCGCATGGCGGCGACAGCATGGGAATGGGGGAATTACTATGGCGACGCCAAGATGAAGGGTGCCAAGCTCGATATCGCCAAGTGGAAGCGCCCGAGCCCCGAGACCATCCCCGTCGCGGCCAAGGCGGCTGGGCTCTACATGATCTGCACCATGTCCAAGCACGCCGCCGAGGCCAAGGGCTGCTCGGATGCCATGTTCCTCGATTATCGTGGTTACGTGGCCGAGGCGACGGGGGCCAACATCTTTTTCGTCAAGGATGGCGAGGTGCACACGCCGCTGACGGATGCGATCCTCAACGGGCTGACGCGGCAGACGGTGATCGGAATGCTGAAGGATCGTCAGATCAAGGTGCATGAGCGCCATATCATGCCCGAGGAACTGGAAGGTTTCGAGCAGTGCTGGCTGACCGGCTCCGCCGCGGAGGTGACGCCTGTGGGGCAGATCGGCGATTACACTTTCGAGGTGGGCGCCATGACCCGCGAGGTCTCTCAGGCCTATGAGGCGCTTGTGCGCGCCTGATACCTGCGGCCCAGAGAGACGCGCCGCCCGGTCCCTGCCGGGCGGCTTTTTCGTGCCTGCACGCGAGTGATTCGCGCCACTTCCGGGGCGCGGGGGCGTTCTGTCGCGCGACGGCGGCTTTTGGCACTCGGCTTAAAATTGTCGAAAATGTGACGATCCCGGGTCGCGGTCATCCGCCGCCCCACGCCCGTGCCGCACCCGTCCCTTTTGGAGCGAAATGCGGACGTAACGCTGCGTAATGGGGAGTTTTACTGCCGCATTCTCCGTTCTCAGGAAACAGTCGAATACATATATCAGCGCTGACCGAAAATCGGAAACAGTTTGTCGGTCCGGGCGGGAAAACTGGTGTGGAGATGGAAGCGATCGAAGATCGAAACCAGGCAACAATGTGGCCGTTTTTGGGCTGATCGTTTGGGCAGGCACGCCAGTCAAAATGGCAAAGTCATGGCAGGGCAACTCGAGGAAGTTATATTTTTCACGATGGCCGATATCGTAAAAGTTGTATTTTTCTCAGAGTCTTGACCGCGAAAAATGGCGGGGGCATATTGCCTAAGTCTACTTGGTTCTTGGATAAATTCCTGTGACTGGCATGTGGGGGCATGACGTTACTGGAAGGCCGAAGCGGCGAGCCGGGTGATGCCATATGCGGCTGGGGTTCGGAATGCGTGTGTAATTCGTCGGGGTCGTCCGACACGGTCTTGCCTCATTTCGATCCACGAAAGGTCTTGTTTCGCCGGGGGGTCGGCGAGGCGTCATTTATGGTGTCAGAAGTCACGAGAGTGCTGGTTTCTGCTGGGGAGTTGCTGCCATGTCGGTCGTGGATACTGCGGGCTCGAACCGCGTTGATCTTTCGAATTTTATTCAAAACGGCCCTGTTCGGCAAAAGAGTGATGGTGTTTATGACCGTGTGGTCAAGCGGGTGTTCGATATTGCCATTGTCCTCCTGCTTGCGCCGGTCGCACTTGTGATTGTGGGGGTATTTTGCCCGCTGATCATGCTCGACGGGAAATCACCCTTCTACACCCAGCCGCGCGTCGGGCGTAGCGGGCGGCTCTTCCGCATGTGGAAGTTGCGCAGCATGGTGGCGGATGCGGATGCGCGCCTTGGGGCCTATCTCGATGCGAACCCGGAGCGCCGCCGCGAATGGGACGAAAACCAGAAGCTGCGCGATGATCCCCGGATCACGCGGGTGGGGCGGATCATCCGGAAAACCTCGATCGACGAGTTGCCCCAGTTGTGGAACGTGCTGAGGGGCGAGATGTCGATGGTGGGTCCACGCCCGATGATGCCTGACCAGCAAGCCATCTATCCCGGCACGGCCTATTACGCGCTGCGCCCCGGTATAACCGGGTTCTGGCAGACCTCGGTGCGTAACGAAAGCAGCTTTGCCGACCGGGCGAGGTTTGACGCGCAATACTTCCGCGACCTGTCGCTTGGAACCGATCTGATGGTGATGCTGCGCACGGTGCGGGTGGTGCTGTGCGGCACCGGCTGCTGAGCACGATCGCGCGGCTTGCCCTGAAATCGTTGGAATGCTGCCCTCTTGCTGCGTAAGAACTGAGGCACGCTTGGCCTGTGGGACGGGTGATCCCGGTCCGCACGGCAAGAGAAACGAGGTGCCCGGCGCATCATGCCCAACGGGTTCGCATATCTGATGCTGGCGCTCTGGCCGCTGGTGACGCTGGTGATGTTCCGTCGCTGGCCGTTGGAACGTGCGCTGGTGTGGTCGCTGCTGGGGGCGTTTCTGTTCCTGCCGCCGCCGCCTGCGGCGTTCGATTTCCCGATGATGCCGCCGCTGTCCAAGGAGTCGCTGCCAAGCGTGGCGACCTTTCTGATCTGCCTCTATCATTGCGGCAAAGAGCGCGTGCGCCGTCCGCTTCTGCCGGAGGGGGTTCTGGCGCGGGCGCTGGTGGCGCTGTTTGTCCTGAGTCCCATCGCAACCGTGGCGACCAATACCGAGGAGGTGTTTTTCGGACGCATCGGCCTGCCGGGGCTGGGGATCAAGGATATGGTGGCGCTCGTCCTGCTGCAATTCATCCTGCTCATGCCGTTTCTTCTGGCGCGCGCGCATCTGGCCACGGCGCGGGGCCTGCGCGAACTGGTGCTGGCGATTGCCGTCGGGGGGCTGATCTACTCGGTGCCGATGCTGGTCGAGGTGCGGCTGTCGCCGCAGCTCAACATATGGGTCTACGGGTATTTCCAGCACATGTTCGACCAGATGATCCGGCAAGGCGGGTTCCGGCCCATCGTGTTCCTGTATCACGGGCTGTGGGCGGCGTTCTTTACCGTCATGGCGATCACCTGCGCGCTGGCGCTGGCGCGCGAGGCCGATGGGCGGCAGCGCGTTCTGTGGCTGGTGGCGGCGCTCTATCTCGGGGCCGTGCTGGTGCTGGCGAAATCACTCGCCTCGCTGCTTTACGGGCTTTACCTTGCGCCGCTGGCGCTGTTTCTGCCGACGCGGCTACAGGTGCGGATCGCGGGGATCATGATGGTTGTGGCGATTTCCTATCCGGTGCTGAAGGGGGCGGGCCATGTGCCGGTGGACTGGCTGCTGGAACAGGCGGCGGGGATTGACCCGGATCGGGCGGCGTCGTTGCAATTCCGGTTCGACAACGAGGATATCCTGCTGGCGCGCGCGCAGGAAAAGCCCGTGTTCGGCTGGGGAAGCTGGGGGCGCAACCAGATTTTCGACCCCGTCAGCGGGGCGATCATGACCGTGTCGGACGGGCGCTGGATCATCCTGATCGGGATTTTCGGCTGGGTGGGCTATCTGGCCGAGTTCGGCCTGATCGCGCTGCCGGTGCTGCTGCTCTGGGCGCGGGGGGCCGGGCTGGCAAGTTTGGGCGCGGGGCCGCTGGTGGGGCCGGTCGCGCTGTTGCTGGCGATCAACCTGATCGAGTTGATCCCCAACGCAACGCTGATGCCGCTGACATGGCTTCTGGCCGGGGCGGTGCTGGGGCTTGGCGAACAGGTGCGACGGCAGGGCGTTGACGCAGTGGACGACCCGGTCGAGGCCGGGGCGCGGCGCGGCCTTGGCTGGAAGCCGTTGATGTGAGGCCGGACATGCCCCGCCCGCGCGTTCTGGCCATTGCCGAGGCCGCCAATCCCGAATGGGTCTCGGTGCCGCTGATCGGCTGGTCGCTGGCCACGGCGCTGCGCGCGGTGGCGGATGTCCATATCGTCACGCAGGTGCGCAACCGCGAGGCATTCTTGCGGGCCGGGCTGGCGGAGGGGCGCGATTTCACCGCCATCGAATCCGAGGCGCTGGCGCGGCCCGTGTGGCGCTTGGGTGAGCGGTTGCGCATGGGCGAGGGCAAGGGCTGGACCATGGTGCAGGCGCTGAGCGCGCTGAGCTATCCGTGGTTCGAGCATCTGGTCTGGCGGCGCTTCGGAGCCGAGATCCGCGCCGGGGCATGGGATATCGTGCACCGGATCACGCCGCTCAGCCCGACGATCTCCTCATCGCTGGCGGGGCGGTGCGCGGGCGCGGGGGTGCCATTCGTCCTTGGGCCGCTCAATGGCGGGGTGCCATGGCCCAGGGCGTTCGATGCCGAGCGGCGGCGCGAGCGGGAATATCTGAGCTATCTGCGCGGCGCCTACAAGGCGCTGCCGGGGCGCGCATCGACCCTGCGCCACGCCACCGCAATCCTCGCAGGCTCTCGGCACACGCTGGGAGAGTTGCCGAAATGGGCACAGGCCAAGGCGGTCTATCTGCCGGAAAACGCCATTGATCCGATGCGGTTTTCGCGGTTGGCGGCCCATGCCGAGGGCGGCCCGCTGCGCGCCGCGTTCGTCGGGCGGCTGGTGCCCTACAAGGGGCCGGACATGCTGATCGAGGCGGCGGCGCCGATGCTGCGCGACGGGCGGCTGGTGCTCGACATCGTGGGTGACGGGCCGATGATGGGCGATCTGCGCGCGCAGGCGGCGGGCCTTGGTGTGGCGGACCGGGTCAGGTTTCACGGCTGGCTGGCGCATGAGGTTGTGCAGGATGTGCTTGCCTCCTGTCATCTCTTTGCCTTTCCGTCGGTGCGCGAGTTCGGTGGTGGCGTGGTGCTGGAGGCGATGGCGCTGGGCGTGCCGCCGCTCATCGTCGATTATGCCGGACCGGGCGAATTGGTGGCCGAGGGGCGCGGCATGAAGGTGCCGCTTGGCACGCGGGCCTCGATTGTTGCCGGGTTTGCCGGTGCGTTCGAGCGTGCGGCGCAGAACCGCGCGGGGCTGGCCGCCATGGGTTGGGCGGGCCGTGATTGGGTGAGGGCGCAGGCGACATGGGAGGCGAAGGCGCGGCAGGTGCGCGCGGTCTATGATGCGGTGCTGGCGCGCGCGCCTTTGCCGGCGGTGTTCGGTTGAGGGCTCAGGGGCGCGCCCGGAGGCGCAGCGCGTCAAGCGCGAGGCCGGGCAGCAACGCCGCGCAGCGCGCGTAGCGCGGCCCGAGGCGACGCGGCTGCGAGAGCATCCGCCACAGCCATTCAAGCGCGAGGCGGCGCACAAGGCGCGGCGCGCGGTGCTGTGTCCCGGCGAGAAAGTCCAGACCGGCCCCGATCCCGGCAAGGCCAATCTGTGGCAGGGCGGCACGGGTGCGGGCGGCGAAAATCTCTTGCTTCGGTGCGCCAAGCGCCAGCAGGCAGAGCCGCGCGCCGGATTGCCGCAGCGCCGTGATCACCGCCGCGCCCTGCGGCCCCGTGGGATCAAACCCCATGGGCGGCGCGATGCGGGCGGCAACGCGCAGCCCGGGCACTTCGGCGCGCAACCCCTCTTCGGCCCCTTGCAGGGCCGCCTCGGTGCTGCCGACAAGCGCAACGGTGTGGCCCGCCTCGGTGGCCAGGCGCGCAAGCGGCGCAACCATATCGGCACCGGGCACAAGCCCGACCGGACGGCGCGCGAGCCGCGAGAGCCACACCACCGGGTTGCCATCGGCCACGATCAGGTCATGGCGCGCATAGGCGTCGAGAAACGCAGGATCGGCGCGCAGCTTCACAAGGTGGTCGAGGTTGAGCGTGGCGAGCGCAAACCCCTCACCCGCAGCGAACCGGCGCGCCACCTCTGACAGAAGGGCGGCGCGGTCGCGCGGGGCGATGCGCAGGGTCTGGTCCTTGATGCGGAATTCCACGCGGTGCTCCTTTGCCACGGGTGGTATAAGGCGCGCGGGATCGCGTTGGCCAGAGGGCGAAACCGGGGAGATTTCGGGATTTCCGCGCAATGGCTTGGCTTTGCGGAAATATTGTCGGATTCTCGCCATGTTGGCATGGTGAATGGGCGTGTGATGGCAGGCAGATCGGGATCAGGCGGGCAGGATGTGGCCGGGCGCGTGGCGCTTGTCGGCTGTGGCTTCGTGGCCGATCTCTACATGCGGTCGCTGCGGCTTTATCCCGATGTTGCGGTGGTGGGCGTGCATGACCGCGACGCCGCCCGACAGGCGGCATTCGTGGCACATTGGGGGGTCGAGGGCGTGGCCTCGCTCGCGGCGCTGCTTGACCGGTTGAGACCCGGCGATGTGGTGCTCAACCTCACCAACCCGGCCTCGCACGCAGAGGTCAGCCGTGCCGTTCTGGCGGCCGGCCACCATGTCTGGTGTGAAAAGCCGATGACACTCGATCTGGAGCAGGCGCAGGCGCTGCACGATCTGGCCGAAGCGCGCGGCCTTTGGCATCTGTCGGCCCCGGCCTCGGTTCTGGGCGAGGCGGCACAGGTGATGCTGGCGGCGGTGCGGCGCGGTGTGGCGGGCCGCGTGCGGCTCATCCATGCCGAGATGGATGACGGCTATATCCCGCAGGCACCCTACCGGCTCTGGCAGAGCGAGAGCGGCGCGCCCTGGCCCGCAGGTGACGAATTCGCCGTGGGCTGCACGCTGGAACATGCAGGCTATGTTGTGGCCTGGCTCATCGCGATCTTCGGGCCGGTCACGCGGGTGGTGGCGGCCTCGGCGCAGGTGGTGCCGGAGACGGGTGCGGGCGCGCCGGATGTCTCGGTCGCGGTGCTGATCTTCGAGGGGGGCGAGGTGGCGCGGCTCACCTGCTCGATCGTCGCGCCGCACGACCACCGGTTGCGGATGATCGGCGACAAGGGTGTGCTGGCGCTGCGCGAGGTCTGGGACAATGGCGCGGCGGTGCGCTTCCACCGGCGGTTCACGCTGCGGCGGCGGCTGATGGAGGCCCCGTTGGGGCGTCGGCTGCGCGCGCGCGGGCCGAGCCATCCCAAGGTCGGGCGCTGGGGCGCGGCGGCGATGAATTTCGCGCTCGGACCCATCGAGATGCTGGCGGCGCAGGCCGAGGGGCGGTCCTGTCGGTTGACGAATGCCATGGCGCTGCACCTGACCGAGGTGGTGCTGGCGATTCACGAGGGCACCGGCGCGCGCGAGATGGTCACGCGCTGCGCGGCGATGGAGCCTGCGCCATGGGCCTGAGGCTGATCATCACGGGCGCGGGCGGGTTTCTCGGCCGGGCGGTGGCGCGCGCGGCGGCGGCGCGGGGGCACGAGGTGCGCGCGCTCACCCGCGCTGATCTGGATCTTGCGCGCGACGATCCTTCTGCGGTGCTGGAGGGGGCCGAGTGCGTGATCCATCTCGCCGGATCGCTCTCGGGCGACGTGGAGGTGCAGGCGCGCGATACGCTGGGCGGCACGGCACGGCTGATCGCGGGTTTGCAGGCGATGGCGCTGCCGCCGCGCGTCGTGCTGGCAAGCTCCATCGCCGTCTATGACGCGGATGCGGGCGGGATCGTGACCGAGGCCACGCCGCTGGAGGCGCGGCCCTCTCGGCGCGATGCCTATGCGCGCGCCAAGATCGCGCAGGAGGCAATGCTGCGCGAGAGCGGGTTGCGGCACACGATCCTGCGGCCCGGTGCCATCATCGGGCCGGGACGGGTGTGGAACGCGCATCTGGGGCCGGTGATCGGCGGGGTTCTGCTGCGGATGGAGCGACGCGGCGAGGTGCCGCTTGTCTCGCGTGACGATTGCGTGCGGGCCTTCGTTCTGGCCGCCGAGATGCCGGGAGAGGGGCGCGCGCTCAATATCCTCGGGGCCGACCGGCCGACGCGGGCGCGGTTCATCGCGGCGCTGCGCGCGGGCGGCTGGCCACGGCATGTGGTGCCATTCAACTGGCGGCTCATGATGCCGCTGGCGTGGCTGCTCTCGCCCTTGGGGGACCGGGTGCCGGGGCTGTTGCGGCCTGCCGTGCTGCGCGCTCGGATGGCACCCGTGGCCTATGACATCGCGGCGGCGGAGGCGGCGCTCGGTTGGGCGCCGCAGGAGGATTTCGACACCGCGCTGCGGCGCGCGCGGGAGGGGGCGACATGAGCCTGCGCATCGCCTATCTGACCGGCGAATATCCCCGCGCCACCGACACCTTCATTCAGCGCGAGGTGGCGGGGCTGCGGGCGCTGGGCCTGACGGTCGAGACCTGTTCGGTGCGGCGCACGGGGGCGGAGCATCACACCGGCCCCGAGCAGCGCGCAGAGGCCGCGCGCACGTTTCACGTGCTGGAGGCGACGCTGTCGCTGCGCCTGATACCGGCGCTGTTGGCCGCGTGGCGGCGGCCCGGTCGCTGGTTTGCCGCGCTGCGGCTGGCGTGGCGGACAAGTCCCGGCGGGCTGCGGGCGCTGGCCTATCAGATGGTCTATCTGGCCGAGGCCACCGCGCTGGCGCATCATCTGCGCGCGCGCGGCGTCACCCATATCCACAACCATATCGCCAAGTCGAGCGGCACGGTGGCGATGCTCTGTGCCGAGATGACGGGCATCCCCTACAGTTTCACCCTGCACGGGCCGGATATTTTCTACGAGCCGCATCACTGGCGGCTGGATGAAAAGATCGCGCGGGCGCGGTTCGTGGCCTGCATCAGCCATTTCGCGCGGTCTCAGGCGATGGTGTTCTCAGACCCTGCGCATTGGCACAAGCTGCATATCGTGCATTGCGGGGTGGACCCGGCGCTTTACGACGGGCCGCGCGGGGGGGCGGGGGCGCATCTGGTCTTTGTCGGGCGGCTGGCGGCGGTGAAGGGCGTGCCAGTGCTGTTCGAGGCGCTGGCGGGGCTGGTGGGCGCGCATCCCGAATTGCGGCTGACGCTGGTGGGCGACGGGCCGGAGCGCGCGGCGCTCGAGGCGCGGGCCGAGGTCTTGCGCGGCCATGTCGATTTCGTCGGCTACAAGTCGCAAGACGAGGTGGCGGCGCTCTTGCGGGAGGCCACCGCGCTGGTGCTGCCAAGCTTTGCCGAGGGGTTGCCGGTGGTGCTGATGGAGGCGCTCGCTGCCCGCGTGCCGGTGGTGGCGACGCGCATCGCAGGCGTGGCGGAACTGGTCGAGGACGGGGTGAGCGGGCGGTTGGTGGCACCGGGGGATGTGCGCGCCTTGCGCGCGGCGCTGGCGGAGGTTCTGGGCGACGGCACGTTGCGCGCGGGCATGGGCGCGGCAGGGCGCGCGCGGGTGGTGGCGGAATTTGACAGCGCGCGCGAGGCGGCGTGGCTGGCGCAGCTGCTCAACGGCTATTCGCGCGGCACCCCGCCCGCGACGGTGCGCCCGGAGGGCAGGCCATGAATGTGGCGGTGGTCATCATCGGGCGCAATGAGGGCGCGCGGCTGGAGGCGTGCCTTGCCTCGCTCAAGGGCCGGGGGCTGCGGCTGGTCTATGTCGATAGCGGATCGAGCGATGGCAGCGTGGCGGCGGCGCGCGCAGTAGGGGCCGAGGTGGTGGAACTCGACAGAACCACACCCTTCACGGCGGCGCGGGCGCGCAATGCGGGGTTTGACGCGCTGGGTGCGGACCTGCCCTACGCGGTGCAGTTTATCGACGGCGATTGCATCGTCGAGCCGGGTTGGATCGAGGCGGCGGTGGCCGCGCTCGCAGCCGATAGCAGCCTTGGCCTTGTCACCGGCTGGCGGTCGGAGATCCATCCCGAGGCGTCGGTCTACAATGCGCTCTGCAATCACGAATGGCACCGCCCGGCGGGCGAGATCCCGGCCTGTGGCGGCGATATGCTGCTGCGGGTCGCGGCCTATCGCGCGGTGGGCGGATTTGACGGGCAGATCATCGCCTCGGAGGATGAAGAATTCTGCCAGCGGCTGCGCAAGGCGGGGTGGCGGCTCATGCGTCTGCCCCTGCCGATGACGCGCCACGATGCCGCGATGACGCGGTTCGGGCAATGGTGGCGGCGCGCGGTCCGCTCGGGGCACGGATTCGCGCAGGTGGGTGATATGCATCCGGGCTATTTCGCGCGCGAGCGGGCGCGGGTCTGGGCCTATGGCCTGGCGCTGCCGGTGCTGGCCGTGGCGGGACTGATCTGGTGGCCGCTCCTGGTGGCTGTGTTGGCGGTCTATGCGCTGTCCTATGCCAAGACAGCGCAGGGGCTGCGAGAGGGCGGGATGGGCACGCGCGCGGCGCTGCATCAGGCGATGTTCCTCAGCCTGTCGAAATTTCCCAACCTGATCGGTATGCTGACCTACAAGCTCCGAAAATGGCAGGGGGTGGCAATGCAGATCATCGAATACAAGTGAGCGGTTTGAAGGACGGAAAAAGTGATTGATGTTGGTTTGATTGGAGCGGGCTATATCGCGGGCTGGCATGCGGCGGCACTTCAACTGACACCGGGGGCGCGGCTGGCGGCGGTCTGTGACCTGTCTGCGTCTGCGGCGGAGGGTCTGGCGGGCGCGCATGGGGCGCGGGCGTTCACGTCGCTGGACGAGATGATCGCAAGCGGCGCGGTCGAGGCGGTGCATATCCTCACGCCGCCCGACAGCCATGCGGCCCTGGCGCGCAAATGCCTGGCCGCCGGTCTGCATGTGCTGGTGGAAAAGCCGGTCGCGCTCTCGGGGGAGGAGGCGGCCTGTGTGGCCGAGGCGGCGCGCGCCGCCGGGCGTCACGTGGCGGCCGGGCATAATTTCCTCGGGCTGCCTGCCTATCAGCGCCTCAAGTCGCTGGTCGCGGCAGGGGAATTGGGGCGGGTGTCGAGCGCCGAGATCGCTTGGGCCTTTCCGCTGGGGCCGTTGCGCTCTGGTCCCTTCGGGCTGTGGATGCTGCGCGAGCCGGGGAACCTCTTGCGCGAGTTGGGACCGCATCTTTTTGCCTTCGCGCATGATCTTTTCGGCCCTGTGACGGTGACGGGGCTGCACCTGTCGAAACCCGTGCAACTGCCCGGTGCGGGCACGCGCCCGCAAAGCTGGCGGATCACGGCCGAGGCGGGGGGCGTCGATCTGGCGCTCAACCTGCAACTCGTGGAGAGCATTGACGACCGTTCGCTCACCCTGCGCGGCTCGTCCGGCCTTGCGCGGCTCGATTATGCCGCCGATGTGTTGACCGTGACCCGCGAGAACACCGCCGATCTGGTGCTCAACCCGTTCCTGCGCGAGACGGGCGGGGCGTGGGCGCATCTGCGCGAGGGGGTGGCCAATGCCGCGCGGCAGGTCGCATCGCTGAACCGTAAATCGCCCTATGCGCTTGGCTTCATGGGCCTATTTGAGGCGTTCTATGGCGCGATCCGCGAGGGCAAACCGCTTGATCCGCGCTTTGACGGCACGGCGGCGGAGGGGGTGATGCGGGCGATCGACGCGGCGATTGCGCTGATGCCCGATCAGGGGCGCGAGACCGTGCAGCGCCCCAAACCGCGCCGCAAACCGAAACCGACCGCGCTGGTGATCGGCGGCACCGGGTTTCTGGGGCGGGACCTCACGCGCGCGCTGGTCGCGCGGGGCGAGGATGTGCGGGTGCTGTCGCGGGGCGCGCACGGGCCCTTCGACGATCTGCCCGAGACCGTGGAGACCTGCGCCGTTTCCTTGCGCGACGAGGCGGGGCTGGCCCGCGCGATGGAGGGGACCCGCGCGGTCTATAACCTCGCGCGCGCGCTTGGCACCTCTTGGGCCGACTGTCTGGAAAACGATGTCGGCGTCTCGGACCGGATCGCACGGGCGGCGCTGGCGGCGGGGGTGGGGCGGCTTGTCTATACCGGCACGATTGCGTCTTATGACATGTCGAACCCCGCGACGGTGATCACCGAATCCACGCCCTTTGCGCAGGATATGAGCGACCGCAACCTCTATGCCCGGTCCAAGGCAGAATGCGAGCGGCGGCTCTGGGAGATGCGGCGCGAGCATGGCCTGCCGCTGACCATCGCGCGGCCCGGCATCGTGGTGGGCAATGGCGGGCCGTTGCAGCATTGGGGGATCGGGCGCTGGCACGGGTCCGGCGCGGTGCGGCTCTGGGGGGCGGGGGACAACCCGCTGCCCTTCGTGCTGATCGGGGATGTGTCGGAGGCGCTGATCCGCATGGGCGAGGCGCGCGCGGCGGAGGGACAGTCGTTCAACCTCGTGGGCGATGTGCAGATTTCGGCGCGGGCCTATTTCAACGCGATCCACGCGCGGCTTGGCGCGCGGCTCCGGGTGAGTTCGGGGAACCTCACGGCGATGTGGGCGGCGGATGCGGTGAAGGCGGCGCTCAAGACATATGCGTTGAAGCGACCCGACGTGGTGCGCGCCTCGCTGGCGGACTGGCGTTCCCGGGGGCATTACGCGCGCTTCGACACTGCCGCGCCAAAGGCGCTCCTGGGGTGGGCCCCGGTGGCAGAACGAGAGGCTTTCCTGCGGCAGGCGGTCGATGAGGCTGGGCTGTTCGGATTTTGAACGGCCCACAATCCCTGCGTTTCTGTCGCATTGTTGCCGGAATTGCGGGGCATATCTGAGCCCGATGGCAGGAGACCCGGCAATGAGGCAGGCCCCGGAGGCAGAGACGGAGGACGCGACCCTGTCGCGTCACGAGGCGTATATGCGCCGCCGCGCTGCGCGTCTGGAAGCAGAGGCGACGGCACCTGATGAGACGGAGCCGGAGGCTGCGCTGGAAAAAGTGCTTGCGCGCAGGGGCGATCCTGTGAGGCTGCCTGAGCCTGAGCCTGAGCCTGAGCCTGAGCCTGAGCCTGAGCCTGAGCCTGAGCCTGAGCCTGAGCCTGAGCCTGAGCCTGAGCCTGAGCCTGAGCCTTTGCGATCAGCGGCAGGGGAGGTCGAAGCGCCCCCCGATGCGGGCGCGCATGTCGCGGCCGCCTGGGCGGCGCTTCGGCCTGTGCCGCTCGATGCCCGTCATCTTGCACGCAACCGGCTCATTTCGGCGACTCGGGACGAGCCTGCGCATGTCGCCTTTGACGTGCTGCGCACCAAGCTGGTGGCGGTCCTGAAGCGCGAGGGCTGGCACCGGGTGGCGATCACCTCGGCCACGTCGGGCTGTGGCAAGAGCTTTGTCGCGGCCAATCTGGCGATCAGCCTGTCGCGCAAGGCGGGGCTGCGCACCGTGCTGATGGATACCGATTTGCGCCGCCCGTCGCTGGCCAAGCTCTTCGGCGTGAAGGAGCCGGGCACGATGGGCCGCTTCCTGAGCGGCGAGATTGCGCCCGAGGATCACCTTGTGCGACCCGCGCCCAATGATCTCAATATCGGCGCGGGGCTGGCGCTCGGCCTCAACGACCGGGCGGAAAGCTATGCCGCAGAGATGCTGCAATCGCCCGCCGCTGCCGCGGCTCTGGCAGTGCTGGCGGCACGGTTTGATCCCGATGTGGTGATTTTCGATCTGCCGCCCGCGCTCTATCACGACGATGTGCTGGCCTTGCGTCCGCAATTCGACGGGGTCCTGATCGTGGTGGCGGGCGGGCGCACGACAGCGCAGGAGGTGCGTGATCTGAAGGAGCGGCTGGGCAGCGACACGCCGCTTCTGGGCGTGGTCATGAACCGCGCCGAGGGCGAGGATATTACGCGTTACGAGTATTGAGCCGTTCAGTTCGTCGCAGGCAGACGTAGCGCGGGCAGGCGGTCTTGCACCAGCCGCACAAGGAGTGGCAGCACCAGAAGTGCGGCGATCACCGTGGCCGCGATGCGCAGGGCGCGGGCGCGGCGTTCGTGGCGCAGGCGCACCACGGGGATGGTCACGACCGGGATGATGTCAAGTTCGTCCTGCATCTGCGTGGCGGTGCGCAGCTTCGGATTGAGGATTTCCAGCGCCAGCGCCAGACCAACAGCCAGAAGAAGGCTGGCCACGCCGCCCGCCGCCGCGAGCTTTTTGCGACTGGCCGAGATAGGTGTGACCGGCGGTACCGCCGTTTCCAGAACTTCGAACCGTTCCTGCTGCTGGCGGTTTTCCAGAACGCTGGCCATTTCCGCCTCGACCCGCGCGCGGGTGATGGTGCCAAGCTGGTCCTGAAGCTGGGTCAGGTCGCGGTCGAGCGCGCCTAGTTCGCGCTCGACGCGGGGGGCGGCGGCTATCGCCTGTTCGATCTCGGTCATGCGGGCGGTCACGAGGTCGCGCTGTTCGCTCAATTGCTCCACCTGACGGGCAAAGACCTCCTGCCGCTGGCGGCTGATCTGGGTCTCCAGCGTCACGATCTCGCGCTGGATGGAAAGCAGCGTCTCGCGCAGGCTGGCAAGCTCGAGACGCTGCGACGCGATGGCCTCGGGCAACGCCTCGGCATTGGCGCGCTTGAACTCGACGATGCGGGCCTCGAGCGCGGCGATGTCGGAATTCACGCGCGCCTCCTCCGTGGTGAAGAAACTCAGCGTCTCGCGCACGCTGGCAAGGCGGCGCTCGCGATTCTGGGCGAGGACGGCGGCGACGAAATCATTGGCCACGGCGGCGGCCTTGTCGGGATTGTCGAGCGCCACGGTCACCCGAAGCCCCGAGGGGGTCGCGGCCTGCGGGGCATAGCCGGGCACACCGACCGTGATCGGCTCGATCCGCGCGGAGGAGCGCAGGCGGAACACCTTTTCATCCAGCGGCCAATCGGGATTGTTGGCGAAAAGCCCGTGTTTCTCGATCATGGCGATGACATGGTCGCGTGCCATCAGCCGCTGTTCGATCAATTGCAGGCGCAGCCGTGCATCGGTGGCGACAAGCTGGGCGCTGGTGCTCGGGTCTACCTGTGGCGTCTCGATCTGGATCACGGCGGTGGCCTGAAACACATGTGGGCGGCTGAGCGCGAAGGCGACCGAGAGCACGCAGCCGACCAGCGTCACCACGAGGATGAGCCAGAGGCGGCGGCGCAGGAGCCGCAGAATGCCGGAAACGGAAGTGATCGAACTCATCGGGCGCGCACCTGTCATTCATCGGGGGACGATCCGCCGGGGGCCGCATGACGAGGTTGGCAGGGCGATGCCCTGTTGTCCCTGTCGGCCGGATGCCCCCAAACGGCCCTGACAGAATTATGTCCCAATTTCGCCCCAATCTAGGCGGTCGGCCTCATTTACGCCACAGTTTATTGGGGCCTTGGCGGAAACACTGTGTTCAGGCGGCGCGGATGAGAACAAGCGCGGCCAGGTGCGCGGGCGTTCTCAGCAGATGGCCGTCGATCCGCGCGCCCGCCTGAAAGGGCGGGAAAGGAGGGATGAGGCGGGCGGCAAAACTGCCGTCGGCGTGCAGGGTCACGGTCATGTCGTGGAATGCGGGAATGGTGCGGATCTGGGCGGAAATGGCCTTGTAGGCGGCTTCCTTGGCGCAGAATAGCGCGCGCGCCGTGGCCGGGTCGGCGCTCTCGTCGGGTGTGCAGATTGTGGCGATGAGATCTGCGGGCAGGGGCATGGCCGGTTCGATATCAAGGCCGATGCCGGCCCAATCGCTGCGCCATCCGACCAGCGCAAGGCAGGTGGTGGCGTCATGGCTGATCGAGCCGGTAAGGGTGGCGGGCCAGAGCGGCGCGCGGCTTTGGCCCATGGGCAGAGGCGAGGGGGGCACGCCGAGCGCGGTCATGGCGGCGCGGGCGGCGCGGCGTCCGGCGGCGAACTCGCGCAGGCGCGCGGGCACCATCCGGGCGGCGGCCGCCTCTTCCTGCGGCAGGAGGCCGGTGGCGGGCGCGGTCGGGTCGGCCCCGGCCAGCGCCACGCCTGCGGGCAGGTATGCGCGCAGCCTGTCGCGCAGGCTCATCCCTGCCGCGCGGCGCGCATGGCGCGGCGTTTCGCCATGGCCTCGGCGCGCGCATCGGCGCGATTGTTTGCGGCAGGCGCGGGCGTGGGGGCGGGCGCCTCGCCGCGCAACTCCGCCACGCGCGCGGCCAGCGTGCCAAGCTTCGGGCAACGGAAAATATCGGTGATGCCGAGGCGCTCCACGCCCAGTTCCGCGCGGATCTCTCGATGCGCCTGCACCGCCAGCAGCGAATGGCCGCCGAGGTCAAAAAAGCTGTCCTGCGGGCCGATATCCGCCACGCCGAGCACCCGCGCCCAGATCGCGGCAATGGCGCGTTCGATGCTGTTGGCCGGCGTCACCGTCTCGGGGCGGGCGGCGGATACCGTTTTGCGGGTTTCGGGGGCGGGTAGGGCCTTGCGGTCCACCTTGCGGTTGGGGGTCAGCGGGAAAGCGTCGAGCCGCACGAGATGGGCGGGGCGCATATGCGCGGGCAGGCGCGCGGCGAGGGCGTTGCGCACCGTCTCGGGGCTGGCGGTGCCGCGCAGATAACCGACAAGGCGCGGATCGCCGGGCACATCCTCCCGCAGGGTCACCACGGCCTGTTCGACACCCGGCACCGCCTCCATCGCGGCCTCGATCTCTCCGGGTTCGATCCGGTGGCCGCGCAGCTTGACCTGCGCATCGGCGCGGCCCACGAAGTCGATCCGCCCGTCGGCGCGCCAGCGCACGAGGTCCCCTGTGCCGTAGATGCGCCCGCCTGCGCGGAACGGATCGGGGCGAAACCGCTCGGCGGTCAGATCCTCGCGGCCCAGATAGCCGCGCGTGACACCCGCGCCGCCGATCCACAACTCTCCGGGTTGGCCCACCGGCACGGGCTGCATGTCCCGGTCGAGCACGTAGACCTGCGTATTGGCAATGGGCGTGCCGATATCGGCGATGGCGCTGCCCGCCTCGGCCGGGCCGCAGGTGGACCAGATGGTTGTCTCGGTCGGGCCATACATGTTGTGGATTTGCGCCGATGTCACCTGTTGCAGGTCCCGCACAAGGCCGCCCGGCAGAGCCTCGCCGCCCAGCATCAGGTGCTTGACGCGGCCAAGGGCATGACGCGCCTCGTCATTCATGGCGATCATGCGCGCCATCGACGGCGTGCATTGCAGATGCGTGACGCCGTGGCGCAGGATTTGTGCGGCGATGGAGAAGTCATCAGGTGCGATGCCGCCCACGCGGTTGGCGCGCTCCAGAACCTTCGCCAGCGGGCGCAGCCCGTCGAGCACCTGCCGCGCGGGAATGCCGTAGTCGATCAGGCAGGCCACCTCGTCGACGCCGATGCGCTTGAGGTCCTCGACGCGGGCCACGCAATCCTCGATGGTGCCGAAAAGACCCGACTCCTCGAAATATCGCTCGAAGGCGAAATCGAGGATGCCTTCAAGCTCGTCCTCGTTCAGTGAGCCGAGATCGAGTTGAAAGGCGTTGTCGACGCCCTTGGGCCGCTTGAAGGCCGGAAAGGCCCAGGCATATTGCTTGATGAGACCGGCGGCCGAGCGCAGGTAATCCTTCATCGGTTCGCGTGCCACGCGTCGCGCCTCGTCGCGGGTCTCGGCCACATAGGTGTGCAGCATGAGCGTGACGGTGAAATCGGCCGGGTCATGCCCCGCTTCGCGCAGCGCCGCGCGGTAGAGGGTGATCTTGTCGCCCACCTCCGGGATGGACTGCCCCAGAAGGTGCGTGAGCACATTGGCCCCATGCGCGCCGGCCTCGCGCCATGTCTCGGGGTTGCCCGCCGTGGTGACCCATACGGGCAGGTCTTTGGAGACGGGGCGCGGTTGCGTGACGACCGCGTGCATCGTGCCATCGGCGCGGGGATAGGCCACCGCCTCGCCCTTCCACAGCTTGCGCAAATCGCGGATCGCGTCAAACATCGCGGGTTTGTTGTTGGGCGGCGCGTTTTCGGGGCGCAGGATGAAATCGTCGGGATGCCAGCCGCTTGCAATCGCCAGCCCCGCGCGCCCATTGGTCAGGTTGTCGATCACCGCCCATTCCTCGGCGATGCGGGCGGGATGGTGGAGCGGGGCCACGCAGCTTCCGGCGCGCACCGACAGGTTTTGCGTGACGGCGGCCACGGCGGCACCGGTGACGGAGGGGTTGGGATAGGGGCCGCCGAAGGCGTGGAAATGCCGCTCGGGCGTCCAGACCGCGCAGAACCCGTGCGTGTCGGCGAATTGCGCGCCTTCCAGAAGGGTCTTGTATTTGTCGCGCCCCGCGCCGTCGTCATTGCCCCAGTAATAGAGGCTGAACTCCATGCCCCGGTCAGAGGGTGCCAACTGCCCCGAGGAGACCAGAGCGCGGCTCTCCTCACCGCTGAGCACGAGGGTGTAGCCCTCAGCCAGCGTATAAAACAGCTCCAGCACCGAGATGTCGAAATTGAGGCTGGTGACGGCCAGCCATGCAGCCCCCGGCCCCTGTGGGAGACGCGCGGCCATGCCCGCGCAGAAATTCGCAAGATTGCCATGCGTGACCATCACCCCCTTGGGCCGCCCGGTCGAGCCGGAGGTGTAGATCACATAGGCCAGATCCTCGGGGGTGGTTGCGTCCTCGGGCGCGGTTGCGGGGGCGCTTGCCAACCGCGCGTCGGTGTCAAGATCGAGCCGCGCCGTGCCCCCCAGGGCTGCGCCGGTATCGCCGCGGCTGATCACCACCTGCGCGCCGCTATCCTCAAGATAGAGCGCAAGCCGGTCGGCGGGATAGGTCGGGTCCATCGGCACATAGGCCGCACCGGCCTTCCAGATACCGAGCACGCTGGCCACCATATCCGCCGAGCGCGGCAGGCAGAGGCCGACAAGATCGCCCCGCGCCACGCCCATCTGGTGCAGCACATGCGCGATGCGGTTGGCGCGCGCGTCAAGCGCGGCGTGGCTGAGCGCCTCGGCCTCGAAGATCAGCGCCGTCGCCTCGGGCGTCGCGCTCGCGCGCGCGGCGATGCAGTGATGGACCGGGCGCGCGTCCGTGGGCGTGTCGGTGGCGTTCCATGTCTCGGTGACAAGGCGGCGCTCGGCCTCGGGCAGGCTGGTCTCGCCGCGCGCATGGGCCTCGAGGCGTTTGGCCAGCAGATCGACCATGGCAGGCGAGAGGCGCGCGGGATCGTAGAGCAGTGCGGGTGCGCCGGTCAGGTCCACCGTGAGGGCGGTGCCGGGAACAAGGCCCGCCCCCGCCTGACGCAGGCCCAGATGCGGGCGATGCGCGGCGTCAAGGCCCGGGTCGCGTGCGAAGATGTCGCGCGCGAATGGCCCGCGCGCCTCGGCGTCGGCGATGCTCCGGGCAAGCGTGCTGGCCGCGACGGGAACCCAGGGGCAGCTATGCCCCGGCACCTGCCCCACAAGGATGGCGGGGCCGCAATAGGCCAGATGGTCGGTCTCGCCGCCACCAAGATGGCTGGCCCAGACCGCGATTGCGTCAAGCGGGTCGGCGGGGCCCAGATCGAGGGCAAGACGTTCGGTGCGCGCGCTCTCGGGGCCGTCGAGCGGCAGGGTGATCGGGCGCAGCGCCGCGAGGGCGCGACGCCAGGCCCCGTCCTGCGGCGCAAGGCGGGCAAGGGCGGCTTCGGCCTCGGTATGCGGTGGGTCGATCGCCATGCCGGGGGTGATCCCGGCGAGGATCGGCGCGCGCCCGTCCGCTGACATGAGCCCCGTCAGCCGCAGCGCACCCTCCCCCGTGGCGATGGTCAGCCCGCGCTCTTCGGTCGCAAGGATGGTGCCGGGACGCGCGGGCGCGGTTGCCCGGACGGGGGCTGTCACCTCGGCGCGAGGCACGAGAAAGACCCGCCCGCCGATCACGATCCGCGCCATGTTGAGCGGGTTGCGATATCCGCCGTGATCGAGCGCGCGGACAAGACGCGCAAGGTCTTCGGCGGGGCGCGCGGCATCGAGGATCAGGCCCTCGGGCCGCTTGTCGCGCCCGAACCAGCTTCGCGCGCTCGGGTCCTGCGTCCGGGCCTCGGGCGCGCCGCGCGCAAGCTCTGCCACCACCTCGGGAAAACTGTCGAGCGCCGCTGCATAGCATTTGGCATTAAGGGTAAAGGCGGTCTCGTCCGGGGCGATGTCGACGGCACGCTCGGCCACGATGCGCCCCGCATCCACACCGCCCTCGATGAGGTGCCAGGTGACGCCGTGCCGCGTCTCGCCGTTCAGGATCGCCCAGACCGGCGCGTTGAGACCGGCATAACGCGGCAGCGGCCCGTCGTGGAAATTGACCGCGCCGCGCGTGGCGCGCGCCAGCACCGGTTCGGGCAGCAGATCAAGGTTGGCGATGGAGAGGAGCCAGTCAAAGTCCAGCCCCTCGATCCGGTCCGCAAGCCCCGCGCCGGGCGCAAGGACGCGCAGACCGGCAGCGCGCGCCCAGTCGGCCACATCCGCATGACGGGTGGCGATGGCGGCAATCTCGTGCCCGGCCTCCAGCCACGCCTTGCCGCATTGCAGCGCCAGCGTTTCGTTGCCGATCAGAAGCGCCCGCATCATGGCTTGATCCTTTTTTGCATGTTCAGCGCCGCGCGCATGTCGCCCGTCACCAGGTCACGCAGAAAATGCGGCGGCGGCGGCGCGCCTTTCTGCCGGATCACCCGCCAGAGCGCGCCCGCGCCCGCGCCGCAAAGATGCGCCAGCGTCACAGCCCCCAGATAGGCACGGCCATGATTCTTGACGAAATAATGCCGCCGCGAGGCGAACCAGTAATCGGGCACACGGCCCCAGCCCTTCATGCCGGTGGAGACCGAGCCAAGATGCTCGACCCGGCTTTCGTGGACATAATCAGTGCGCCAGCCCGCGCGCGCGGCGCGCAGGCAGAGGTCGGTTTCCTCGAAATAAAGAAAGAACGTCTCGTCGAAACCGCCAATCTCGTCGATCACCGCCTGCCGGATCATCAGGCTTGCGCCCGCAAGCCAGTCGACGGACCGCGTTTGCTCCGGAAGCGGCAGAGGGACGGCATGGCGGCGCAGAAGCCGCGAGAGCGGGCCGATGCGCGCGGCCCCTTCCAGCTCTCCGAGGATCGAGGGAAAGCGGAACGTGGTGACATGGGGCGCGCCATCGGGGCCGTGGATATGGCTGCCCGCCAGACCGGCCTCGGGGGTGGTCTCCAGATGCGCGAGCAGCGCGGCGATGGCCTCGGCGGCGGGAAAGGCGTCCGAATTGAGGATATAGACGTAATCGGGGCGGGTGCCATCCGACAGCCCCGCCTGCATCCCTGCATTCATGCCTGCGCCAAAGCCGCCATTGCGGCCCGATTGCACCACGCGCACCCGGTCCATTCCGGCACTCCCCGCCTGCATCGTCTCGAAGGAGCCGTCGCCCGACGCGTTGTCGACGATCACGATCTCGCCCGCGATGCCCGCCATGGCGCGATGCGCGGCGGTTGCGGATTTGAGGCTCATCTCGGGCGTGCGCCAGTTGAGCACAATGGTCAGGACACGGGGGCCGGTCATTCGGCGGCCTCCCGGCGGTCCGGCGGGGCGTCCTGCGTGCCCTCGGCCGCCTCGATCACGCGGCGCATCCGGGCAGCGAGGACGCGGACATTCGGTTCCAGCACCATCGAATCATGGGTGCCGGGCACCTCGGTGACGCTGAGGTTCGGGGCAAAACCGGACCAGTCATTATCGGGCAGCACATAGGCGCGCTCGGAACTTACCCATTGGCCGTTCGACACCCGCCACTTGCCCGATTGCGGTGGACGGAAAAGGTGGAGCCTGCCGCCCCACGGGCGGACCTGATATCTGGCGATGGCGCGATAAAAGGCGGCCTCGATTGCGTGATCGTGGAACTGATGCTCTGCGGTCTCGGCCTGTGCCTGCGGGCGACGCCTGGCGATCTCCCATGCCACGCGCCGCGCCGCCCACTTGACCGGGTAGAGCGGGCCATTCGACTTGAATTCCTGCCATTGGATCAAGGCCCTGTCGCGGCGCGAGAGCGGGCGGCGTTGGGGCAGTGGCGTGTCGAGCAGGATCACCACGGCCACCTCTTCGCCCGCCCCCTCAAGCTGTTGCGCCATCTCGTAGGCGGTGATGCCGCCGCCCGAAAAACCGCCCAGCAGATAGGGGCCTTGCGGCTGCACCTGACGGATCTCGGCGATCATGTCGCGGGCGGCCTCGGTCAGGTCGTCATGCGGGGCGTCGTCGCCGTAAAGCCCGCGCGCCTGTAGCCCGAAAAACGGGCGGTCATCGCCCAGAAGATGCGCCAGATGCCGCAGGTTCAACACGTTGCCGAACATGCCCGCGACAAGGAAGAAGGGCGTTTTCGCCCCACCTTCGCCGCGATGCATGGGCACCAGATGGGTAAATCGGCGGGCGGGTTCCGCCTTGGCGGGGGTGCTCTCGCCTGCCTCCTGCGGGCCGATACGCGCCTCGATCAGCCGGGCACAGGCGCGGATGGTGGGGGCCTCGAACAGGATCGAGATGGGGAAATCGACGCGGTAGGCCTTGCGGATCATGCCGAAGAGCCGCACGGCAATCAGCGAATGCCCGCCAAGGTCGAAGAAGCTGTCCTCGACGCCGACCGCATCGAGGCCGAGAAGGTCGGACCAGAAGCCCGCAAGCCGGGTCTCGATCTCGCCCTCGGGGGCAACGTAATCGCCGTCGAGATCGGGCCGCTCGAAGCGTTGGCCGCCCTCGTCGGGCCCTTGCACGCCCGCCTCGGCCTGACGGATCAGCGCGGGCAGATCGAGCGAGGACACAAGCACTTGCGGCAGACCAAGGGCAAGGGCACGGCGGAACGCCTCGGCCCCCTCACCGGGCCGGATGCCTTCGCGCAGGTTGTGGCGCAGGCGGTCTTCGGCGGGGTTGGCGGGGGCGCTGTCCTGAGCGCTGTCAAAGCGGATCTCACTGGCGCGGGGCGGGGTGATCGCCAGCCCGCCCGCCTGTTTGCGGATGGCGAAATCCTCGATTTCGACCAGCACGCGACCGGCGGGATCGGTAAGCGTGATGTCAAAGCGGGCGATGCCGGTTTGCTGCGCCTGATCGGTCGTGAGCCGGGCGATGCTCCGGACATCCTGCCCGAGCGGCGCATGCATCCGCACCGCGCCATAGGACATCGGCACCCAGAGATCGCTGCCGTCATAGCCCTCGATCAGATCCATGGCCCAGCCGGTGGCGATATCCAACAGCGCGGGGTGCAAGAGGTGGCCCTTTGCCAGATCGCCCTGTGCCTCTGCGGGCAGGCGCAGATGGGCGAGACCCTCGCACGTGCCGAGGCCACGCGCAAGGAGCACGCGCCAGCGGGGGCCGAAATCGAGATGCGCCTCTTGCGGGGAGGGGAGCGGCGCGCCTGCCGCCTCCTGCCAGTTTTCCATACGCCCACGCATGTTTTCGATGTCGCGTGGCCCAGGAGACGTGAGCGGCAAGAGGCACAGATCGGCCTCGGCCAGCGTGACCCAGCCCTGACGGCCCGCCTGCGTGTGCCCGCCTTCGATCCGGGCGGCATATCCCTGATCGCTGCGGGTGAGGGTGAGGCGCATCTCGCGCGTGGCCCCCTTGGGGATGTCGAAGGGGCGCAGGAACATCAGATCACGGATTTCGAACGCGCCATCCTCGCCCTGCGCGCGCAGCGCCTGCGCCAGCAGGTCGAGATAGCCGGTGCCGGGCAGGAGCGCCTGACCGTCTTTGGTGCGGTGCTGATCGAATACCCAATGGGTGGCGGCACTGTAGCTTGCGTGAAAGACGCGGTTGCCCTCGGCGTCAAAGCTGCCCTCATCGATGAGCGGTTGATCGACCGGCAGGCGCGGGGCGGCGGGGGCCGTGCCGCTTTGCCGCGCCACGGCCTCGGCGGCCATGCCGACCTCGGCCCAGATGCCCCAGTCGAGCGCCAGAACACGGGTGCGCCCGCCCGCCCGCGACCGGGCATAGGCGTTGAGATATTCGTTGGCGGCGACGTAATCGACCTGGCCCGCGGGGGCGGTGGCGGTTGAACTTGACGAGAACAGCACCAGCCAGTCGAGCGTGCCGTCGGGAAAGACCTGTTCCAGCACCTGCGTGCCGTGGATCTTGGGGGTGAACACGTCCTCGATCGTGTCCGGCCCCTTGGTCAGAAGCGGCGCGTCGGCGATGACACCGGCGGCGTGGATGATGCCGCTCAGGCGGCCAAAGCGCGTTTCGATCTGCGTTTTCGCGGCCTGCATGTCCTCGATATTGCTGACATCGCCTGTGATCACCATGACCTCGCCGCCAAGCGCCTCAAGGCGGCTCACGGCGGCGATGCGGCGGGCGAGCGGGCCGCCCGAAGCGGTGATCCGGGGCCAGTCGGCGCGGGGCGGCAGGGCGTGGCGGGCCATGAGCACGATGTTGGCGTTGTTCTGCGTGATGAGGTCTTCGGCCAGCGTGAGACCGATGCCGCCAAAGCCGCCGGTGATCAGGACCGTGTCGCCGGTGTCGATAGGGGCGATGCCGGGGTCAAGGGCGGTGGCGCGCCATTCGGCCTCGTAGCGCCGTGTGCCGCGCAGGATGGCGGCGTGGTTGCGGGGGTCTTGCGCCAGATCTTCAAGCACGCGGGTTACAAGCCCCGCGTCGGGCGCGCCGCGTGCGGGCAGGGTCAGGTCGAGGCTCGACGTGGTCACATGCGGCATCTCGCGCGGGATCACGCGCAAGGGGCCGGACAGGGTGGATTTCGCGGGGTAGGGCAGCGCCTCGTCGCGGAGTTGTGCCGCGCCGGTGGTGAAGGCGGTGATGTGCAGGGGCGCGCTCAGCCCCTCGTCGCCCATGGCCTGCGCCAGAAAGAGCAGGCTGTAAAAGCCCTGTTCCTGCACCCGGTGGAAAAAGCTGGAGCCGGGGCGGTGATGCTCGTCCCGCGTGACCAGCCAGAAATGCGCGACGCGGGTGGGGGCGCGGCTGTCGGCGACAAGCGCGCGGATCAGTTGATCATAGCCCTCGCGCCCGCGTTCCGGCGAGAGAGTGTAGCGCGAGGCAGTCAGCCGCGCGAAACTGTCGCCGGGTGTGACGGTGGTGACGGTATGGCCTGCGGCACCGAGGCGGTCGGCCACGGCGCGGGCAAGGCCGGTCTCGTCCTCGAAGATGAGCCATGTCTGCTTGGGCAGCAGGGCAAGATCGGCCTCGGACGTGATCTCGACCTCGGCCAGCCGGGGCCGCCAATGCGGGGTGTAGCCCCATTTCCCGAGGTCGTCCTCATGGGTGGGCCACGCGTCTTGGGCCGTCTCGCGGGCGGCACCGGGGGCGATGAAATAGGGCTTGTGCTGAAAGGCATAGGTGGGCAGCGGCACGCGGGCGCGCCTTGCCTCGCCCCAGATTTGCGGCCAGTCGATCTCGACCCCCATGGCCCAGAGGCGGGCGAGCATCGCCATGAAATATTCGTCGTCGGCGATGGTATCCTCGGGGTGGCGCAGGGTGCCGATGACCTGATTGGCGCTGATCGCGCCATGGGCCTGTGCCAATGAGGAGAGCGCCTTGCCGGGACCGACCTCAAGAAAGACGCGCGCGGGGGTCTCGCTCAGCCGGGAAAGGCCATCGGCGAAATGCACGGTATGGCGCAGGTGATCGACCCAATAGGCGGGGTCGGTGGCCTCTGCTGCCGTGAGGTAATCACCGCTGCGATTGGACAGGATCGGGATTTGCGGCGCGCTCAATCGGATGGCGCGCAGGTAATCCCCGAAGGGTGCCAGAATAGGCTCCAGCATCCGGCTATGCGCGGCGATGTCGATGGCGATGCGCTGCGGCTCGATCCCGTCGGCGCGCAGGCGCGCGTCGAGACCCTCGAGCGCGGCTTGCGGCCCCGAGACGGCGGTGAGGTCAGGCGCGTTGAGCGCGGCGATGTCGAGATGGTCGCCGAGATAGGGTGTCACAGCCTCGGCCGAGAGCGGCACGCTCAGCATTCCGCCCTTGGCCACCGTATCGAAGAGTTGCCCGCGCAGGTGGACAAGGCCGATGCAATCCTCAAGGCTCATCACCCCGGCCAGACAGGCGGCGGTATTCTCGCCCATGGAATGACCGATCAGGGCGGCAGGGGTCACGCCCCAGCTTTGCCAAAGCTGCGCCAGCGCGTATTCGGTGATCATGATCAGCGGCAGTTGCACTGAAGGCCGCTTGAGGCGCTCTTGGGCCGCCGCCAGCTGATCCGGTTCAGGCAACCAGAGCGCGCGGATGTCGTAATCCAGTTTCGGTGCCAGAATGTCGAGGCCGCGATCCATCCAGTCGGCAAAGACCGGCTCGGTCTCATATAGGTCGCGCGCCATGCCGGCATATTGCGCGCCGCCGCCGGGGAACATGAATACCACATCGGGATTGTCGAGCGCCTGATGGGAAAACACGCGGCGGGTGTCGCCCTTCTCAAGCCGCTCCGCTGCCTCGGCGGGACTGCGCGCGACGGTGACGCGACGACGCTCGAAGGCGCGGCGGCCCTCCTTGAGCGTGTAGGCCACATCGGCCAGTGGCTGTTCGGGATGCTCTCGCAGATGCGCGGCGAGGCGGGTTGTGGCCTCGTCCAGCGCGGATTTCGAGCGGGCCGAGAGGAGGATGGGCTGGAACGGCCAGTCGCTCTCTTCGGGGGCGGCGCCGGCGGGTGGCTCTTGCAGAACCACATGCGCGTTGGTGCCGCCGACGCCCAGGGAGTTCACCCCGGCGCGGCGGGGGTGGTCGCGCTTGGGCCAGTCGCGCAGGCGGTCATTGACCGAGAACGGGCTGCCGTCGAAGGCGATGGCGGGGTTCGGGGCCTCATAACCCAGCGAGGGGGGCATCTCGCCATGATAAAGCGCCAGCGTGGCCTTGATCAGGCTGGCCACGCCCGCCGCGGTGTCGAGATGGCCGATATTGGTTTTCACGCTGCCGATGCGGCAGAAATCGCTTGCCTCGGTCGTCTCGCGGAACGCCTGTGTCAGCGCGGCCACCTCGATCGGGTCGCCCAGATAGGTGCCGGTGCCGTGGCATTCGATGTAATCCACAGTATCGGCGGTGACGCCCGCGACCGCCTGCGCCTCGGCCACCGCCGCCGCCTGACCGTCGACCGAAGGCGCGAGATAGCCCGCCTTGGCCGCGCCGTCGTTGTTGACCGCAGAGCCCTTGATCACACCCCAGATGTGATCGCCATCCGCGAGCGCATCCTCCAGCCGTCGCAGCACCACCATGCCCGCGCCGGAGCCAAAGACGGTGCCTTGGGCGCGATGGTCAAACGCATGACATTCGCCGTCGGGCGACAGGATCTCGCCCTCCTTGTAGATATAGCCGCGATTTTGCGGCAGTTCGATGGTGACACCGCCCGCAAGCGCCATGTCACATTCGCCATTCAAGAGCGATTGCGCGGCATAATGCACCGCGACCAGCGAGGTGGAACAGGCGGTTTGCAGGCCCAGGGATGGCCCCTTGAGATCAAGGATATGGCTGAGGCGGGTGGTCAGGAAATCCTTGTCATTGCCGGTATGGCGCAGCAGGAACATGCCGACATCATCCACGAGGTCGCGGTTGGAGCAGAGGTTGAAATAGAAGTAGCTGCCCATGCCGCAGCCCGCGAAAACACCGATCGGGCCGGGGAAATGCTCGGGCATGTGGCCTGCATCCTCGAGCGCCTCCCACGCCACCTCCAGAAAGCGGCGGTGCTGCGGGTCGAGGATCGCGGCCTCCTTGGGACCGAAGCCGAAGAACTCGGCGTCGAACATCTCGAACCCGTCAAGGGGGGCTGCGAAGGGCACGTAATCGGGGCGGCGGATGGTTTGCAGCGGCACGCCCGCAGCGATCAGTTCATCGTCTTCAAGGCGGCGAATGGCGCGGCGACCGTCGCGCAGCATTCGCCAATACTCAGACACGTCCCGCGCACCGGGCAGGTGCGCGGCCATGCCGACAATCGCAATGTCGACCCCGTCACTGGCGGGCGTGTTCATGTCATCGACCATTGAAAACCACGCTATGAAACATAATGGCTTGTCAATGCCCCGGCAATGCGACCGATTTGGGGCGCGCCCTTGGCGATTGTTTATCCATCGCCGCCCTACCAGCCCGACAGCGTTGCAAGGTCGGCCACCGCCGTGCGGTTGATCCAGAGAGCCACCACGGCCACCACGCCCCCCAGCGTCATCATAGACGCGTCGTGGAGCGGGTCCCAGGCGCGCATCCGCCGCGCCAGCCAGACCGCGACGGGATAAGCCAGCAGCGAGGAGGCACCAT
Organism: Roseovarius sp. MBR-6; assembly: GCF_040547525.1. Taxonomy (NCBI): domain Bacteria; kingdom Pseudomonadati; phylum Pseudomonadota; class Alphaproteobacteria; order Rhodobacterales; family Roseobacteraceae; genus Roseovarius; species Roseovarius sp. MBR-6. The sequence goes on along the minus strand of NZ_JBEPPW010000007.1, from coordinate 133,400 downwards.
AACCCAAGAGCGCGCCCAGAAGCCCGCCAAGATGCAGGCCAAGCAGCAGCATTGTCACCATCGAGCCGGCCATGGCCAGCCGGAGCAGGAAGTAGGACCGCGTATCACCCGCCGCCGGCGCGGCCTGATCATAGGTCATGACGATGATCTGGGGGATCTGCATGGCCGCCATCACCACCACCACTGCCCCCGCCATGGTGTAGCGGTCGTCATAGAGCATCTCCACCAGCCAGACGCCCGGAAAGGCGAGGGCCGCCGTCAGCCCGATAAGCCCCGTGGTCACGAGAAAGCGCATGCGACGCAGCTTGGCAAAGTTCTCCGCGCTCTCGCCCGGGGGCAGTTCACGGTAGATCGGAATGAGCAGGCGCTGCGTGAACATCTGGCCCAGCAGCATCGGGAAGGAGGCCAGGTAGAAGCCGATATTGTAGATCCCCAGCACCTCGAAGGAGAGCGCCTTGCCGAGAATGATCTTGTCGGACTGGATAAAGACAAAGCCGCATATCGTGCTGAGAAATATCCATTTTCCGAATTGCACCAACTCGCGCAAGGCTGTGCGTTCGATGCGCGGACGGTTGCGCGGATCGGGCAGGGCAAGGTGATAGAGGCCGAGCGCCAGCACCGAGCTTGCCACGCCCGAGACCACCAGCGCCCAGACCGACTGCCACCACCATGCCAGCGTCACGGCAAGCGCGATGCCCGCGATCTGCACGGTGAAATCGATCACCGTCAGCCGCCCCCATTGCAGATGCCGTTTGGCCGTCTCGATGGCCGTGGGGTTGAAGCCGGTGATCAGCAGCGACAGGCCCGCGACCGGCAGAATCTTCGCCAGCAGCGGTTCGGCGTAAAACTGGGCCAGCGGCCAGGCGAGCGCGCAGGCGACGGCAAAGAGCAGCCCGCCGCGCAGCGCCTGAATGGTCCAGGCGGTGTCGAGAAAGGCGCGGTCATCGCCGCGCTTGCTTTGCATGATGGCGGGGGTGATGCCGACATCGGAGAAGAGCATCAGCCCCTGAACGACCACGCTGACGATGGCCATGATCCCGAACGCCTCGGGGAAAAGCAGCCGCGCGAGAATGAGGTTCGAGGCCAGCCGCAGGAATTGCGCCCCGCCGAAGCCCAGCACCGTCAGCGCCGATGAGCGCAGAATGCGGGGCAGAAGCCCGGTGCCTGAAAAAAGGGCGGTGACGGCGCGCATGGGTCCTCTCGGCGTGGGTTGGCGGATGGCTTGGCGCATCATGGCGGCGGTTTTGGGGCGATTCTATTGAATTCGTGGAAAATTACGGCGGTAATTGGCGCGAGATCCTCGGATCAAGTCCGAGGATGACGCAGGTAACCGTCATCCTCCGGCTTGACCGGAGGATCTCTGGCTGGGCTTTGCCCATTACCGCCCCCGTGCCCAGCCCTTTGCCGGGCGCAGGCGGGCGGCGACGCGCACTGCCGCATAGGTGAGGCAGGCCAAGGGGTGCGCAAGCGCCGCACGCACAAGCCGCGCCCGCGCGCCGGGGCGCGGGTCGTCATTGGCCAGCAATGCGGGGTGGCGCGCGGCGATCTCGGCCACGCCCGCGTCCTGCCGCCGCCGCACCCGCACCAGTGCCGCCCAGCCCTCGACCACGGGCCAGCGATAGGGGGCCGCGACAAGATGGCGCTCGGCGGGCGCGAACATCAACCGCGCAAAGGTATCGTCGGAAATGACCCCTGGCCAGTCGCCCCAGCGGGCACGGCCCGCGCGGTTCATGGCGAACAGCCCGCACCCCGGCACGCCCGTGTGAAAGAACGGCACCGCGCGGTAGAAGCACGCATAAAGGCGACTGGCGCGGCTTGCCGGATCAGGGATCACCACCTGACCGCTGCCATAGGCGGGCGCGGCCGTATCGAGCCTTGCGGCGAGTGCGGCCATGAGATCGCGGGACACGGTCACGTCGGCGTCGAGATAGGCCAGCACCGTGCCCCGCGCCACCGCCTCGCCCGCGCCAAGCGCACGGGTCTTGCCGCCCTCGGGCAGGTCGAGCACGGTGAGCGGCCAGGCCCCCGGAACGGCGCGCATCGCCTCGGCCTCGGCTTGGGTCGCATCGGTGCAGCCATTGGCCACGACGATCGCCTCTGCCCCGCCCGCCACCGGATGACTGGCAAAGAGCGCGGCAAGGCACGGTCCGATCTGTCCTGCCTCGTCATGGGCGGGGATGATCACGCTCAACGTCGGGGGGGGGCGGTCGGTCAACGGTGCGTTTCTCTCGTGCTCTCGCCGCGCGCCTGTCCTGACGCGCCGCAACATGCTAGGCATAGCGCGCAACCGCCTGCAAACGGAACCGAAAATGACCGCGCCGCTGAACCTTGGCTATCTCGTGCCGCAGTTTCCGGGGCAAACGCATGTGTTCTTCTGGCGCGAGATTGCGGCGCTCGAGGCGCGCGGCGTGCGGGTGCATCTCTTGAGCACGCGGCTGCCGCCGCCGGGTCTCATCTCGCATGACTGGTCCGGGGCGGCGATGGCGCGCACCACCTATCTGGGCCGCGTCGCGCCGATGTGCGCGCTGGCGGGTCTGGTGCGCGCGCCGTGGCGCGCCGTGCTGGCCGAGGGCGCGGGCCGCGCGTTCCTGCGCGATGTGGTGCTGTCGCTGCCTGCTGCACGGGCGCTGATGGCCGAGGCGCGGGCGCGCGGCATCGCCCATGTCCACGCCCATTCCTGCGGGCGCGCGGCGCTCATCTGTGCGCTGGCGCGCGCCATGGGCGGGCCGCGCTACAGCCTGACGCTCCACGGGCCGCTGTCGGATTACGGCCCCGGTCAGGGTTTCAAATGGCGGGGGGCCGATTTCGCCACGGTGATCACGCGCAAGCTGCTGGCCGAGGTGCGCGCGGCCTTGGGGCCGGACCTGCCCGATGACGTGGTGGTGCAGCCGATGGGGGTCGATACGGACGGCTTCGTGCGCGAGGTGCCCTATCGTGCGCCCGAACCGGGCCGCCCGCTGCGCCTCTTTGCCTGCGGGCGGCTCAACGTGGTCAAGGGGCATCAGGATCTTTTGTCGGCGCTGCGCCTTCTGCTGGATCGCGGTGTGGCGGTCACGGTCGACATCGCCGGAGAGGATGATGCGGGCGGCCATGGCTACCGCGCCGAGTTGCAGGCGCATCTCGACGCGCTCGGGCTGGCGGGGCACGCGCGCCTTCTTGGCGCGGTGAGCGGTGACGAGGTGCGCGCGCGGCTGATGGCGGCGGATGTCTTCGCGCTGGCAAGCTGGCACGAGCCGCTCGGCGTCGCCTATATGGAGGCGATGGCGGCGGGCGTGCCGGTCATTGGCACCGATGCGGGCGGCGTGCGCGAACTGCTCACCGATGGCGAGACCGGCCTTCTGGTGCCGCCCAAAAACCCCGAGGCGCTGGCGGGTGCCATCGCGCGGCTTGCGGGCGATCCAAGCCTTTGCCTGCGGCTCTCGGCGGCGGGGCGCGCGCATGTCGTGGCAGGCTACGATTCGGCGCGCGGGGCCGAGGCGCTCATTGCCGGGATCACTCGTGCCGCAGACGCGCGCGCAGCCGTGCCCAGCCACCGGGGCTGAGCGGGACCGAGGCGGCGAACCCGGCAACGAACCCCGCCACATCGGCAACCCATGTGGGTGCCGCCCCGAACAGAAGCGCAAAGACCAGTTGCAGCCCCATCAGCACGCCGATGAGGGTGAAGGCGCGCGCCTGATTGGCCCCGACCTGCCCCAGCCGCAGCCAGAGCACATAGGTAAACCCGCCGATGAGGCCATAGACACCCGGAAAAGCCCCGATAAGCCAGGGCTGTTGCCCCGGAAGAAGCGCATAGACAAGCGCCCCCGCCACGGTCGAGACGGCAAAGAGCGCCAGCACCGCCCAGTGGCGGAACACCTCGGCCAGAAACTTGCCCATGGCGAGGATCAGCACTCCGGCAAAGAGCGCATGGGTAAAGCTGCCATGGACAAAAGCATAGGTGACAAGGCGGCGCAGATGCTCCAGCGGGTATTGCCCGGTCTCGATCATCCACGCGAGGACCTGCCCGTGAAAGCCGTAATCCTCGATCGCGCCCGCGCGCCAGCCCACGGCCCCCGGCCCGCCGATGAGGCCCCGCGCGCCCAGGGTAAATGCCGCCTCGACCCCGATGATGACCACAAACAGCACCAGCGCGAAGGGCGGCACCGGGTTGAGGGGGCTGGGATCGTCGCGCATGGCCGCTCTCCTTGACGGGGATTGGCGGCATGGGTAAGCGAGGCGGGCAGAGAAATCCACCACGGAGTGAGCCTATGACCGAGGCGGCCTTTACCCCGCGCGTCTTTTCGGGAATCCAGCCCTCGGGCAACCTGCACCTGGGCAACTATCTGGGCGCGCTCAAACGCTTTGCCGAGGCGCAGGAGCGGGGCATCGAGACGCTCTATTGCATGGTGGACCTGCACGCCGTCACCGTCTGGCAGGACCCCGCCAATCTCGCGCGCGCCACGCGCGAACTGGCGGCGGGCTTCATCGCCTCGGGCCTCGATCCCGCGCGCTCGATCCTGTTCAACCAGTCCCAGGTGGCCGAGCACAGCCAACTGGCCTGGGTGTTCAACTGCGTCGCGCGCATGGGCTGGATGCAGCGGATGACGCAGTTCAAGGACAAGGCGGGCAAGAACGCGCAAAACGCCTCGCTGGGCCTTTTTGCCTATCCCGCGCTGATGGCCGCCGATATCCTTGCCTATCACGCCACCCATGTGCCGGTGGGCGAGGATCAGAAACAGCATATCGAACTCACGCGCGACATCGCCATGAAGTTCAACCATGATTACGGGGTCGAGTTCTTTCCCATCCCCGAGCCGGTGATCGAGGGCGCGGGCACGCGCGTCATGTCCCTGCGCGACGGCACCAAGAAGATGTCGAAATCCGACCCTTCGGACATGAGCCGGATCAACCTGACCGACGATGCCGACACGATTTCCAAGAAGATCCGCAAGGCCAAGACCGACCCCGAGCCGCTGCCGTCGGAGGTCGCGGGGCTGGAGGACCGGCCCGAGGCGCGCAACCTCGTCAATATCTACGCGGCGCTCGCGGATATGAGCGTGGATCAGGTCATGGCCGAGGCGGGTGGCCGCGCGTTTTCCGAGTTCAAGCCGCGGCTCGCCGATCTGGCGGTGGAGCGCCTCGCGCCCATTTCGGCGGCAATGGCGCGGCTGATGCAGGACCAGGCCGAGATCGACCGCATCCTGGCCGACGGCGCGGACCGCGCCCGCACCATCGCCGCCCCGATCCTCGACCGCACCTACGCGATCATGGGCATGGTCGGCGCGCGGCGGGGGTAGGGGGCCACCTCGGTGCCGCGCCGCCACCGTGGCCGCGCTCGCCCGTGACGGCGCGCTGTTCATGAACGGGACCGGGGCGACTGACCCCGCTTCGGACGCAGCTCTCGATCCTGACACGGGGAGCATCTGACGCGACCGAGCGGACGGCCGCCGGAGTGCTGCCCCTCGCGGATCATCCGCCTCGCACCGCTGGTGCCGATCGGAAGGCCCTGGGACGCGGGCCTATGCCGCCCATTCCCAGGGCCGCACGAACTGACCGAGGACGTGGCCCATGGCCTCTTCGTCCACCTCGCCCTTGCGCGACACCTGTGCCACCAGCCCGCGCTTCTTGTCATCGACCACGTTCGTCACGCGCGCGGCGATTCCCGCCTCCTCGAGAGCGGCGTTGTAGATGCGCGTGATCGCGCGCTTGCGCAGGTCGGGCTTGAACACCTTGCCGACGGCGGTCTTGGGCAATTCGTCCAGCACCTCGATATATTTCGGTTGCGCCGCGCGCTCATGAACATGGACCTTGCAATGCTCCAGCAGTTCCTCGCCGCTCGCCGTGGCCCCCGCCACGAGCTCGACATAGGCGCAGGGCATTTCGCCGGAATGGGCGTCGGGCTGGCCGATGGCCCCGGCCATGGCGACGGCGGGATGCGTCATCAGCGCCTCCTCGATCTCGGCGGGGTCGATATTGTGGCCGCCGCGAATGATCAGGTCCTTGGCGCGCCCGGTGATCCAGAGATAGCCGTCACCGTCGAGCCGCCCCAGATCGCCCGTGCGCAGGTATTTGTCATAATGGTAAAGCGACTTGTTCTTGTCGATCTCGGTATAGGTGTTCCCGGCATAAACGCCGGGGTTGGAGATGCAGATCTCGCCCACCTCGTCCACGGCGCAATCGATCGGGCCATGGGGCGTTTCCTTGATGATGCGCACATCCGTGTAGGGAAAGGGGAGACCGACCGAGCCCACCTTTTTGGCGCCACCCGGCGGGTTGGACGAGACCAGACAGGTCGCCTCCGTGAGGCCGTAGGCCTCGATGATGGTCATCCCCGTCGCCTTCTCGAACCGGTTGAACAGTTCCAGCGGCATCGGGGCCGATCCGGAAATCGCATTCTTGACGGTCGAGATGTCGGCATCCACCTTGCGTTGCATCAGCACGGCGGCGGCGGTCGGCACGGTGACGATGAACGTGGTCTTGTAGCGTTCGCACAGCTTCCAGAAATTGTCGAACACCCCCTCGCCGCGATAGCCCGCAGGCGTCGGAAAGACGACATGCGCGCCGGATTTGATCATCGACATCAGAACGGCCTGACAGGCCATGACGTGAAACAGCGGCAGCGGGCACATCACGCTGTCCGTCTCACGGAACAGGACAGCCTCCCCCAGCCAGCCGTTATAGACCATGCCGGAATACTTGTGCTGCGCGACCTTGGGCATTCCGGTGGTGCCGCCGGTGTGGAAATAGGCGGCGATGCGGTCGCCCGTGCTGTCGGCAAAGCCCAGGTTCTTGGGTTGGGCTGCCATGCCCTTGTTGAAATCGCGCGCGTCGGCATGGTGCTGCACCGGGTTCTTGGGTCGCACCAGCGGCACGATCCAGCTTTTCGGCGGGGTGAGGTAGCGGTTGAGGTCAATTTCCAGAACGGTATGGACACCCGGCGCATGGCGCACCGCCTCGGCGGTCTTTTGCGCGATGTCGGTCTTGGGGAAGGCCTTGAGCGTCACGACCACCTTGGCACCCGTTTCGCGCAGGATGGCGCTGATCTGTTCGGGTTCCAGCAGCGGGTTGATCGGGTTGACGATCCCGGCGATGGCCGCGCCAAGGGTTGCCACCGCCGTCTCGATCGTGTTGGGCAGGACCAGGGCAACCACATCCCCCTCGCCGATCTTGAGGCTGCGAAACAGGTTGGCCGCCTGGCAGCACTGATCGTGGAACTGCTTCCAGGTGAGGGTCACGGCCTTGTCCGTCGGGCCGGAAAGAAGCTGATAGCTGATCGCCGGACGATCAGGATGGGCGCGCGCCGTGGCGCTCAGCAACTGGTAGAGGGTCATAGGGGTGTCGCGCGCCTCCCACGGCATCTCATTCTGAATGTCGAGCGCGTCCTGCCGCGAGGTGAACGTCATGGCCTTTCCTCCCTTTGCTCCGCGCCTCTCCCTGCGCGGATTTTCCCGTTCGCGGCAGAATGTGCGGGAAAGGGGCGCGGCGCAAGATTTACGCTGCGTTTTGGGACGAGAGCGAAAGCCATCTTGCGCGCGTCACCCTCGGACCTGATCCGAGGGTCTCTTGCGACACGGGATCCTCCGGTCAAGTCGGAGGATGACGGGCACCCCGGGCGCGGTGCCGGTCCTGGCCGGAGACGGCAGGCGACGTTCCGATAAAAACAGTCAGAAATACAGGTTGACTCTTTTTGTCGGAATTGCCAGAAACGCTCAGGCAACCAACCCGGACAAACGGAGCCTTCCATGACCCCGATCAAGACCCTTCTCGGCGCAACCGCCCTTCTGGCGCTGGCCGCTCCTGCCCTCGCGCAGGAGGTGAACCTTTATTCCAGCCGCCATTATGACAGCGATGACGCGCTCTATGCCGCCTTCACCGAGGCCACCGGCATCAGGATCAACCGTATCGAGGCCGAGGCCAACGAGCTTGTCCAGCGGATGAAGGCCGAGGGGGCCAATAGCCCGGCGGATGTGTTCATGACCGTGGACGTGGGCAATATCGCCCGCGCCGAGGAGGCGGGCCTGCTTCAGCCTTTCACATCGGCGGTGATCGAGGCCAACGTGCCCGCCCATCTGCGCCACCCCGACAACCTCTGGACCGGGCTCTCGCAGCGCGCGCGGATCATCTTCTATGCGCGTGACCGGGTGGCGAACCCGCCGCAGACCTATGAGGCGCTGGCCGATCCGGCCTACAAGGGGCAGGTCTGCATCCGCTCCTCGTCGAACATCTATAACCAGTCGCTGCTGGCCTCGATCATCGAGATCAACGGGGCCGACGCAGCGAAATCATGGGCCGAGGGCGTTGTCGCCAACATGGCGCGGCCACCGCAGGGTGGCGATACCGATCAGTTGCGCGGGATCGTCTCGGGGGAATGCGACATTGCCGTGGCCAACACCTATTACTATGCGCGCGGTCTTGCCGGCGATGTCGAGGGGCTGACCAGCGGTATCGACGGGATCGGCTGGGTCTGGCCCAACCAGGACGGGCGCGGCGCGCATGTCAACCTTGTCGCGGCAGGCATTGCGGCCAACGCCCCCAACAAGGAAGAGGCGACCGCCCTGCTGGAATTTCTCGCCAGCGAGGCCGCGCAAAAGCAGTTCGCCGAGGCCAATAACGAATACCCGGTTCTGTCCGGCGTCGCACCCGACACGCATGTGATGGCCATGGGCGACTTCAAGGCCGATACCGAGACGCCGACCGCTTCCTTTGCCACCCATGCGGCAGAGGCGCAGACGATCTTCAACGCGGTCGGCTGGAACTGAGGCGAATTGCGCGCATCGCTTTTCTGACCTAGGGTCGGGTTCTCCAACAGGAGCCCGGCCCTTTCGCATGACCTCCGTCCGGCTACGCCTGCTCATCCTTGCGCTGCTGCCGCTGGTGGTGCTGATGCCTGCGCTTCTGGCGCTGGCCATCGGGCGCTGGTCGTCCAATTACGACGCGCTTCTGATCACCAATGTGGAAACCGATCTGCGGGTGGCCGATCAATATGTGCAGCGCATCCTGACCACGACGGGGGGCGATGTGACGGCGCTGGCGGGATCGCTACGCTTTGACGGGGCGCTGCGCGAGACGCCCGACGGCCTGTCTCGCTTTCTTGCGCGGGAACGCACGGCTCTCGGACTTGATTTTCTCTACTACCTGCCGCGTGACGCCGCGCAGAAGGACTGGCCGCAGAAGGACTGGCCGGTGATCGCCACAGCCCTTGCCGGACGGCCCTCCACCGAGATCGACATTTTCCCCGCCGATACCCTCGCCGCCCTGCCCGGGACCGGCGCGGCGCTGGCCGAGCGCGCCCGCGTGCCGCTCATTCCGACGCAGGCCGCCGTGCCGACCACCCGCAGCATCGAGGATCGCGGCATGGTCGTGCACAGCGCGACGCCCGTCACCACGTCGGGGCGCGAGGGGGTTCTGGTGGGGGGCGTCCTGCTCAACCGCAACCTCGACTTCATCGACACGATCAACGCGCTGGTCTATCAGGACACGGGCCGCGCGGGGGCGCGGCAGGGCACGGCCACGCTCTTTCTGGAGGATGTGCGCGTCTCGACCAATGTGCGCCTCTTCGAGGGCGCGCGCGCGCTCGGCACCCGCGTCTCGGCAGCGGTGCGCGGTGCCGTTCTGGACGAGGGGCGGACCTGGCTCGACAGCGCCTTTGTCGTCAATGACTGGTATATCTCGGCCTATCGTCCGATCATCGACAGTTTCGGCGCGCGGGTCGGGATGCTTTATGTCGGCTATCTCCAGGCGCCGTTCGATGCCGCGCGGAGAAACGCCTATATTCTTGTGTTTGCGGCATTTATTGCGGTTCTTGTGATCAGCGTTCCGCTGTTTCTGCGGCTCGCGCGCAATATCTTCGCGCCGCTCGAGCGGATGACGCAGACCATGGCGCGGGTCGAGGCGGGCGATCTGGAGGCACGGATCGGCTCTGTGCCTGCCCGCGACGAGATCGGCACCGTGGCCGCCCATCTCGACAGCCTGCTCGATCAGGTGCAGGAGCGCGACCGCGCCCTGCGCGCCTGGAACGAGGAACTGAACGCGCGGGTGGACGAGCGCACCGCCGAATTGCGCGAGGCCAATGCCAAGCTGGAGAGCACCTATCAACAGCTTGTCATGTCAGAAAAGCTCGCCTCCATCGGCGAGATCACGGCGGGTGTGGCGCATGAGATCAACAATCCGGCGGCGGTCATTCAAGGCAATCTTGACGTGATCCGCCAGACCCTCGGCGAGGCCGCCGCCCCCGTCGCGCATGAGCTGGGCCTGATCGACCGGCAGGTGGGGCGGATCAGCGCCATCGTCGGCAAGCTGCTGCAATTCGCCCGACCCACCGACTTCGGCACATTCGAAGAGGACGTGGATCTGGGCCAGGTGCTGCGCGATTGCCTCGTGCTGGTGGATCATGTCCTTTCCAAGGCCGATATCGCGGTAAAGATCACCGAGACCCCCGGCACACCGCTCGTCACCATCAACCCCGGCGAGTTGCAGCAGGTGATCATCAACCTTGTCACCAACGCCGCGCAGGCGATGAAGGGTGGCGGGCGGCTGGCCATCTCGACCGGGCCTCAGGCACGTGAGGGGCGTGCAGGTGCCGCGCTGATCGTGTCGGATAGCGGGCCGGGCATCGCCGCTGACAAGATCGGATCGGTGTTCGATCCGTTCTTCACCACCAAGCCGGGCGAGGGCACGGGCCTTGGCCTGTCGGTCAGCCAGACGCTGATCCGTCAGGCGGGCGGGAACATCTCGGCGCGCAACCGCGCCCAGGGCGGGGCCGAGTTCACCGTCTGGCTGCCCGCTCAAAGCGGGTGAGCGCCCCGCCTATCGCCGCAGCGGCACCACCTTGGCCTGCGAGTGGTTGGCGTAGGTGTCCCATGTTGGCTCGTAATGCTCGGCCTGATTGCCCCACACCTCCCAGCCCGGACGCGGGCCGCGGGCGAACATTTCCAGCCGCGCGCCGAAGCTGCACCGCTCGATCAGGTCGTATTGTTCGTCGGGCTTGCGGCTGTGCTCGCGCTTCTGGGTGCAGAGGATATTCTCCTGAGAGCGCCCCGGTGCCAGCGTTCGGGCATTCTTGCCGCGCACACCGAAAAGCAGCACCTCGGTGACGTTTCGGAAATAGAATCCCACGCCGCGCCGATCCGGCCCGCCATCCTTGCGGGTTTTATACCAGATTATGTTGCTCTTGTATTTGAAGCCCCAATGCTCCATCACCTTGAGTCCATCAGGTAGAAGCGCATTGGGAACCCAGAGATACAGATGCGCCGGATCGCCCGCCACTGCCTCGACCGGCAGATCACAGATATCGTCGAGCGTCATCGTGGGATAGCGCGAGAGGCGTTTATGCTCAGGCGCCATCTTGCCGGTGCGATTCTGGAACTGCCATGGCGGATCGGCCAGGATCGTCTGGAACTTGCGCCCCGCCGTGAAGCTCAGGAAATCGGCGTTCGCATCGTTCATCAGTCGTTCTCCCGGTAAAGCGCCGCCGTGATCCCGAAGACCAGAAGCGGGCAGCCCGCCGCCCCGCCCCCTTCGATCTTCGGCAAAAGCTTGGACATGTGGGTTGTCGAGGCCCCGTAGGATGATCCTCGCCCAATTTCCTTGAAAATTCGTTGCAACTCGTCCGCGCGCGTGACGATCACCCCGACGCTGACGGCGCGCAGATCGAATAAAAGGCGGAAGTTGTTGAGATCACGGTCGAAAAACGGATCCTTGTTGTTCCACTCGATCTCAAGGGCCACGCCGTTACGATAGCAGTCGATTTGGTGAGTCGGCGAATCAAGCCTTTCCCCGTCGAGCATGACACCGGTCTCGAACTTCTTCTCCGTCCATCCGCGCTTGTAAAGAAACTTGTCGATAAAATCCGAAACCCTCGATTTGCTGCCGCCGCCCGTAGCTATCCAAGAGCGACGCAGACGAAAGGCGTGCAGCATATCGAGAATATCAGCCCACTCCGCTGGGAAATCCTGCGACAGGATTGCGCTCGCGTGCTTCCACTCGTGGCACTGGTAGTGCTCCCAAATGAAATCGCCCACGCGTTCCCGCAACATCTTGGCTCTCCTCGCTGAACCCCTACCATAGATTGCGCTTGGCCGTTCCGCAATCGCAAAGCCGCCCAAGCGCGACACCACCTTGACCAAACCGCCTTTCCCATACATATGCCAAAGCCATGACACCGCTCTCGCACATCCGCAATTTCTCGATCGTGGCGCATATCGACCACGGCAAATCCACCCTTGCCGACCGGCTGATCCAGTCGACCGGGACGGTGCAGGACCGCGACATGAAAGAGCAGATGCTCGACGCCATGGATATCGAGCGCGAGCGCGGCATCACCATCAAGGCCAACACCGTGCGCATCGACTACACCGCGCAGGATGGCGAGACCTATGTGCTCAACCTCATCGACACGCCCGGCCATGTCGATTTCGCCTATGAGGTCAGCCGCTCCATGCGCGCGGTCGAGGGCAGCCTTCTGGTGGTCGACAGCACCCAAGGCGTCGAGGCGCAGACGCTGGCCAATGTCTATCAGGCGATCGACGCGGGCCACGAGATCGTGCCGGTGCTCAACAAGATCGACCTGCCCGCCTCTGAGTGTGACCGCGTGGCCGAGCAGATCGAGGATGTGATCGGCATCGACGCCAGCGGCGCGATCCGCGTCTCTGCCAAGACCGGCGTGGGCATCCCCGAGACGCTGGAGGCCATCGTCAAGCTTTTGCCCGCGCCCACGGGCGACGAGGCAGCGCCATTGAAGGCCATGCTGGTCGATAGCTGGTATGACGCCTATCTCGGCGTGGTCGTGCTGGTGCGGATCATGGACGGGCGCCTCAAGCGCGGCGACCGCATCCGCATGATCCAGACCGGGGCCACCTACAATGTCGAGCGCATCGGCGTGTTCCGCCCGCAGATGGAAAAGGTCGAGAGCCTCGGCCCCGGCGAGATCGGCTTTATCACCGCGTCGATCAAGCAGGTGCGCGACACCCGGGTAGGCGACACGATCACCCATGAAAAGCGCCCCTGCGCCAAGGCCCTGCCGGGCTTCAAGCCCTCGGTGCCGGTGGTGTTCTGCGGGCTTTTCCCGGTCGATTCGGCGCAGTTCGACGACATGCGCGACGCCATCGAGAAGCTGGCGCTGAACGACGCCTCGTTCAGCTACGAGATGGAAAGTTCGGCCGCGCTCGGCTTCGGCTTTCGGTGCGGGTTTCTCGGCCTGCTGCATCTCGAGGTGATCCGCGACCGGATCGAGCGCGAATATGACATCGAGCTGATCACCACCGCGCCGTCGGTGGTCTATCACCTTCACATGAAGGACGGCACGATGCGGGAGTTGCACAACCCCGCCGACATGCCCGATCCCTCGCATGTCGAGCGTATCGAAGAGCCGCGCATCAAGGCCACGATCATGGTGCCGGATGAATATCTGGGCGATGTGCTCAAGCTCTGTCAGGACCGGCGCGGTATCCAGATGGACCTGACCTATGCCGGCAGCCGCGCCATGGCGGTCTATGACCTGCCCTTGAACGAGGTTGTGTTCGATTTCTACGACCGGCTGAAATCGGTGACCAAGGGCTATGCCAGCTTTGACTATCAGCTTGAGGGCTACCGCGAGGACAAGCTGGTCAAGATGCAGGTGCTGGTGAATGACGAGCCGGTGGACGCGCTTTCCATGATGGTGCACCGTGACCGGGCAGAGATGCGCGGGCGCGCCATGTGCGAGAAGTTGAAGGACCTGATCCCGCGCCACATGTTCAAGATCCCCATACAGGCCGCCATCGGCGGCAAGGTCATCGCACGCGAGACGCTCTCGGCGCTGCGCAAGGACGTGACGGCGAAATGCTATGGCGGGGATGCCACGCGGAAAAAGAAGCTCCTGGAAAAGCAGAAGGCCGGCAAGAAGAAGATGCGCCAGTTCGGCAAGGTCGACATCCCGCAAGAGGCGTTCATCTCGGCGTTGAAGATGGATTCCTAGAGCTTTTCGCCGTAACGGCGAAAAGCTCTGGCGCGCGTGCGAGCCGCAAGACCCTGTGCCCTGCAAGGGGCTCAGGATTCGACGGCAGTTTCGAGGGCCTGGCCGGCATCCTGAACGTCGCGGCCCGCCCCCTGGATGGTTTCGCAGGCGGTCAGGCCAAGGCAGGCCACAAGGCCGATAAACATCATGCGCATGGTTGATTTCTCCGGTTTGATTGGGTCTTGCCACATGCGGTGCGCATGGCGACAAGGGCGCGTCCCGGACCGTGATCCGACCGCGGGAGCAAACTGCGACACTCTGCCTATGCGAGGGCGAATACAACCGCTGATTTCAATGTCAGCGCATAATCGCTGATACTCGGGGTCCAGGATTCAGGACGGGAGAAAGAAATCAGCGGTGTGTCATCATGATCGCGCTGCACCCGTCGGGTAAGATGCGCCCGCTCCTTGCTTGCCGGTCGACCCCCATGATCGCGGCCTGAGCTGATTGGCTCGGTCGTCTCTCCCGCGGCATTCTGGAGAGTATCCCACAGCGTGATGTAGCTTCGTGCTGAGGTGGTCGCGTATTGCAAAAAGTAAGATCAAATCGCCTTGGCGTATCGTCGTCGGACGCTGCCTCGCTTATCGAGCGGGAGAAGGTTGAAACGATCATGCGCAGCCTGCACACCTGACCATCAGACATATTCTCGATCGCACACCGCCTGCCATCAGGCTTTGAAACGGATTTATGCGTCCACTTCATGTCTGCGATATTCACAGACCGATTTTTGTCGAAAAGTCGGTCTTTGGATGTTGACCAACACATATTTTATTGGGTTTTTTGGTGACCCCGACAGGATTCGAACCTGTAACCTGCCCCTTAGGAGGGGGCTGCTCTATCCAGTTGAGCCACGGGGCCGCCGGTGACTGATTAGCGGCTTTGGCGGTGTTTGTCATCGGCGGATTGCACCGGTGCGCGATTGAAAGGGGACCGTAGCGAAAGGACGCCCGAAGCACCACACCTCCCGCTTCCGTCCGCGAGGATTGTGGCCCGAAGCGGCTCATTGGGGCTTGGGGTTGCGCGTGATCCGTCTTACGGTCCGGCAATGCGACCCATCTCTTTCGTGACGCCATGATCCCCGATCCGGGCCAGATCGCCCAGCTTGCCGGGCTCTTTGCCGCTGCCTTCGGGGCGGCGACTTTGCTGCCATTCCAGTCCGAGGTTGTCTTTGTCGCGCTGCAAGCGGCCGGCACGGTATCGCTTGCCTCGATCCTGATCGTGGCCTCGGTGGGCAATACGCTCGGCTCGGTGGTCAATTATGTCATGGGGCGCGGGATCGAGCGGTTCCGCCACCGTCGCTGGTTTCCCGTGACCGAGGCACAGCTTGAACGGGCTCAGGGGTGGTATGCCCGCTGGGGAATCTGGACGCTGCTGATGAGTTGGGCCCCCCTGGGTGACGGCTTTACCGTGGTGGCGGGGATCATGCGCACGCCGGTCTGGCTCTTCGTCACGCTCGTGGCCATTGCCAAGACCGGGCGCTATCTCGTGCTCGCCTGGATCACGGCGCAGGCGATGGCGTGATCAGCCGCCCGCGTTACGATTGATCTCTTCGTGGATTTCGATCACCCGGCGCGGCCAGGTGGATTTGATATAGGCCAGCACCGCGCGCATTTCGTATTCGGTCAGCTTGCCCTCGAAGCCCGGCATCCGGCTGCGATAGCCCTGACCCACCACCGCCTCGGTGCCGCGCCGCACGATATCGAGAAGCTGCGCGTCGGGATGGTGCCAGGTATGGCCCGATACGTCATGCGGTGGCGCGGGCAGGTATCCCTCTGCGTCGCGGCTCTTCCAGTCAGGCTGGCCTTCAAGCCGCGCGCCGTGACAGGTGGCGCAGTCGGCCTCGTAGACCATCGCGCCATAGGCCACCGCATCCGGGTCCTGCCAGGGCAAAATGCCCTCGTCCGCCATCGCCCCGCCGCCGAGGGCCACGACCAAAGCCGCCAGATATCGCATCGTTGTCTCCGTCTTTTCCCGCTCTTGCCGCTATCCTGCACGGGAAGGTCAAGCGTGGCAAATGTCGCGGATCATGCCTGCCGCTCTTTACGCCGCAGGCCCGCTGCCTTACCTCTGGTCCAAGCAGGAGATGCGCGATGACCAAGCCCCCCCTTACCCTCTATCTCGCCGCGCCGCGCGGCTTTTGCGCCGGTGTGGACCGCGCCATCAAGATCGTGGAAATGGCGCTCTTGAAATGGGGTGCGCCGGTTTATGTGCGCCATGAGATCGTGCACAACAAATACGTGGTGGACGATCTGCGCGCCAAGGGGGCGATCTTTGTCGAGGAACTGGACGACTGCCCCGACGACCGCCCGGTGATCTTTTCCGCCCATGGTGTGCCCAAATCGGTGCCCGCCGAGGCCGCGGCCCGGCAAATGCTCTTTGTCGATGCCACCTGCCCGCTGGTCAGCAAGGTGCATATCGAGGCCGAGCGCCACCATGAGGCGGGCCTGCAAATCGTGATGATCGGCCATGCGGGCCACCCCGAAACCGTGGGCACCATGGGGCAATTGCCGCCCGGCGAGGTGCTTCTGGTCGAAACCCCCGCCGATGTGGCCACGCTTGACGTGCGCGACCCCGCGCGCCTTGCCTTCGTCACGCAAACCACCCTCTCGGTCGATGACACGGCAGAGGTGGTCGCGGCCCTCACCGCGCGCTTTCCGGCCATTGTCGGCCCGCACAAGGAAGACATCTGCTACGCCACCACCAACCGGCAGGAGGCCGTCAAGGCGATGGCCGAAAAGGCCGGGGCAATGTTGGTTGTGGGCGCGCCCAATTCGTCCAACTCGCGCCGTCTGGTCGAGGTCGGTGCGCGCGCCGGATGCTCTTATGCGCAACTGGTGCAGCGCGCTGCGGATATCGACTGGCGCGCGCTTCAGGGCATCACCTCCATCGGTATCACCGCCGGGGCGTCAGCGCCCGAAGTTCTGGTCAACGAGGTCATCGACGCCTTCCACGCCCGCTATGACGTGACCATCGAACAGGTCGAGACCGCGCAGGAGACTGTCGAATTCAAGGTGCCCCGCGTCTTGCGCGCGACAGCGTGACCGAATGAAAACCCCCGCGCGCCAAGGGCGTGCGGGGGCAAGGTCGTTTCAGCGTCGACAGAACGCCCTTTAGCTGTCCTTGCGGTGCTTGATCGGGGCCCAGATCCGCTTGTTGGTCAGGTAAAGCAGCACCGACAGCACGGTGAGAAAGATCACCCCGGTGAGGCCGGCCTGCTGGCGCGCCATCATCTTGGGTTCCGCAGCCCACATCAGGAACGCCGCCACATCCTCGGCCTGCTGTTCCAGCGTGGCCTCGGTGCCGTCATCATATTCGAGATCGTCACCCCAGAGCGGCTGGCCCATGGCGATCCAGCTTCCGGGCACGGTATGGTGGCCGTGCTCGTCCCTGCACTCTTCCGGAAAGCCGCCGGCGGTAAAGGCCGCGTTATAGCTGCCGGGAAAGTCCTCGGGGGCGCATTCCGGTGCGTCGTGATAGCCGACCATCAGCGAATAGATGTATTCCGGGCCGCCCATGCCATTGAAGAGTTGCGAAAGCCCGGTGCCGTAAGGCCCGTGAAAGCCCGCGCGCTTTTTTGCCATGAGCGACAGGTCCGGTGCCCCGGCCGAGGTCACAGCCGGGAAATGGTCGGTCGGTTTCGCGGGCCGGAAATCGTCAAGCTCCGCGTCGAAGACCTCGAACTGCTCGGAATAGGCAAAGACCTGATCCTCGGGCAGGTGTGGCCCGCCCTTGTCGCCGAGCGTGCGCAGGGGGACGTATTGCATCCCGTGGCAGGCCGCGCAGACCTGCGTATAGACCTTGAGGCCACGCTGAAGCTGAACCTCGTCGAACTTGCCGAACGGCCCCTCGAAGGAAAAGGCGATATCCTCGATATGCCCTTCCGCCCCGGCGGCGAACGCCCCCCCTGCCGAGAGCGACAGGGCCGTGAGCGCCGCAATGCCTGTTTTCTTGAACATTGTCATCCGTCCTTTCTTATTCGGCGGGCGTCTGGGCTTGGCCGTAATGCGCGTCGAAATCCTCTTCGATGGTCGCCGGCTGCGCCTCGGGTTTCTCGATCACCCCCAGAAGCGGCAGGATCACGAGGAAATAGGCGAACCAGTAGGCCGAACCGAGGAGGGCGATATAGGGATAGATCCCCTCGGCAGGCATCGCGCCAACCCAGGTCAGCACCACGAAGTTGACCGCGAAGAGCCAGAACCACCATTTGAACATCGGGCGATACCGGCCCGAGCGCACCGACGACGTGTCAAGCCAGGGTGCCAGCGCCATGACGATGATCGCGCCGAACATGGCAATCACGCCGAAGAACTTGGCGTCGATGATCCCGCCGGTGATCCAGTTGGTGAACATCACCACCCAGACATCGGCGGTAAAGGCGCGCAGGATCGCGTAGAAGGGCAGGAAATACCATTCCGGCACGATATGCGCGGGCGTCACCAGCGGGTTGGCCTCGATATAGTTGTCGGGGTGGCCAAGGTAGTTCGGCATGAAGCCAACCACCGCGAAGAACACCACCATGATCACCGCGAGCGCGAAAAGATCCTTGATCACGAAATAGGGCCAGAAGGTCACGGTGTCCTTTGCGGCCTCGGCTTTCGAGGTGCGACGCACATCGACGCCGGTCGGGTTGTTGTTGCCCGTGGTGTGGAAGGCCCAGATATGCAGGGCCACCAGCGCCGCGATGACGAAAGGCAGCAGGTAATGCAGCGAGAAGAAGCGGTTGAGCGTGGCATTGTCCACCGCCGGCCCGCCAAGCAGCCAGGTCTGGATCGCATCACCGATGAAGGGGATCGCGCCGAAGAGACCGGTAATCACCGTGGCCCCCCAGAACGACATCTGCCCCCAGGGCAGCACGTAGCCCATGAAGGCCGTGCCCATCATCAGCACGTAGATCAGCATCCCGATGATCCACGTCACCTCGCGCGGGGCCTTGTAGGAGCCGTAGTAGAGGCCGCGGAAGATGTGCAGATAGACGGCGACGAAGAAGAGCGACGCGCCGTTCATGTGCAGATAACGGATGAAATGGCCGCCGTTCACGTTGCGCATGATGTGCTCGACCGAGGCGAAGGCCAGATCGACATGCGGGGTGTAGTGCATGGCGAGGATGATGCCCGTCACGATCTGCAACGCAAGGCAGAAGGTCAGGACGATCCCCCAGATCCACATCCAGTTGAGGTTCTTGGGGGTGGGGATCATGATCGTGTCATAGAGCAGCCCGACGATGGGCAGGCGGGAGTGAAGCCACTTTTCGCCGCCTGTCGCAGGCTCGTAATGGTCGTGCGGAATACCGGACATGCGCGCGTCTCCTTATCCGAGCTGAATCGTGGTGTCGTCGAGGAACTGCGCAACCGGGATCCAGAGGTTCTCGGGCGCGGGTCCGCGGCGGATGCGGCCTGACGTGTCATAGTGCGAACCGTGGCAGGGGCAGAACCAGCCGCCGAAATCACCCGCGCCGTCGCCGATGGGCACGCAGCCCAGATGGGTGCAGACGCCGATCATCACCAGCCATTCGCCCGCCTCGTCCATCGTGCGGTTCTGGTCGGAGGCGTCGAGCGACATATCGTTGCGATTCTGCGCGTTCTGGTCGGGCAGGGCCGACAGCTCGACCGCGCGGGCGGCCTCGATCTCGCGCTCGGTGCGCCGCCGGATGAACACCGGCTTGCCAAGGAACTTGACGCTGATCTGCGTGCCCGGCTCGATGCCCGAGACATCGACGCGGATCGAGGATAGCGCCTGAACGTCGGCCGAGGGGTTCATCTGGTTCACAAGCGGCCAGATGGCCGCGCCTGCGGTGACCGCACCCGCCCCTGCGGTGGCGTAGTAGAGGAAATCCCTCCGGGTGCCTTCGTGATCTTCTGCGTGGGACACGAGGTTTGCTCCATCTTGTCAGTGCCGATATGCCGATAACGGCTCGTGCGCGCCGGGGATACCTCTCCGACGTTAATGCGCGAGTATCTAGCGGGGCTTTGCCAAGCCGTCCAGCCTGCAATCCCGCATAGATCGCTCAAAGCGCGAATCTGTCGCGCCTTGTCACGGGCTTGTCAGCCGACCGGCGCGGTCTGCGCCATGCTGTCGCGCGCGGCAAAGCCCTCATACCACGCGGCCAGTGCCGGGTGTCCGTCCCGCCAGCCGCGCGCGTCGTGGCGGAAATCGAGATAGCCAAGCGCGCAGGCCACCGCGATCTGGCCCATGTCGAGCGGTCCGGCGAGATGGCTCATCCAACGCTCCTCGAGCGCGTCGAGCGCGCGCGCGATCTTGGCCCATTGCGCCTCGACCCAAGGCTCCGAGCGCGCGCCCTCGGGGCGCAGCCGCGTCTCGTAGACCATGAGCACGCCCGATTCCATGATCCCGTCGGCGGTCGCCTCAAGCGTCAGCACCTCCCAGAGCCGTGCCTCGGGGTAAAGCGCGGCACCCGCCTTCGCGTCGAGATAGCGGCAGATCACGCGGCTGTCATAAATCGCGGGGCCGTCGGCACGCAAAAGTGCGGGGATCTTGCCCAGAGGGTTCGCCGCCATCGCCTCTGGTGCGGTGGCAAGGGCGGTTGTGGCGACCGGCAATTCCTCTACCTGCGTGGCAAGGCCGGTCTCGTGCAAGAGCACGCGCACCTTTCGCACGAAGGGAGAGGCGGGCGAGGAAATGAGTTGCATGGGCCATGGCTCCTGTCTGGCGTCGCGCAGACGCTAGGCCGGGGCAGGGCGCGTGTAAAGCGGTCTCGGCTGGACAGGTCGCGCATCATCCGTCCGTGCCGCCACTCGACATCCGGGGGTCATTTCCTGCCGCCCGGGCCGTGCTGATGCATATCAGGCGGTGGCACCCGGGATCAGGCGGAAATCCACATCGGTAACGCGCGGCGGGCTGCCCCCCGCAAGCCGGTTCGGCACATAGCTGAGCGCGCCGGCGGCGCGGGCCACCTGTGACAGGATGTGACGGCGTGTCTCGATGTCCTGGCGGTTGTCGTCACTTCTGCAAGAACGAGACATTATGCTATCGCTGTCATAAGCTGTATGCATTTTTCGAGACGCGACCGAACAGGCGTTCGCCGCCGCTTGCGTCAGGGGAGAGGACATGGGCCGGGGCATCAACCCGCCGGGCCGACAACAGGAGGAGTTTCATGAAACATCACGCAATTGGCGTGCTTGCCGCGCTCTCGCTGGCCACCGCAGGCCACGCGCAGGACAGCATCGTTGTGGGCCACGCGCTGTCACCGCAATCGCATTACGGTGTCGGCGCGCAGGCATTCATCGACACGCTGACCGCGCTTTCGGGCGGCAGCTTCACCGGCGAGCAGGCCCCGGCGGGCCAGTTGGGCGGCGAGCGTGACATGATCGAGGGGCTTCAGATCGGCTCGCTCGACGTGGTCATCACCTCCACCGGCCCCCTGGGCAATTTCGTGCCGCAGGTCTACGCGCTCGACCTGCCGTTCCTCTTCCGCGACTACGATCACGCGCGCACCACGCTTGATGGCGGGATCGGGCAGGAACTGCTTGACGAGATCGGCAAGAACAACCTCGTCGGCCTTGCATGGTCGGAAAACGGCTTTCGCCACGTGACCAACTCGCAGCGCCCGGTGCGCACGCCCGACGATCTGCAAGGGCTGAAGCTGCGCACGATGGAAAACCGCGTGCACATGGCCGCCTTCGAGGGGATGGGCGCCGCCCCTACCCCGATGGCCTTTCCGGAGCTTTTCGGCGCGCTGCAACAGGGCGTGGTCGATGGTCAGGAAAACCCGGTGACCGTGATCACCGCGTCGAAATTCTGGGAGGTGCAGAAATACGTCTCACTCACCGGCCATGTCTATTCGCCTGCCGTTGTGCTGGCCTCGCCGATCCTGTTTGACGGGCTGACCGAGGAACAGCAGGGCTGGTTTCGTCAGGCCGCCACGGCCTCCGCCGCCGCCACCCGGGCCGAGGTCAACCGGCTGGAAGAGGCGGGCGTCGCGCTTCTGCGTGAAAACGGCATGGAGGTGATCACCGACATCGACAAGGAACCCTTTGCCAGGCTTGCCGCCGAAAGCTCTTACTCGGTCTATACCGACCAATATGGCACCGACATGGTGGAGCGGATCAAGGCCGTCGAATAAGGTCCTGACAGGCACCGGGCCGGTGTGTCGTCTGCGCGCCGGTCCGTCCTTTTGCATGAGGCGGCGATGACACTCTTTCTGAGGTTCGAGGCGATCACCACCGGCATCGCCCTGCGGCTCGCCATCGGCTTTCTGCTGATTGCGACCGCCCTCGCGCTCTACCAGGTGACGACGCGCTTCGTCTTCGGCCACCCCTCCACCTGGTCCGAGGTGATCACCCGCTCGGCGATGATCTGGTCGGTCTTTCTCGGCACAGCCCCCGCCTTTCGCGAAGGCTCCATGATCGCGGTCGAGATCGTGCAGCGCCTCCTGCCGCCGCGCCTCGGCTTTGTGCTCTACTTCGTTGCCTGCGGCCTGTCGCTCACCTTCTTTGCGATCCTGTTCTGGCAGGGCTGGGCGATGACCGGGCGCGTCATGGGCCAGAAACTCGCGGCGCTCGAGATTTCCATCGCCTGGGTCTATGCGGCGCTGCCGGTGGGGTCGGTTTTCATCCTGATCGCCGTTCTCGGCTGCACCATCCGCGCCCTGCAACTCGGGCGGTTGCAACCGGCGGAGACGGACGCATGAACCTTGCCCTTGCCCTGTCGCTCGCCATCTTCTTTCTGGCGGGCGTGCCGATTGCCGTGGCCATCGGTCTTGCCTCGGTGATCGGGATAGAGGCACATGGCCGTCTGCCGCTGCTCCTGGTGGCACAGCGCATGTTCACCGGCCTCGACAGCTTTCCGCTGATGGCGATCCCGCTCTTCATCCTTGCGGGCAACCTGATGTCGGCGGGCGGCATCTCGCACCGGTTGGTCGAACTGGCGAAATCCATCGTCGGCGGCATTCAGGGCGGGCTTGCGGCGTCTTGCGTGCTGACCTGCATGATGTTCGCCTCGGTCTCGGGGTCCTCCGTCGCCACCACCTTCGCCATCGGCGCGATTCTCATTCCGGCGATGGTCAGGCATGGCTATCCCAAACCGCTCGCCGCCTCGGTGCAGGCCAGTTCCGCCGAACTGGGCGTGCTCATCCCGCCCTCGATCCCGCTCATCCTTTATGGCGTGTCCACCGACACGTCGATCGGTCGGCTTTTCATCGCAGGGATCGGGCCGGGGTTTCTGGT
Organism: Roseovarius sp. MBR-6; assembly: GCF_040547525.1. Taxonomy (NCBI): domain Bacteria; kingdom Pseudomonadati; phylum Pseudomonadota; class Alphaproteobacteria; order Rhodobacterales; family Roseobacteraceae; genus Roseovarius; species Roseovarius sp. MBR-6. The sequence continues at coordinate 110,246 of NZ_JBEPPW010000007.1, read as the reverse complement.
CGCGGGCGCGCTGATGGCGCTGGTGCTGATCCTTTGCCGGGTGCGCGGCATCGGGCTCGAGGACGGGCGCGACCGGCCGCGCCTCGGCCCCGCGTTCAGATCCGCTCTGCCCGCGCTCATTGTGCCCGTGGTGATCCTGGGCGGCATCTATTCCGGCATTTTCACCCCGACCGAGGCCAGTGCTGCGGCGGTCGCGGCGGCGGTGGTCGTCGGGATGCTCTTCTACCGCGAATTGCGCGTGGCCGACCTGCCGCAGATCCTAAAGAAAACCGTGCTCGCCACGTCGGCGATCATGCTGATCATCTCGGCGGCGGCGCTGTTTTCCTTCCTCATCACCCGCTCGGGCCTGCCCAATGAAATCGCCGCCTGGTTCAAGGACGTGTTCGAGAGCCGCATCGCCTTTCTGCTGGCGGTGAACCTGATGCTGCTGGTGATCGGCATGTTCATCGAGACCTCGGCGGCGATTCTCGTGCTGGCCCCGATCCTCACGCCCATCGCCATCAGCTACGGCGTCGATCCGGTGCATTTCGGGCTGGTGATCGTGGTCAATCTCGCGCTCGGCATGATCACCCCGCCGCTTGGCGTCAATCTCTTTGCCGCCTGCGCCGTGGCCGACCTGCCGGTCGAGCGGATCATCCCGCAACTGGCTTGGTTCGTGCTGACCGTCTTTGGCGCGCTGATGATCATCACCTATGTCCCGGCGATCACGCTCTGGCCGGTCGAACTGGTATTCGGAGGAACAGGGTGACGCGGATCGTCCATTTCGCGGGGCTTGGGTCCATGAGGTTTGGCATGGCGCACTCGGTGCGCACGTTCGGGGTGGATTGGGACTGATGCGCTTTTCCGCCAATCTCGGGTTTCTCTTCACCGACCGGCCCCTGCCCGACGCGATCCATGCCGCCCATGCGGCGGGGTTCGACGCGGTGGAGTGCCACTTTCCCTATGACACCGCGCCCGAGGCCGTGCGCGCCGCGCTCGACGCCACCGGCCTGCCGATGCTGGGGCTCAACACCTGGCCGGGCGACCGCGACGCGGGCGAGTTCGGCCTTGCGGCGCTGCCCGGGCGCGAGCGGCAGGCGCGCAGCGCCATCGCGCAGGCGGTGGCGTATGCGCAGGCCATCGGCGCGGGGGCGGTGCATGTCATGGCCGGGCGCGCCGAGGGACGGGCAGCCGAGGCCACGTTCCGCGCCAACCTCGCCCATGCCTGCGATCTGGCCGCGCCGCCGGGCATCGAGATCCTGATCGAGCCGATCAACCGGCGCGACGTGCCGGGTTATCACCTCTCGCACAGCGCCCATGCCGCCGAGGTGATCGCGGCGGTGGGTCGCCCCAATCTACGGCTGATGTTCGACTGTTATCACCTGCAGATCATGGAGGGCGACCTTGCGCGCCGGTTCGAGACGCTCTTGCCGATCATCGGCCATGTGCAGATCGCGGGCGTCCCCGAGCGCGGTGCGCCGGATGAGGGCGAGGTCGATCTTGGCTGGCTGCTGGCGCGGATGAAACGGCTGGGCTGGGACCGTCCGGTCGGGGCCGAATACCGGCCTGCCGGGGGGCAGACCGAGGCCAGCCTCGGCTGGCTGCCACGCTTTCGGGCGATCTGAGCGGCGCTTTCACCCTGCGCAGGGTCCATCGTCACGCTGCCCTTGCCAACCCCACGTCAGCGCGCCAATTTGCGCGCATGTTCCAGAGCATTCCCCGCCCCCCCCTGATCCTTGGCCTTGCCGGTCTGCTGCCGTTCCTGTGGGGGGCGCTGACCGTGCTTCTTCCCGATCTCGGCCTCCGGACGGCGCAGGTTGTCGGACCGCGTTTCGCGGGGCCCTATGTCATGCTGTTCTACGGCGCGATGATCTTGTCGTTCATGTCCGGCGTGCTCTGGGGCTTTGCCGCACAGGCCAGCGGGCGCCGCGCCGCCACGGGCTATGCGCTCTCGGTGATGCCCGCACTCTGGGCGTTCTTCATGACCGGCGGCGGCCCGCAATCGGCGGGGGTAAGCCTCATCTTCGGCTTTCTCGGGTTGCTGCTGCTTGATGCGCATTTTGTCCGGCAAGGGCTTGCGCCCGGCTGGTGGATGCCGCTACGGCTCATGCTCTCGGCCATTGTGATCGGCTGCCTTGCCATCGGAGTGATCTACGGATGACGGACATCACGCTCTATTCCATGCCGTCCTCGGGCAACAGCTACAAGGTGCGGCTGCTGCTGGCGCTTTTGGGAAAGGCCGCCAACACAATCGATGTCGAATATGGATGGGAGTCGCTCAAGCGTGCCAAAGAGGAAGGCCGCCTGCCCTTTGGCAAGGCCCCGGTGCTGGAGCTTGGCTGTGGCACGCTTCTGCCCGAATCGAACGCGATCCTGTTCTGGCTGGGACAGGGCACGCGCTTTGTGCCTTTGGGCGCGCTGGAACAGGCGCAGATGCTGTCCTGGATGTTCTGGGAGCAGAACCAGCATGAGGGCGTGATCGCCGTGCGCGCCGCGCTGCTCACCTATCCGCACCGCAAGGCTCAGGCCACACCCGAGCGGCTGGCGGAGTTGCTGGAGAGCGGGCATGCCCTGCTGAAGGTCATGGAGGATCACCTGAGCGGGCGCGACTGGCTGGTGGGCGACAGTGTCAGCCTCGCGGATCTGTGCCTTTACGCCTATACGCATACGGCCGAAACGCACGGTGGTTTTGACCTCGCCCCCTTCCCGGCGCTGCGCGGCTGGCTCGGGCGGGTTGCGGGCCTTGACGGCTATGTCGGCATAGATGCCTGATCTCGTGGCCTATACCGACGGGGCGTGCTCCGGCAATCCCGGCCCCGGCGGCTGGGGCGTTCTGATGCAGGCGAAGGACGGCGCGACCGTGGTCAAGGAGCGCGACCTCAAGGGCGGCGAGGCTGACACCACCAACAACCGGATGGAGCTTATGGCCGCGATCATGGCACTCGAGACGCTCGCGCGCCCCTCGGCCATCACCATCGTCACCGACAGCGCCTATGTGAAGAACGGCATCACCGGCTGGATGCATGGCTGGAAGCGCAACGGCTGGAAGACTGCCGGCCGAAAGCCGGTCAAGAATGTCGAACTCTGGCAGCGTCTGGAGGAGGCGGCGGCCCGCCATGACGTGACATGGCAATGGATCAAGGGCCATGCCGGCCATCCGGAGAACGAGCGCGCGGATGCGTTGGCGCGCGCGGGCATGGCCCCCTACAAGCCGCGCAGGGCCGGGGCATGAGCCTTCTCGCGTTCCTCGATCACGCCTCTGTGGCGATCTTTGCGCTGACCGGCGCGCTTGTCGCCTCGCGCCGCCAACTCGACATTGTGGGCTTTGCCTTTCTCGCCTGCCTCACCGCCGTGGGGGGCGGCACGCTGCGCGATGTGCTGCTGGACCGCAACCCGGTGTTCTGGCTGGCCAATCCGGCCTATGTCCTGATCGCCTGCGCCGCCGCGCTGCTGGTCTTCGTGACCGCCCATCTGGTCGAGAGCCGCTATCGCTGGCTCCTGTGGCTTGACAGTTTCGCGCTTGCCGTCGCCGTCCCCGCCGGTGTCAGTGCGGCCATGGCCACCGGTCAGGGCGCGGTGATCGTGGTGCTGATGGGGATGGTCACCGGCTGCATGGGGGGGCTGATGCGCGATGTGGTGGTGGGCGAGGTGCCGCTGGTGCTGAAACGCGGCGAGCTTTACGTCACCGCCGCCTTCGCCGGTGCCACCGGCGCGGTACTCGCCGCGCACCTGACCTCCGAGCCGCTCATCATCCTTGGAACCTGTGCGGCGATGACATGGGCCTTGCGCGCGGGGTCGCTCACCTTTGGCTGGAAATTGCCGGTCTATCGCGCCCGCCCGCCCCGGACCTGACCGCCCGATCTCCCCTCAATGCGCCTCGGCCCAGTTGGTGCCGCTGCCTGCATCCACCACCAGCGGCACGTCAAGGTGGATGGCCGGGTGCGGCGCGGATTGCATGATGTCGCGGGCCACCTCGGTAAGGCGGTCCACGGTGCCCTCGTCCACTTCGAAGATCAGTTCGTCATGGACTTGCAGCAGCATCCTGGCAGGCAGGTCCGCGATGGCACCGGGCATCCGGATCATGGCGCGGCGGATGATGTCGGCGGCCGTGCCCTGAATGGGCGCGTTGATCGCGGCGCGGCGGGCGAACCCGGCGCGGGGACCACGGGCCGCGATCTCGGGCGTGTGGATTTTCCGCCCGAAGAGGGTCTGGACGAAGCCGTGGTCCTTCGCAAAGGCAATCGTGTCGTCCATATAGGCGCGGATACCGGGAAACCGCTCGAAATAGCGGTCGATGAAGCCCTGCGCCTCGCCCCTCGGGATGCGCAGGTTCCGCGCAAGGCCGAAGCCCGAAATGCCGTAGATCACGCCGAAATTGATCGCCTTGGCGCGGCGGCGAATTTCCGGCGTCATCTCCTCCATCGGCACATTGAACATCTCGCTCGCGGTCATGGCGTGGATGTCCTGGCCTTCGCGGAACGCCTGTTTCAGGCTGTCGATGTCCGCGATATGGGCGAGGATGCGCAATTCGATCTGGGAATAGTCGAGGCTGACAAGGCGATTGCCGGGGCCGGCGACGAATGCCTCGCGGATGCGGCGGCCCTCCTCGGAGCGCACGGGAATGTTCTGGAGGTTGGGATCGGAGGACGAAAACCGCCCGGTGCTGGCCCCGGTTTGCAGATAGGAGGTGTGAACGCGGCCCGTATCCGGGTCGATATGGTCCTGAAGCGCGTCCGTATAGGTGGACTTGAGCTTGGAAAGCTGCCGCCAGTCCAGGACGCGCGCGGGCAGGTCGTGCTCGGTCGCCAAGTCTTCGAGCACCTCGGCGCCGGTGGCATAGGCGCCGGTCTTGCCCTTTTCGCCGCCCGGCAGGCTCATTTCATCAAAGAGGATCTCGCCCAGCTGCTTGGGGGAACCGACGTTGAAGCTGCGGCCTGCAAGTTCGTGGATCTCCGATTCCAGCGCGGCCATCTTCTGCGCGAACTTGCCCGACATGGCGCGCAGCGTGTCGCGGTCCACGAGCACGCCGTGGCGCTCCATCGCGGCCAGAACCGGCACGAGGGGGCGCTCGAGCGTCTCGTAGACTGTGGTGCCGCGGGCACGGTGAAGCTGCGGCTTGAACGTCAGCCACAGGCGCAGCGTGATATCGGCATCCTCGGCAGCATAGCGGGTGGCGTCTTCGATCGGCACACGATCAAAGGTGATGGCCGATTTGCCCGAGCCGAGCAGCGTCTTGATCGGGATGGGGGTGTGCGAAAGATACCGTTCCGACAGCGTGTCCATGCCATGCCCGTGCAGCCCGGAATGGAGCGCATAGGACATCAGCATGGTGTCGTCGATGGGGGAGATACCAAGGCCATGGGCGGCCAGAATCTTGGCGTCATATTTCAGGTTCTGGCCGATTTTCAGGATCGCCTCATCCTCGAGGATGGGCTTGAGCGCGGCGAGGGCTGCGTCAAGCGGCATCTGCCCCTCTGCCAGCTTGTCCGAGGAAAACAGATCGCCCGCCGTGCCGTCCTTGTGCCCGAGCGGGATATAGCAGGCGCGACCCGGTGCCGTGGCCAGCGAAATGCCCACCAGATCGGCCTGCATCTCGTTGAGCGAGGTGGTCTCGGTATCGAACGCCACAAAGCCCTGCGCGCGGATCGTTTCGAGCCAAGGCGCGAGCGCGTCCATGTCGCGGATGCAGGTATAGGTCTCGGGCGCGATGGCGGGCCAGTCGGGGGCCGCAGTGGCCGCCTCGTCGCCCCCTTGCGGGGTTGGCTCGGGCAGGGTGGGTGCCTCTTGTCCGAGCGCGTCGGCGATGCGCTTGGTGAGGGTGCGAAACTCCATTTGCGCGAGAAAGCCCAGCAACGTGTCGGGATCCGGGTCGCGCACCTCGAGATCGTCGAGTCCAAAGCCAAGCGGCGTGTTGCAATCAAGCTGCACGAGGCGCTTGGACATCTCGATCTGGTCGCGCATCGTCATCAGGGTCTCGCGGCGCTTGGCCTGCTTGATTTCCCCGGCGCGGTCCAGAAGCTCCTCCAGCGTGCCGAACTCGTTGATCAGAAGCGCCGCCGTCTTTATGCCGATGCCGGGCGCGCCGGGCACGTTGTCGACGCTGTCGCCCGCCAAAGCCTGCACATCGACCACGCGCACGGGGTCCACGCCGAATTTCTCGCGCACGCCGTCTGCGTCGATGCGGCGGTTCTTCATCGCATCCAGCATCTCGACCCCGTCGCCGACAAGCTGCATCAGGTCCTTGTCCGAGGAGATGATCGTCACCCGCCCGCCCGCCTCGCGCGCACGGCAGGCCAACGTGGCGATGATGTCATCGGCCTCGTAGCCTTCGATTTCCTCACAGGCGATGTTGAAGGCGCGGGTGGCCTCGCGCGTGAGCGGGATCTGCGGGCGCAGATCCTCGGGCATGGCCTCTCGGTTGGCCTTGTAATCGGGGAAAAGATCGTTGCGGAACGTGTGGCTGCCCTTGTCGAAGATCACCGCGACATGGGTGGGCGCGTCGGGGCCGTGATTGCCCTCCACATAGCGTTGCAGCATGTTGCAAAAACCCGACACCGCCCCCACCGGCAGCCCGTCGGATTTCCGCGTCAGCGGCGGCAGTGCGTGATAGGCCCGGAAGATGAAGGACGAGCCGTCGATCAGGTGCAGGTGACAGCCTTTGCCGAATGACATGGTTTGCCCTCCCGATCAGGCTTCATCTTGCCAAAAATATCCAAAACCGACCGCGTCGGACGTCGCGAGGCTACCGGTTCAGACCTTGCCCTCGAAATCGCGGTGGATGAGTTTTGCGTCGCAATAGGGGCATTCGACATAGCCGCGCTCCTGCGGGATCTGGAGCCAGACGCGGGGATGGCCGAGCGCACCGTCGCCGCCGTCGCAGGCCACGCGATAGCTGTCGACGATACGGGTTTCGGGGGCCTGCGTTACCATCGGGGCGTTTCCTTTTGCGATGCCATGAGCTAGGGCGGACTATGGGTCAACAAGCGGCAGGGGGCAAGAGCGGCATGGGGCGGAACGCCATTGAAATCCGGGGTCTGGTCAAGACCTATGCGGGCGGACGGCACGGGCCGGAAAAGCGCGCGCTGAAGGGTGTCGATCTGGAGATCCCGCAAGGATCGGTCTTTGGCCTTCTGGGGCCCAATGGTGCGGGCAAATCGACGCTGATCAACATTCTGGCCGGTCTGGTGATCAAGACCGCCGGGCAGGTGACGATCTGGGGCTTCGATCAGGACCGCAACCCGCGCCAGAGCCGCGCCGCCATCGGTGTCATGCCGCAGGAATTGAACCTCGACCCGTTCTTTACCCCACGCGAGGCGCTGGAGGTGCAGGCGGGTCTATACGGTGTGCCGAAGCGGCAACGGCGCAGCGACGAGATCCTCGCGCTGGTGGGGCTGGAGGACAAGGCCGGGGCCTATGCGCGCACGCTCTCAGGGGGCATGCGGCGCAGGCTGTTGCTGGCCAAGGCGCTGGTGCATCACCCGCATGTTCTGGTGCTCGACGAGCCGACGGCGGGGGTGGATATCGAACTGCGCCAGATGCTGTGGGAGAATGTGCGCCGTCTCAACCGCGAGGGGATGACGATCATCCTGACCACCCATTACCTCGAAGAGGCAGAGGAGATGTGCGACGAGATCGCCATCATCAACGAGGGCGAGGTGGTGGCGCGCGACAGCACGGCGCGGCTTCTGGGGCGGCTCGACGGCAAGACCATGATCATCCAGCCCGAGAGCCCGGTCACGGTCCTGCCCGAGGGGCCGGGCCTCGAGGTGGTGCGGCGCGCGGACGGGGCGATCGTGATCGCCTATCGTGCCGCAGAGACCGGGGCCGAGGCGGTGCTGGCGGCGGTGCGGGCGGCAGGGATCAGCATCCGCGACGTGCGCACCGAGCAGGCCGATTTGCAGGATGTGTTTCTCGATCTCACCCGGCGACGGGCGGGCTGAGGCGAGAAAATTCGCGAATTTTCTCGCGCCGCACCGGGTTCAGGTGCCGCGCAACTCGTCGAGGATCGCCAGCGCTGCCGCGCGCGGGTCCGCTGCTGCCCAGACAGGGCGGCCCACCACGATGTGATCGGCCCCGTCGGCCACCGCCTGCGCGGGGGTGGCGACGCGCTTCTGGTCGCCCAGGGCGCTGCCTGCGGGGCGCACGCCGGGGGTGACGATGAGGCGGCCCGCGGCCTCCGGCAGGGCGCGGATCATCGCGGCCTCTTGCGGGCTGGCGATGACGCCGTCGGCGCCGGCATCGAACGCGCGGCCCGCGCGCTCGGCCACCAGATCGGGCAGATCGCCGGGTTTGATCAGCCCCGCGTCAAGGTCTGTGCGGTCCAGCGAGGTGAGGATGGTCACGGCGAGGATCTTGAGCGGCTTGCCGCCGGCACCTTCCTTGGCCGCGCGCACGACATGCGGATCGCCATGCACGGTCAGGAAATCCAGATCATACTGCGCGAGGCCCCGCACGGCGGCCTCGACGGTGGCACCTATGTCAAAGAGCTTCATGTCCAGAAAGATGCGCTTGCCATGCTCCTGCTTGAGTTCATCGGCAAGCGCGAGCCCGCCGCCGGTGAGCATCCCGAGGCCGATCTTGTAGAAGCTCACGGCATCGCCCAACTGCCCGGTCAGCTTCAGCGCCGAGAGCGCGTCGGGCAGGTCGAGGGCGACGATCAGGCGGTCATCGGGCATGGCACGCGCTCCGGCACAGGTTTCCGTGCCTTGTCGCGGTGGCGACGGCGGGCGTCAAGCCCTCGTCGTGACCTCGATACGTGCGTCGGGGGCAAGCGTCAGTTTCTGCGTGCCGCAGCGGAAACCCGGCATCCGCTGCAACTGGCGCAGCGCCTCGGCGACAAGGTCGGGTGCGGGGTTTTTGGTTTCGGGGACAGTTGCCAGAATGCTCACCTGACCTGTCGGCGTCTGGTAGATGACAACGGCGGACACCTTGTCTGTCGTGTGCTGCACATCGCGCACTTCAACTCTGTCGATGATCATCACCACACCTCTTGCAACCGTTTACCGGGACCGGATATCCGCTGATGCCGCGCGCGAAAAGGGAAAATCGCGCCCGATTTTCCCCTGCGCGGCGCGCCGCCGTCAGGCGGCAAGGGCGGGCGGGTTTCCGCCGCAAATCTCCGGGGCGGCATGCGTCAGGCGCAAGGGCGCGCCGCCCGATCGGTGCGCGGCGAGCGCGCGGGCGCGCAGGCGGCGCATGACGTAATCGAAGGACGCGGTCATCGGTGCAGGCAGATCGACCGGATAGGCATGGCGCGCGCCGTGATCGGTAATTTCTGCGAGGGTCTCGTAACTGCCGGTCTCGGGGTTGTAGCGGACCGGGCCGAGGGTGAGATGCGGGTCGGACATGGCGGGTCTCCTGATGGATGGCGCGGACGGCACCTGTGGATAACTATTGAAAACGTGGGGATTCCATGGGGTTGCGCCAAGAGCGCGTCACAAAAACGTGCAATTTTCGTCATTCTCACGGTCGGGCCGCTTGAACCTCACGCAGGCGTTACCCATGTCAGCACAGAGGTTCCCACCCGGTGCACGCCTCTTGCAGGGTGCCAGTCACGGGAACGCTTTTGAAAAGGAGAAAGAGCCATGGACTTCAACAAGTTCACGGAACGGTCGCGCGGTTTCGTGCAGGCCGCCCAGACCATCGCGATGCGCGAAAGCCATCAGAAGCTGGCCCCCGAACATATCCTCAAGGCGCTCTTGGACGATCCCGAGGGATTGGCCAGCAATCTCATCAAGCGCGCGGGCGGCGATCCGGCACGTGTGACCCAGGCCAATGACCTGGCATTGGGCAAGATCCCGCAGGTCTCGGGCGATGCGGGCCAGACCTATATGGATCAGCAGACCGTCAAGGTTCTGACCGAGGCCGAGAAGCTGGCGCAGAAGGCCAAGGACAGCTTCGTTCCGGTGGAGCGGATCCTCTGTGCCCTTGCGGTCGTGCGCTCGCCCGCCAAGGACGCGCTGGAAGCGGGTGGCGTCAGCGCCCAGAAGATCAACGAGGCGATCAACGATCTGCGCAAGGGCCGCACCGCCGATACGGCCAGCGCCGAGGACACCTATGAGGCGCTCGATAAATACGCGCGCGACCTGACCGAGGCGGCGCGCGAAGGCAAGATCGACCCGATCATCGGCCGCGATGACGAGATTCGCCGCGCCATGCAGGTGCTCTCTCGCCGCACCAAGAACAACCCGGTGCTGATCGGCGAGCCGGGCGTCGGCAAGACGGCGATTGCCGAGGGCCTTGCGCTGCGCATCGTCAATGGCGACGTGCCCGAAAGCTTGCGCAACAAGCGGCTTCTGGCGCTCGACATGGGCGCGCTTATCGCGGGCGCGAAATATCGCGGCGAGTTCGAGGAACGGCTGAAATCGGTGCTCAACGAGGTGACGCAGGCCGCCGGTGAGATCATCCTTTTCATCGACGAGATGCACACGCTGGTCGGCGCGGGCAAGGCCGATGGTGCCATGGATGCCGCCAACCTGATCAAGCCCGCACTGGCGCGCGGCGAGTTGCATTGCGTGGGCGCGACCACGCTCGACGAATATCGCAAGCATGTGGAAAAGGACGCAGCCCTTGCCCGCCGGTTCCAGCCGATCGTGGTGGAGGAACCGACCGTAGAGGATACCATCTCCATCCTGCGCGGGATCAAGGAAAAATACGAGCTGCACCACGGCGTGCGCATCTCCGACTCTGCTCTTGTGGCGGCGGCGACGCTGTCGCACCGCTACATCACCGACCGGTTTTTGCCCGACAAGGCGATCGACCTCATGGACGAGGCGGCCAGCCGCCTGCGCATGGAAGTGGACAGCAAGCCCGAGGAGCTTGACGCGCTCGACCGCGAGATCCTGCAAAAGCAGATCGAGGCCGAAGCCCTCAAGAAGGAGGACGATGCCGCCTCCAAGGACCGGCTGGAGAAGCTGGAGCGCGAACTGGCCGAGTTGCAGGAACGCTCTGCCGAGATGACCGCCCAATGGCAGGCCGAGCGCGACAAGCTCGCGGGTGCGCGCGACATCAAGGAACAGCTTGACCGCGCCCGCAGCGAGCTTGAGAGCGCCAAGCGCGAGGGCAATCTGGCGCGGGCAGGCGAGCTCAGCTATGGGGTCATTCCGCAGCTTGAAAAGCGTCTGGCCGAGGCCGAGACGCAGGGCGACGAGATGATGGTCGAAGAGGCCGTGCGCCCCGAACAGATCGCGCAGGTGGTCGAACGCTGGACCGGCATCCCGACGGCCAAGATGCTCGAGGGCGACCGCGAGAAACTGCTGGGCATGGAGGCCAACCTGCATCGCCGTGTGATCGGGCAGGATACCGCCGTCCGGGCCGTGGCCAATGCCGTGCGGCGCGCGCGCGCCGGGCTCAACGACGAGGGTCGCCCGCTGGGTTCGTTCCTCTTTCTCGGGCCGACCGGCGTGGGCAAGACGGAGTTGACCAAGGCGGTGGCCGAGTTCCTCTTTGACGATGACAGCGCGATGGTGCGGATCGATATGTCCGAATTCATGGAGAAACATTCGGTCGCCCGCCTCATCGGTGCGCCTCCGGGCTATGTAGGCTACGAGGAAGGCGGCGTGCTGACCGAGGCCGTCCGCCGCCGCCCCTATCAGGTGATCCTCTTCGACGAGGTCGAAAAGGCGCACCCCGAGGTGTTCAACGTGCTCTTGCAGGTGCTTGACGATGGTGTGCTGACCGATGGTCAGGGCCGCACCGTCGATTTCAAGCAGACGCTGATCGTGCTGACCTCGAACCTCGGTAGCCAGGCGCTCAGCCAGTTGCCCGAAGGCTCGGACGTGGCCGAGGCCAAGCGCAATGTCATGGAGGCGGTGCGCGCGCATTTCCGGCCCGAATTCCTCAACCGTCTGGACGAGATCGTGATCTTCGACCGGCTGACACGGCCGCAGATGGATGGCATCGTCGATATCCAGATGGCGCGGCTCCTGAAGCGGCTGGCGGCGCGCAAGATCATGCTGGCGCTCGATGACGCGGCGCGCAAGTGGCTGGCCGATGAGGGCTATGACCCGGTCTATGGCGCGCGGCCATTGAAGCGCGTGATCCAGAAGGCGTTGCAGGACCCGCTGGCCGAATCGCTTCTGGCGGGGGATATCCTCGACGGCGCGACAGTGCCGGTGACGGCGGGGCCCGAGGGCCTCATCATCGGCGAGCGCGTGGGCACGACACAGGCGGAGCCACCCCGCGACGCGGTGGTTCACTGAGCCTGTTTCGGCCTCGACTTTTGCGCGGTCCCGTGACACTGGACCCGACGAATGGAGGGGCCGATGCGGGACGGGCGCGCGTCTTCGGCCCGGCAGGCGGTGCGCGTGCCGGGTCATTTCGGGGAATGGATGCAGGGGCGGCTTGGGCCTGAGGGGCCGGTCGCCCTTGTGACATTGTGCTGTCCTGTCCTTGCGGTGCGTGCGCCGGGCTCCGGGGTGCGGTTGACGGATCTCTTTCCCGCGTCACGGCTGGCGGTGTTTGTCGGTGCTCTGGGGATTTCAGGCGATTTTCCGGGGCTTGAGTGCGACATGCCGTTGGGCGCAGGCGCGGGGGCCTCGACCGCGTGCCTTGTGGCGGCGGCGCGCGCAAGCGGGTTTCGCGGCACGCCCGAGCGGCTGGCGCGGGCCTGTCTTGCGGTCGAAGGGGCGAGCGATCCGTTGATGTTTGCCGCCCCCGACCGCCTGCTCTGGGCCTCGCGCGAGGCGCTGACCCTGGCCGATCTGCCCCCCGTGCCGCGCGCCGAGATTGTTGGCGGCTATTGGGGTGCGCCGCTGCGCACCGACCCTGCGGATTGTGATTTTCCCGACATTGCCGATCTTGTGACCGCGTGGCGCGACGGCGGCGATCTGGCGCGTCTGGCCGCGCTGGCGAGCGAGGCCGCACGGCGCGCGGAGGCGCGGCGGGGACCGGACGATCCGATGGCGGAACTGGCGCGCGATCTGGGTGCGCTCGGCCATACGCGGGCGTATACCGGGGCCGCGCGCGCGCTGGTCTTTGCCCCCGGCACGGTGCCCGAGGGGACCGGGGTGGCGCTGTCGGAGGCGGGGCTGACCGGCGTCTTGCGCTTTGTCACGGGGGGCGGCGCATGAGCTTTGCGGGCATGATGCTGGTGGGACTGGCGATTGACCTCGCCATCGGCTGGCCCGGTTGGCTTTATGCCCGGATCGGGCATCCCGTGACATGGCTGGGCGCGGTGATCGCGTGGCTGGAGCGGCTTTGCAATCGCGGCACGCGGTCGAGGCGAATAGGTATGGGAGCGGTCTGCGTGGCCCTTGTGCTGGCGGTGGTGACCGGCCCTGCGCTGCTGCTGCAATGGGGCCTGCCCGAGGGGATCGGGGGCGTGATCCTCGGCGGCGTGCTGGCCTGGCCGCTGATCGCGCTGCGCTCGATGCATGTGCATGTGGCCGCCGTTGCCGTGCCGCTCTCGGCGGGTGATGTGGCGGCGGCGCGGGTGGCGGTGGCGATGATCGTCGGGCGCGACCCGGCCGCTCTTGACGAGGCGGGCGTGGCGCGCGCGGCGATCGAGAGCCTCGCGGAGAATACCGGTGACGGCATCGTGGCCCCGATCTTCTGGGGCGTGGTGGCGGGGCTGCCGGGAATTGCCGCCTACAAGGCGGTAAACACGCTCGATTCGATGATCGGGCACCGCAACGACCGCTTTGAGGCCTTCGGCAAGGTGGCGGCGCGGCTCGACGATCTGGCGAACCTGATCCCGGCGCGGCTCACCGGGATGCTCTTCGCGCTGGCCGCGCCGCGCCATATGGCGCGCGCCCTGCGCATCATGTGGCGCGACGCGCGCGCGCACCGCTCGCCCAATGCCGGCTGGTCCGAAGCGGCGATGGCCGGCGCTCTGGGCGTGCGCCTTTCGGGGCCGCGCATCTATGGCGACCGTGTGAGCGCGGAGCCGTGGCTCAATGGGGCGGCGCGCGATCCGGGGCCGGGGGATCTGCACCGCGCGCTTCGGCTTTATGCGCGCGCGATGGCGCTCATGGCGCTTGCGCTGGGCGTGCTCTGGGTGGCGTGATGAAAGGCGATGGACTTTTCAGGCCTGACCTGCGCCAGATCGAAATCTGTTACGAAGGCCGTCTGTCGACAGGAGATCCCCGCCTTCGCGGGGATGACGCGGCGCGGGGGGCCGCCTAACCGCCCTGCCGCAACAGGCGTTGTTTCTGGCGGTCCCAGTCGCGCTTGGCATCAGAGGCGCGCTTGTCGTGGGTCTTCTTGCCCTTGGCGATGCCGATCTTGATCTTGGCAATGCCGCGATGGTTGAAATAGAGCACGAGGGGCACCAGCGTCATGCCCTTGCGCTGCGTCTCGCTCCAGAGCCGCGACATCTCCTTTTTCGAGACCAGCAGCTTGCGGCGACGACGCTCTTCATGGCCAAAGGTGCGGGCCTGCTCATAGGGGGCGATGTAGCTGTTGATCAGCCACAATTCGCCGCCCTCCACGCTGGCATAGCTCTCGGCGATGTTGGCGCTCTTGTGGCGCAGGGACTTGACCTCGGAGCCGACCAGCATGATGCCGCATTCAAGATCGTCCTCGATGGCATAGTCATGCCGCGCGCGCCGGTTCTCGGCGATCACCTTGTAATTGGGGGTGTCCTTGGAATTTGCCATCTGCGCGTCATATCCCCGCGCTCAGAGGCTGTCCAGCGGGTCGGGGGCGACATTGCCGCCGCAGACAAGCACCGCCACCCGCTCGCCTGCCTCCGGCACATAGGCCCCCGACAGAAGCGCGGCGAGAGCGGTGGCCCCCGCCGGTTCGACCAGTTGGCGCAACTCCTGCCAGAGCGTGACCTGTGCCGCGCGAATGGCCGTGTCGGCCACCCGCACGGTTTGCACATCGTATTGCCGCGCCAGATCGAGGCAGATCGCACCGATCCGCCGCGCGCCGAGCGCGTTGGCGGCGATTCCCGACACATCGACATCCACCGGTGCCCCGGCGGCCATGGCGGCATGAAGGGCGTCGCAGGTCTCGGGCTCGACCGCGACCACCTTGCGCCGCCCCTGAAGCCAGCCGAGCGCCCCGGCGATGAGGCCGCCCCCGCCCACGGCAATCAGCACCGTATCGGCATCGAGCCCCTGATCCTCCCATTCCGCCATCAGAGTGCCCTGTCCCGCAACGGTGGCCGGGGCGTCATAGGGGTGCACCTCCATCGCGCCGGTGGCGTCGCGCCATTCGGCGGCGCGGGCGGCGGCCTCCGCATAGGCGCCGGGGACCACCTGCAAGGCCGCATCCTGCGCGCGGATAAGGGCGATCTTGGCCGGGCCCGCGATCTGCGGCACGTAGATGCGCGCCTGGTGCCCGAGCGTGCGCGCGGCATGGGCCACCGCCGCGCCGTGATTGCCGCCCGAGGCCGCGACGATCCCCGCCTCGGGAACGCGGGTCTGCATCAGCGTGTTGAACGCCCCGCGCGCCTTGAAGCTGCCGGTGTGCTGCATCTGCTCGAACTTGAGGTGAACGGTCTGCGCGCCGAGGTGCACGCATGCCACCGGTGTCTGCCGCACATGCGGCGCGATGCGGCTCCGCGCCTCCGAAATCAACGCCTGCCAATCCATCGCTCACACCTCTTTGGCTTTTCTTGTCCACGCAAAGCCTATACCCGTGAAGGTCCAGACCCAAGCGAGGATCGCCCGCGATGAATGACGACCGTCACAGCCTGTTCCGCGATGCCCATGAGGACCGCACCACCGCCGAGCAGATCCCCGACACGCCGCAGACCCGCGCGCCCGCTTACCGGCTGGCCTTTGCCGATCCGGATTTCCTCTGCCGGGACGAATTGCGCCCGGTGCGGCTGCAACTGGAACTGCTCAAGCCCGAGATGATCCTCAACGAGCGCGGCATCCAGAGCACCGTGGTGCTCTTTGGCGGCGCGCGCATCCCCGAGCCGTCAAGGAAGTCCGGGGCGCGCACGGACACACTGGCGGAGTTGTCGCGCTATTATGACGAGGCGCGCACATTCGCGCGGCTGATGACCGAAAAATCCATGGCCAGCTATGGCCGCGAATATGTCATTGCCACGGGCGGCGGGCCGGGCGTGATGGAGGCGGGCAACCGGGGTGCCATGGATGCGGGGGGCGCGTCGATCGGGTTCAATATCGTGTTGCCACACGAACAGGCCCCGAATGAATACGTGACGCCCGGGCTGTGCTTCAACTTTCACTATTTCGCCATCCGCAAGATGCATTTCCTGATGCGTGCGCGGGCGATCTGCGTCTTTCCCGGCGGCCTGGGCACGCTTGACGAGATGTTCGAGGCGCTCACCCTCATTCAGACCGACCGCATGAAGCGCGTGCCGTTCCTGCTCTTCGGCGAGGCGTTCTGGCGGCGGATCATCAACTGGGAGGCGCTGGCCGAGGCGGGCACGATCAGCGAAGAGGATCTTGATCTCTTTCGTTTTGTCGAGACGGCGGAGGAGGCCATGGCGCTCATCGACGGGTGGGAGGAACGCTGAGCGCGCTCAGATGATCTCGTCCTCGTCAAACAGCGCCTCGGCCTCGATCTGGGCGGTGATGCCTTCGGCGGCGGCCTCGGCGCGGGGCGTTTCGGCGACGTGGAATAGCGCGTCGCCCTCGTAGACCACGGGCAGGTTGGCGCGGCCGATGACGATGCCTGTGGTATCGGCGGCGATCTCGCTCTCGATGTCGCCAAAGGCATTGGCGACCGCGCCCATCACCGTGCCGGGTGCCACCGCATCGCCAAGGCCCAGATAGCCGCGGAAGAGCCCGCCGCGCGGCGCGCGATACCAGACCGAGCGGCGCGCCCGCACCGGCAGCGCCCGCGCGCGCGGCACGCCCTTGGCCCCGATCATGCCGAGATGGCGCATCACCCGCAGCACGCCCGCCACGCCGGTGCGCGCCGCAAATTCGTCAAAGCGCAGCCCCTCACCGCCCTCGTAAAGCAGCACATCGACGCCCGCCGCCTCGGCGGCCATGCGCAGCGAGCCCTCGCGCAGCTTCGATTCCATCATCACCGGCGCGCCGAAGGCCGCGCCAAGCTCTGCCAGCCGCTCATTGCCGGGGGTGAGGCGGATCTGCGGCAGGTTGGTGCGGTGAATGGCGGCTGAATGCAGGTCGATGCCGACATGCGCGCGGCGCACCACCTCCTGCATGAAGATATGGGCAAGCTGCGAGGCCATGGAGCCTTCGGCCACGCCGGGAAAGACCCGGTTGAGATCACGCCGGTCCGGCAGGTAGCGCGAATGGCTGAGAAAGCCGAAGGTGTTGACGATGGGCACCGCAAGCAGCGTGCCGGACATGGAGCCGAGCGGCGCGCTGCACAGCAGGCGGCGCAGGATCTCGACGCCGATCACCTCGTCGCCATGGATCGCCGCCGAGACAAAGAGGACCGGTCCGCTGCGTCGCCCGTGGATCACCTCGACCGACAGGTTGACGGGCGTGTGATTGGACAGCTGGCTCACGGGGATATCGACGCGGGCGCGGGTGCCGGGGGCGACCTTCTGCCCGCCGATTTCGAATGCCGTGCGCCGGGCCATGGCCTGTTTCCCCTTCCATCGCTTGCTGGCCAAGGCTTAGGCAATCGGGGCGGCGCTGTCCATGGCCGCGCTTGAAGCGGGGCGCGGGGGCGGCTAAGCGGGGGCATGTCGTCGGCCCTGCCTCTCACCTGTCCTGTCTGCCGCGTCGCCCCTGTCGGGGGCTTCGGGCTATTCGACGGCAAGGGGTATTGGCGCTGCGAGAGGTGCGGCGCGCGGGGGATGAACCCCGCGCATCATCCCGACAGGGCCACCGAGCGCACGCATTATGACTGGCACCGGAACGAGGTGGACGATCCCGGCTATCGCCGTTTTCTGGATCGGCTTGCCGCGCCCTTGCGCGCGCGTCTCGCTCCCGAAGCATGGGGCCTCGATTACGGCTGCGGACCGGGGCCGGCACTGGCCGCGATGCTGCGCGAGGCGGGGCATGACATGGCGATCTTTGATCCCTTCTATGCGCCCGATCCCGCGCCGCTGGCCGAGACCTATGATTTCATCACCTGCACCGAGGTGGCCGAGCATTTCCACGCGCCCGCAGTCGAGTTTGACCGGTTGGGTGCGCTTTTGCGCCCCGGTGGTCTGTTGGCCGTGATGACCTGTTTCCAGACCGAGGACGCGCGGTTCGAGACCTGGCATTACCGCAAGGATCCGACCCATGTGGTATTCTACCGCGCCGAGACCTTCGGGATCATCGCGGCGATGCGCGGTTGGGGGTGCGAGATTGTCGCCAAGGACGTGGCATTCCTGACGGTGCCGGGGCGATGACCACCGCACTTCACGAGGAGCGGCTGGCGGCGGTGCTGGCGGCGGTGGCGGCGACGGGCGCGCGCACGGTGCTCGATCTGGGCTGTGGCGAGGGCGACCTGATCCTGCGGCTGGCCGACCTGCCGGGGATCGCGCGCGTCACCGGTATCGAGATCGGCATGGAGCGGCTGCGCGGGGCAGAGGCGCGGCTGAGCGCCCTGCCCGAGGGTGCGCGCGCCAGGGTGCAACTGGCCTGCGCCTCGCTCACCGAGGGGCACCCGGCGCTGACAGGCTATGACTGCGCCTGTCTCGTGGAGGTGATCGAGCACTTGCCGCCCGCCGACATCAACCGGCTGGAGCGCGCGGTCTTTGTGCTCATGCGCCCCACCCATGTGATCGTGACCACACCCAATGCCGACTATAACCCGGTGCTTGGCGTTCCGGCGTCGCGGATGCGGCACCCCGAGCATCATTTCGAGTGGGGCCGCGCGCGGTTTTCCCGATGGGCGCGGGGCGTGGCCGCGCGCAATGGCTACACGCTCATCTGCCGCGATATCTGCGGCGCGCATCCGGCGCTTGGCGGCGCCAGCCAGATGGCGGTGTTCAGCCGTAGCGCGTGACGAAGTTGCGCAGGATGCGCGCTGGCGCCTCGACCCGCGCGGCGCGGCACATCGCAATCAGGCTGTCGGCCTCTTCGGGGGCGAAATAGCCCTTGTGGCGGTAGATGCGGATGCGGGTCTCGAACCCCGCCGCATCGGCCTCGGGGTGGAACTGCGTGGCATAGACATTGCGGCCAAAGCGCACCATCTGGAAAGGGCAGGTGGGTGCCGCCACAAGATGCGCGCAGCCATCGGGCAGCGATTGCAGTGCCTCCTTGTGGCCGACGAAGGCGTCGAATCGCGGTGGCACCCCGGCCAGCAGCGGATCGGCGGCACCCGCCTCGGTCAGGCGGCAATCGGCGGTGCCCACCGGCTCGCCATGGGCGCGCTTGCTGACCTCCGCGCCAAGATGCGCGCCAAGGATGCCGATGCCGTAACAGCAACCCAGAAAGGGCCTGTCGGCCCCGGTGATCGCGGGCATGAGGCCGAGGATCTGCGCCTCGATCCGGGCCTCGACGGGGGATTTCCGGTCTGGCGCATCACTGACGCAGCCGGGGCCGCCGCCGACGATGACGCCTGCATGATCGTCAAGGTTCAGGTCTTCTGGCAGGTTCTCCCGGTCGAGACGGATGCGGCGGGCGCGCGCGGGCAAGAGGCCCGACATGCGCAGGATCGCGGCGAATTCATCGTCGGCGGCCTCGGTCTCGGGGCGCAGTTGCAGGATCAGGAAAGGCCGTGTCATGGCACTGCGGTTGCCCGTCGCGGCGGACAAAGTCAAGCGCCCCCCTGCCTGCCTTGACGCGCGGGGCCAAAGGGCTAGGGTGCGCGCAACTTCGGCAGAGCAAGGATTTACGCCATGGCCCAACGTCTTCACCTGGTTTTCGGCGGCGAACTGGTCGATCCCTCGCGCAATGTCTTTCGGGATGTGAACGACCTTCATGTGGTAGGGATCTTTCCCGATTACGACACCGCCTACAACGCCTGGAAGGCCGAGGCGCAGCGCACCGTGGACAATGCCCATATGCGCTATTTCATCGCCCATCTGCACAAGCTGCGCGATGAGGCGCAAGAGGCTTCGCCCACCGAAGAACTGGGCTGATATGTGATGAGCCGCTCGCTCAGCCTTGCGGCCTATCTCGCTGTCGCGCGCCGGGGCGGGACCCTCGGTGCAGCGCCTGACCGGCCACGTCCCGACGGGGCGGTCATCTGGGCCCATGCGGCGGATGCGGGGCGGGCCGATGTGCTGGCGCATCTGGCCGAGCGGCTGGCGCAGCATCGCCCCGGACTGCACATGGTCCTGACCTCGCCTGATGGCCCGCCCCGCAGTCTGCGCACGCATGGCCGGGTGATCTGGCAGGCCTTGCCGCCGGACACCCTCGCCGCGGCGGAGGCGTTTCTGGGGCATTGGCGGCCCGATCTGGTGCTCTGGACCGGCGGAGACCTCAAGCCGGCCTTGCTCATCTGTGCGGCGCGGGAGGGGGTGCGGCTCTATCTCGTGGATGCCGAGGCAGCCCTTCTGGAACGGTCGCACTGGCGCTGGTTTCCCGATCTGGCACGGGCGGTGCTGACCGAATTCGAAGAGATCCACGCGCGTGACGAGGCGGCGGCGCGGCAGGCGCGCCGGTTGGGCGCACCGCCGCAGCGGGTCAGGATGACCGGCGTCCTGCGGGCAGGCGCGTTGTCGCTGCCCTACAACCTGTCCGACCGGGACGAGCTGGCGCAAATCCTGCGCGGGCGCCCGGTCTGGCTCGCGGCGATGGCGCAGCGCGACGAACTGGAGACAGTGCTTGCGGCGCATCGCGAGGTGAGCCGGATGGCGCACCGTGCGCTGCTGGTCGTGGTGCCGGACGAACTTGAGGACAGCGACGCCATGGCCGGGGCTCTCGACACGGCGGGCTGGCGCTGGATCGCGTGGTCCACCGGCGCGCTGCCCGATGAGGCGACGCAGGTGATCCTTGCCGATACGCGCGGCGAGATGGGCCTGTGGTATCGGCTGGCACCCGTGACGTTCATGGGGTCGTCGCTGGCCTCGGGACAGCACGGGCGCGACCCGAACGAGCCGGCGGCGCATGGCTCGGCGATCCTTTATGGCCCGAACGTGGCGCGGTATCTGACGCGCTATTCGCGCTATGCCGAGGCGGGCGCGGCGCGGATCGTGCGTGACACGGCGACCCTGGCCGCCGCCGTGCAGGCATTGTTGCCGCCCGATCGGGCGGCGGCGATGGCGCACGCGGCCTGGGATGTGGCCTCGCGCGGGGCGGAGGTGATGGACCGGGTGGTGGACATGATACTTGACCGGCTCGACCGGGAGGAGGCGTCGCGGTGAGGCCGCGCACCCTGTCGGTGGCGTGCCTGCGCGCGCTGGCGCTGGCGCCGCTGTGCTGGTGGACGGCGCGCAGAACGGCACGGCGGATGGCGTGGCGGGGATGGCGCGCGCCGGTGCCGGTCATTTCGGTGGACAGCCTTTTCGGCGAGATGGCTCAGACGGGGGCGCTGGCGGTGATCGGGCAGCTTCGGGAGATGGGCCTTTCGCCTTTGGTGCTGATGGGCGGGGAGACGCTTGCACCGTTCGAGGTTGACGTGCAGAAACATACGTATGCGGATGTTGGTGGGGCTGCGCTGCTTGCAGCGGCCTTCGCGCCGACATGGGTGGCCGCTGATCCGGTCGAGGCGGCGCGGGTGGCGCTATTGCATACGTCATCGTATGGATCGCCTCCCAAATGTATCGTCATGGTCGGAGAATCCTATAACCCGAATGCTCAAAAAGACATTTCCATAACGATTGTCGACGCGGCCCGCGGATTTGGCAACGGCATGTGCCGTCCGGCGGGTCCACTGCCGGAACCTTTGGAACAGGCGCTGGCGCGGGTCGATATCTGTCTGACCATTGGCCCGCCTGCCCTGCAAGAGCAGTTTGCCGCTGCGTGGGGTCAGGTGATTCCGGCGCAAAACATGCGTGCACGTATGGAGGCTTTGCCGACCGGGATGGACTGGCGGGGCCTGCGTGCCCTGGCGTTTACGGGCGGGCGCGCGCCCGAGCATTTCGTTGCCACCTTGCGTGGGCTTGGGGCCGAGGTCGCGCGCGCGGCAACGCTGTCGGCAGGCGCGCCGGTCACGCGCGCGCTCGTCACACGTCTGCGGAAAGAGGCGGCGCTGCTTGGCGCGCAGCTTGTCACCACCGAAGCCGATGCCGTGCGCCTGCCCGACGATCTGCGACGCGAGGTGCTGGTGCTGCCGATGCGGCTTCGGGTCGAGGACTGGGGCGCGCTTGAGGCCGCGCTGGACCGGCTGGGTATGCCATGATCCGGGCCGGGACTGGTGCCCGGCCCGGCCCGGCCCATGAAGCGGACCTTATTCCGCCAGCTTCTCGTCGATGATCGCCTTGAGATCGGCATAGGCCATGTTGCCGTATTTCTTCTCGTTGATGACCAGGGTGGGGGTGGAATTCACGTCATGCGCGGTGGCGTTTTCCTGATACCACGCAACCAGCGCCTGTGCCTTGTCGCGGTCATTGAGGCACGCTTCGAGCGCGTCAGGCTCTATCCCGGCCAGCTTGCCGATGCGGCGCAGGTTGTCGGCGATGGCGGCAGGCTCTCCCTGCGCCCAGTCGCGCTGCTGCGCGTAAAGCATGTCGGCGATGCCGAAGAACTTGTCGGGCCCGCCGCAGCGCGCCACCATCGACGCCCAGAGACCGAATCGGTCGAAATAGACATCGCGGTAGACGAAGTGGATCTTGCCGGTGTCGATATACTCGGCCTTCAGTTCCTTGAGCGGCCCGTTGTGGAAATTGGCGCAATGCGGACAGGTGAACGAGGCATATTCGATGATCGTGACCTTGGCGTCCTCGGGCCCCATGGTCATTTCGGTGATCGTGCTCTCTTGCGCGCTCAGCGGTGCGGCGAGGGTGGCGAGCGCCAGCGCACCGGCGGCGAAGAGATGTTTCATCAGGGTCATGGTCTGTCCTTCTTCGATCTGGTCAATACGTTCTGCGCCAGCTTTTCCAGCGCGGCGCGCAGGCTGTCATCGGTCACGGGCGCGACCAATTCGCCCGCGCGGGCGAGGGTTTCGGGGGCGGGGGGCACGGTCTGTGCCTTGCGCCGGTGGGTGAAATCCGCCTGTCCCTCGGCAAAGCCCGAGGGCGCGGTCTGTGTCAGGCGGATTCGCACGATGGCGTTGTAGCCGTAGACGGCGTTGATCCTTTCGCGCAGCGATTCTTTCTGCATCTCGAGCATGGGAGCCTGCGCGCCCGTGGTCAGAAGCGTGAGTGTCGCGCCCATGCCGTGCCGCCCGTAGGAGATATCGACAGGGCGCGCGATGGCGGCGACGCTCTCGCCCGCGATCTCGGGCCAATGGGTCAACAGGCGCGTCTGCGCGAAACCGCGCGATTCGGACGCGCGGCGAATGCTCGGCAGCAACAGCGCCGAGGTGCGATTGAAGCCTTTCGGTCCGGTCTGGCGCGTGGCCATGGTTGGTTCTCTCCCGTCTGACGCTAATCTATGTCATGGAACGGGGGATGAAAGACCCGATTGCACCGAAGGGATAAACTATGCGTCAGGCCGCCGATCCGGGGCTGTTGCTCGAGTGGTATGACACCCATGCGCGCGACCTGCCGTGGCGCATCGGCCCCGGCGCGCGGGCGCGCGGGGTGCGGCCCGATCCCTATCGTGTGTGGCTGTCGGAGGTGATGCTGCAACAGACCACGGTGGCGGCGGTCAAGGCGTATTATGATCGGTTCACGACGCTCTGGCCCGATGTGGGGGCGCTCGCGGCAGCCGAGGATGGCAGCGTGATGGGGGAATGGGCCGGGCTTGGATATTATGCGCGGGCGCGCAACCTGCTGAAATGCGCGCGCGTCGTGGCGGGCGCGTGTGGCGGGCGCTTCCCCGAGACGCGCGAGGGGTTGATGGCTCTGCCCGGGATCGGCCCCTATACGGCGGCGGCGATTGCGGCCATTGCCTTTGATCGGCCCGAGGTGGTGGTCGATGGCAATGTCGAGCGGGTGATGGCGCGGCTGCATGACATCCGCACGCCCTTGCCGCGTGCCAAGCCCGAACTGACCGAAGCGGCGGCGCGGTTGACGCCCGCCGTGCGGCCCGGTGATTACGCGCAGGCGGTGATGGATCTGGGGGCCACGATCTGCACGCCGCGCGCGCCCGCCTGCGGCATATGCCCGTGGCGCGACCCCTGCGCGGCGCGGGCGGCGGGGGTGGCGGAAACGCTGCCCGCCCGCCTGCCGAAAGTGCCCAAGCCGGTGCGCATTGGCCATGCCTATGTGGCACGCCGCGGCGATGGCGCGTGGCTCTTGGAGCGGCGGCCCGATACGGGGCTTCTGGGCGGGATGCTGGGCTGGCCCGGCAGCGATTGGGGCGAGGACCCCGAACCTGCGCCGCCCGTCGAGGCGGCGTGGCGCGAGATCGGCGCGGACGCGCGCCACACCTTCACCCATTTCCATTTGCGCCTGAGGGTGCATGTGGCCCTTGTCGGCCCCGAGGCAGTGCCCGAGCGCGGCACCTTCATGCCGCAGGCGGCCTTTCGCCCCGCGTCGTTACCTACCGTCATGCGAAAGGTATTTGACCTTGCGCAAGGCGCGTTCGACACTTTGCCCCAAGACTGGCCCAAACCGCCAAGGAGCGTCCCATGATCCCCGCCGCCCAAGTTGCCCGCTTGCAAAGCGCCCTGCCGTTCTGGATGTCCTTCCTGCTGGTGCCCGTGGCGATCCTCGGCGCGGTGCAGGGCGGGTGGACGGTGATCCTTCTGCCGGTCATCACATGGTATTTCTTTTCCATCCTCGACGCCTTTCTCGGCACCTATACCGAGAATGCGGACCTGACGACGCGCGAGGATCAGCTTTTCTGGTATCGCGCGATCACGATGCTCTGGGCGCCGGTGCAGTTTTTGCTGCTTTACTGGATGATCTGGTATGTGACGGGACCGGGCGACGCGCATCTGAACCCGCTGGAAACCATCGTGCTTTTTTTCGGGGTGGGCGTGATCACCGGCACGGTGGGGATCAATTACAGCCACGAACTCATGCATCAAAAGGACCGGGGAGAGCGGTTTCTGGGCGATGTGCTTCTGGCGATGGTGCTTTATTCGCATTTCCGGTCAGAGCATTTGCAGGTTCATCACCGCCATGTCGGCACGCCGCGCGATCCGGTGACGGCGCGCTATAACGAGGGGTTCCATCGGTTTTTCCCGCGCGTTCTGCACGAGTGCTGGCGCTCGGCCTTTCGCGCCGAAGCCGCGATGCTGGCGCGCAAGGGGCGGCCCTGGCATGACCTCGGGAATCCGTTCTGGCGCTACTGGGCGCTTCAGGCCTACATGATTGTTCTGGCCGGGCTGATTGGCGGCTGGGTGGGGCTCGCGCTATTTCTCTGGCAGGCCATCGTTGCCATCTGGCAGTTGGAACTGGTCAATTACATCGAGCATTACGGCCTCACGCGCAAACATCTGGGCGCGGGCAGGTATGAGCATGTCAAGCCGCGCCATAGCTGGAACGCGGCGCATCGCGCGTCGAACTGGCTGTTGATCAACCTGCAACGCCATTCGGACCACCATTACAAACCCGACCGCCGCTTTCCCCTGTTGCAGAACCATGACGAGGCCGCGGCCCCGCAATTGCCCTATGGGTATCCGGTGATGACCATGGCGGCGATGGTGCCGCCCTTGTGGCGGCGGGTGATGAACCCGCGCGTGCGGCGCTGGCGGGCGATGTATTATCCCGAGATCACCGACTGGCGGCCCTACAACAAGGCCACGAACCCGATCTGTTGAAAGCTGAACGTCATCGTCAGGCGGCAGACCCGCCCACCGTCAGCCCGCCGATCAGCACCGTGGGCTGGCCCACGCCCACCGGCACCCATTGGCCCTGTTTGCCGCAATTGCCCATCCCCGGATCGAGCGCCATGTCGTTGCCGAGGCCCCGGATTTTTTGCAGGGCCGTCGCGCCGTCGCCGATGAGCGTGGCGCCCTTGACCGCGCGGCCTATCCTGCCGTCCTTGACGCGGTAGGCCTCGGTGCAGGAAAACACGAATTTGCCGTTGGTGATATCGACCTGCCCGCCACCGAATCCCACGGCATAAAGCCCGTCCTTCATCTCGGAAATAAGGTCGTCCGGCGTGGCGTTGCCGCCCAGCATGTAGGTATTGGTCATGCGCGGCATGGGGGCATGGGCGTAGCTTTCGCGCCGCCCGTTGCCGGTGGGGTTGACGCCCATCAGGCGGGCGTTCTGGCGGTCCTGCATGTAGCCCACAAGGATCCCGTCCTCAATGAGGGTGTTGCAGGCAGAGGGCGTGCCCTCGTCGTCGATGGTGAGCGAGCCGCGCCGGTCGGGGAGGGTGCCGTCGTCGAGCACGGTGACGCCGGGGGCGGCGATGCGGTGCCCCATCAGTCCGGCGAAGGCGGAGCTTCCCTTGCGGTTGAAATCGCCCTCAAGCCCGTGGCCGATCGCCTCGTGCAAGAGGATACCGGGCCAGCCGGGGCCAAGCACCACGTCCATCACGCCTGCGGGGGCATCCTCGGCCTCGAGGTTGACGAGGGCCACGCGCAGCGCCTCGCGGGTCTTGGCCTGCCAGTCGGCGGGGTCGATGAGGCCATCAAGCCCGATGCGCCCGCCGCCCCCGGCGCTGCCCTGCTCGCGGCGGCCGTCCTGCTCGACGATCACCGCGACATTGACGCGGGTCATGGGGCGCGTGTCGCCGAGGGTCTGGCCGTCCGGGCGCAGGATCACCACCTCCTGCAACGAGGCCGCAAGCGAAGCGGTGACTTGCACCACGCGGGGATCGAGCGCGCGGGCGAAAGCGTCGATCTCGCGCAGGGTCTCGATCTTGACCGCGAAGGCGGCCCCGGCAATCGGGTCCGCATCGGTATAAAGGCGGCGATTGGTGGCCACGGGACCGGCGGCAAGCGTGGCCCCGCCCGCACCCACGGCAAGGCGCGCGGTCTCGACGGCGCGCGCAAGCGCGGCCTCGGTCATCTCGGAGGAATGGGCGTAGCCCGTCACCTCGCCGCGCACGGCGCGCAGGCCAAAGCCTTCGGAGGCGTCATAGGAGGCGGTCTTGAGCCGTCCGTCGTCGAACATCAGCCCCTCGGCGCGGCGGCGCTCCAGAAACAATTCCCCATCATCGGCACCGTCGGTGGCGGCGCGCAAACGGGCAAGGGCCGCGTCGCGGTCCAGCCGCGTCTCGAAGGGGCGGAAGGGCGTGTCGGTCATGGAGCGGGTGTCCTTTCGGGCGGCGTGTCGCGGGGGGCATATTTGATCCAGATCAAAAAAGCGTCCCTTTGCCGCAACGCGCGTTCTTGTGATGAGTGTGATAGTATGGTTTTAACCGGGACCGAGACAATGGGATTCCATGGTATTCCTGCGATCCCGGCGCTAGAGAGACGAACCGTTCAACCGATCAGGGTGCACAATGCGACTTAACCCCAGCCTTCTGGCCGCTCTGGCCGCCATCGTAGCCCTCCCCGCCGCCGCGCAGGAGATTGTCGGCGCGCCGATCCGGGGCGGCATCGGATTTCAGCCCGCCGCGACCGAACTTGCGAGCGATCTGCAATGGCTGGACGGGGTGATCAACGTCATCATCATCGCCATCGTGATCTTCGTGACCGCGCTTCTGGCCTATGCGGCAGTGAAATACGCCCGCCGCGCCAACCCGAACCCGGCGAAATTCACCCATAACACGCCGGTCGAGATCGCCTGGACCATCGTGCCGATCCTGATCCTCGTTTTCATCGGCGCCAATTCCCTGCCGATCCTGTTCAAGCAGCAGGAGATCCCCGAAGGCGAGATCAATATCAAGGTGACGGGCTACCAGTGGTATTGGGGCTACGAATATACCGACCACGATTTCGCCTTTGACAGCTACATGATCGGCGCACCGGCGACGGGGGGCGACAACCGGCTGACGCCCGAGGTCGAGGCGCAACTTGTCGAGGCGGGCTTCAGCAAGGACGAGTTTCTGCTGGCGACCGATACCTCCGTGGTCGTGCCGGTGGGCAAGGTCGTCGTGATGACCGTGACCGGGGCGGATGTGATCCATAGCTGGACCATCCCTGCCTTCGGCGTGAAGCAGGACGCGGTGCCGGGCCGACTGGCGCAGTTGTGGTTCAAGGCCGAAAAGGAAGGCATCTATTTCGGCCAATGCTCGGAATTGTGCGGGCAGGCCCACGCCTATATGCCGATCACCGTCAAGGTGGTGAGCGAGGCCGAGTACGAGGCATGGCTTGACGGGGCCATCGAGGAATATGCCGGTGTGCCGCGCGCGCGGCAGGTGGCCCTCGCCGACTGAGTGTCCGGGCCGGGCATGGCCCGGCCCCTCCCTTTCCCGCGATGATGGATAAAAGACCCCGACCATGAGCGACGCCAGCCTTCACAGTGCCAGCACCACGCAACCCGGCGAGGCGGGGTTCGGGGATTTCTTTGCCCTGCTGAAACCGCGTGTCATGACGCTTGTGGTCTTCACGGCGCTCGTGGGGCTTCTGGCGGCACCGGTGGCGGTGCATCCGGTGGTGGGGCTGGCCGCGATCCTCTTCATCGCCGTGGGCGGCGGTGCCTCGGGCGCGCTCAACATGTGGTGGGAATCCGACATCGACGCCAAGATGAAGCGCACCGCGCGCCGCCCGATTCCGGCGGGAAGGGTGACGCGGGAAGAGGCATTCGCCTTCGGCATCACGCTGGCTGGGTTTTCGGTGGTCATGATGTGGCTGGCCACCAATGCGCTGGCGGCGGGGCTTCTGGCCTTCACCATCTTTTTTTACGTGGTGATCTACACCATCGGCCTGAAACGCTGGACGCCGCAGAACATCGTCATCGGCGGCGCAGCCGGGGCGTTTCCGCCGATGATCGGCTGGGCCGCGGCGACGGGCACGGTCAGCATCGAATCGATGCTGATGTTCGCGCTGATCTTTCTCTGGACGCCGCCGCATTTCTGGGCGCTCGCGCTTTTCATGCGGAATGACTACGACACTGCGGGCGTGCCGATGCTGACCGTCACCCATGGCCGACGCGCGACGCGGGTGCATATCCTGGCCTATACGGTGATCCTTGCCGTGATGGCGGTGGGGGCGGCCTTCACGCAGATCGGCGGGCCGGTCTATCTGGCCGTGGCGCTGGTCTTCAACGCGCTTTTTCTGCGCGACGCGGTGGCGATCTGGCGGCGGGACGAGGTGATGGCCGAGGCCGACAACTTCATGGTGGAAAAACGCGCCTTCCGGCTGTCACTTTGGTATCTCTTCGCGCATTTCACCGCGATCCTCGTCGAGGCGGCGCTGCGGGGCTTTGGTATGGCGGGCTGGGCATGAGCTTTCGTGAGGAGCACGAACTGCACAAGCGCCGGTTCGGCCGCAATCTGGGGCTGGGGATCGTGCTGGCCGGATTTGTGGCGCTCGTCTTCGGGTTGACCATCGCCAAGGTCTCGAACGAGAATTTCACCGTGCCCACGCAGGCGACGCAGCAGGGGGGTAATTGAGCGCCATGGACCGCAACGTGAAAACCCTTGGCCAACTGGTCGGCGTGGTTGTTCTCATGGGTGGGCTCGCCTGGGCCTCGGTGCCGTTTTACGACTGGTTCTGCCGTGTGACGGGCTTTGGCGGTGTGACGGGGGTGGCCGCGACAGGCAGCGATAAAGTGCTCGACCAGACCATCAAGGTGCGCTTCGACGCCAGCAAGGAGCGCGGAATGCCATGGGAGTTCCGGCCCGTTGAACGCCAGATGGAGATCCGCATCGGCGAGACCGGTCTGGCCTTTTACGAGGCCTATAACCCGACCGACAGGCCTGTTGCCGGCTCCGCGAGCTACAACGTGACGCCCTACGAGGCGGGTGGCTTTTTCACCAAGATCGACTGTTTCTGCTTTACCGAGCAGGTGCTGCAGCCCGGCGAACGGGTGCAGATGCCCGTCACCTTCTATGTGGACCCCGAGATCGTGACCGACCGCGAGGGGCAATATGTCCACACGATCACACTGTCCTATACGTTCCACGAAATCGCCCTGCCCGAGAGCCACGCGGCCCTTGCGCCGGACGCAAAATCCGACAAAACGCTGAACTGAGCCTTCGACGAGGGAACCTGACAAAATGGCACATACCAAGAACCACGATTACCATATCCTGCCCCCCTCCCTCTGGCCGCTTCTGGGCGCGCTCGGAGGGTTCGTCATGCTGTTCGGGGCGGTGCTCTGGTTCCATGACAGCGGACCGTGGATGTTCCTGGCCGGCCTGGTGGCCGTGCTTTACGTGATGTTCGGCTGGTGGGCCGATGTGGTTCACGAGGGGCAGACCGGCGATCACACGCCCGTCGTGCGGATCGGGCTGCGCTATGGCTTCATCATGTTCATCATGTCCGAAGTGATGTTTTTCGCCGCCTGGTTCTGGAGCTTCTTCAAGCACGCCATGTATCCGATGGGGCCCCTCTCCCCGGCGCTCGATGGCGTCTGGCCGCCGGCGGGGATCGAGACGTTTGACCCGTGGCACCTGCCGCTGATCAACACGCTGATCCTCTTGTGCTCGGGCTGTGCCGCGACCTGGGCGCATCACGCGCTGGTGCATGAGAACAACCGCAACGACATGAAATGGGGCCTGATCCTTGCCATTGCACTGGGGGCGATCTTTACCGTGTTCCAGGCCTATGAATACAGCCACGCGGGCTTTGGCTTTTCCGGCAATATCTATGGCGCCAACTTCTTCATGGCGACGGGCTTTCACGGCGCGCATGTGGTGATCGGCACGATCTTCCTCTTTGTCTGCCTGATGCGCACGCTCAGGGGCCATTTCACCCCGGAGCAGCATGTCGGCTTCGAGGCGGCGGCGTGGTATTGGCACTTCGTCGATGTGGTCTGGCTGTTCCTCTTTGCCGCCGTCTACGTCTGGGGCGGCTGACGGGCGACGCCTGTCACGCGAGAGTATTTTTGGAACGATGAAGGTGCGGGGGTTTTCCTTCCCCGCATTTTCCTTTTGAAGGCAGGGCATGCGACAGAGCGTTACTCTACTGGTGATCTTCGGGCTGGCCGGGCTGGTCCTGCTTGTCGGGCTGGGTGTCTGGCAGGTGCAGCGGCTGGCGTGGAAAGAGGGCGTGCTGGCCGAGATCGCCGCGCGGATTTCGGCAGAGCCGGTGGCCCTGCCGGCACGCACGGACAAGGCGGATCGCTATCTGCCCGTGCGCGCAGAGGGTCGGATCGGGCCGCAGGCGCTGCGGGTGCTGGTCAGTCAGAAGCAGGCGGGGGCGGGCTATCGGC
This sequence comes from Roseovarius sp. MBR-6, assembly GCF_040547525.1. Classification (NCBI taxonomy): domain Bacteria; kingdom Pseudomonadati; phylum Pseudomonadota; class Alphaproteobacteria; order Rhodobacterales; family Roseobacteraceae; genus Roseovarius; species Roseovarius sp. MBR-6. The sequence goes on along the minus strand of NZ_JBEPPW010000007.1, from coordinate 79,222 downwards.
TGATTTCGGTGCTGGAGACAGGCGGGCGGCGGGTGCTGCTCGATCGCGGCTTCATTCCGGTGGCGCGCGCGGTGCCCGCGCCGCCCGAAGGTGAGGTGGCTGTCACAGGCAACCTGCACTGGCCCGATGACCGCACGAGCGCCACGCCCGAGAACGATGTGGCGGGCAATATCTGGTTCGCCCGCGATATCGCGCAGATGGCGGGTGTGCTGGGCACCGAGCCGCTTCTGATCGTGGCGCGCGACCTGTCGCCGCCCGAGCGCGGCGTGATGCCGCTGCCGATAGACGGGGCAAGCATTCCCAACGATCATCTTGAATATGCCGTCACGTGGTTTTCCTTTGCCCTCATCTGGGCGGTGATCGTGGCGGTTCTCATCCGGCGGCAGATCGGGGCCGCGAAAGGGGTCAATCCATGAAATACATCTCGACGAGGGGCCGCGCGCCCAGTTTGAGCTTTGAAGAGGCGATGCTCACGGGGCTGGCGCGTGATGGCGGGCTCTATCTGCCCGAAAGCATCCCGGTCATGGTGCCCGACGAGATCCGCGCGCTGGAGGGCGTCAGCTATGAGGAGGCCGCGTTCCGGGTGATGCGGCCGTTCATCGGCGATGCCTTCACCGACGACGAGTTTGGCGGGATCATTTCGCGGGCCTATGAGGGGTTTGGCCATGCGGCGCGGGCGCCTTTGAAGCAGCTAGATAGCGGGCATTTCCTGCTGGAACTGTTTCACGGGCCGACGCTGGCGTTCAAGGATTTCGCCATGCAGCTGATCGGGCAGATGTTCGAGTTTTCCCTCAAGCGGTCGGGCAAACGCGTGAGCATCGTCGGCGCGACCTCGGGCGATACCGGGTCGGCGGCGATCGAGGCGTTTCGGGGGCTGGAGGCAGTGGACGTGTTCATCCTCTACCCGCATGGCCGTGTGTCGGAGGTGCAGCGGCGGCAGATGACGACGCCGGTTGAGAGCAATGTCCATGCGCTGGCGATTGACGGCCATTTCGACGATGCGCAGGCGCGTGTGAAGGACATGTTCAACGATTTCGAGTTTCGTGACGGGGTGCGGCTGGCGGGTGTCAACAGCATCAACTGGGCGCGGGTGCTGGCGCAGGTGGTGTATTATTTCACCTCTGCCGTCAGCCTTGGGGCACCCGATAGGAGGGTGAGTTTCACCGTGCCCACGGGCAATTTCGGGGACGTTTTCGCAGGCTATATCGCGCGGCGCATGGGCCTGCCCATCGACCGGCTGGTGGTGGCGACCAATCAGAACGACATTCTGCATCGTTGCCTGAGAACGGGCGACTATCGCCCGGATGGCGTGGCCCCGTCGATCAGCCCGTCGATGGATATTCAGGTGTCGTCCAACTTCGAGCGCGCGCTCTATTACGCCTATGGTCAGGATGGCGGCGCGGTGGCGCAGGTCATGGAGGAGCTGAAGGGCGGCGGGTTCTCGGTCAGTCAGGGCGCGCTTCAGGCCTTGCGCGAGGTGTTCGACAGCGGGCGCTGTGACGAGGACGCGACGCGCAGGGCGATCCGGGAGACATGGGAGCGCACTGGCGAATTGCTCTGCCCGCATAGTGCTGTGGGCGTGCATGTGGCCGAGGCGCATCGCCGCCCCGGCGTGCCGATGATCACCTTGGCCACGGCGCATCCCGCCAAGTTTCCGGCGGCGGTGGAGGCGGCAAGCGGCATCCACCCCCCCTTGCCCGAGCGCATGGCGGACCTGTATGAGCGGGAGGAGCGCGTGACGCGGGTGGATAATGACCTGAGTGCCATCGAAACATTGATCAAGGAACGGATCGCCAATTGACTGTCAATCTGACAACCCTTTCCAACGGATTCCGCATCGTCTCGGAGGCCATGCCGGGGCTGCAATCGGCGGCTGTGGGCATCTGGGTGCTGGCGGGCGCGCGCCACGAGGAAGCCCGCCAGAACGGTATCGCGCATTTCCTCGAACATATGGCGTTCAAGGGCACGGCGCGGCGCAGCGCGCTCGAGATCGCCGAGGCGATCGAGGATGTGGGCGGCTATATCAACGCCTATACCAGCCGCGAGGTCACGGCCTATTACGCGCGTATCCTCAAGGATGACGTGCCGCTCGCCGTCGATGTGCTGGCCGATATCCTGCGCAACCCGGCCTTTGACGCGCGCGAAATCGAGGTGGAGCGGGGCGTGATCCTGCAGGAGATCGGGCAGGCGCTCGACACGCCCGACGACATCATCTTCGACTGGTTGCAGGAGCGGGCCTATCCCGATCACCCCCTGGGGCGGACCATTCTGGGGCCGGAGGAACGGGTGCGCGCCTTTGCCCGTCCCGATCTGGAAGGGTTCGTGGATCGCCATTACCGGCCCGGGCAGATGGTGCTCTCGGCGGCGGGGGCGGTCGATCACGCAGCCCTGGTCCGGTTGGCGGAGGAGATGTTCGGCGACATGGTGCCCGCGCCGTCGTTCGAGCCGCCGCGCGCGCGATTCACAGGCGGCGAGATGCGGCGGGAAAAAGCGCTGGAGCAGGCGCATTTCGCGCTGGCCTTCGAATCGCCTGATTACGCCCATGAGGATATTCACGCAGCACAGATCTATGCCTCGGCGCTGGGGGGATCGATGTCCTCGCGGCTGTTTCAGGAGGTCCGCGAGCGGCGCGGGCTGTGCTACACGATTTTTGCGCAGGGCGGGGCCTATGCGGACACGGGCATGATGACAATCTATGCGGGCACCTCGGCCGATCAGATGGCCGAACTGGCCCATGTCACCATCGACGAGATGAAGCGCGCCGCCGAGGATATGAGCGCGGCAGAGGTGGAGCGCGCGCGCGTGCAGATGAAGGCAGGGCTGCTGATGGGGCTGGAAAGCCCGTCGAGCCGGGCCGAGCGGCTGGCGAGAATGCTTCAGATCTGGGGGCGGGTGCCGGAACTGGGCGAGGTGGTGGAGCGGATCGACGCAGTGACGCTGGGCGATGTGCGGCGCGTGGCCGAGACCACGGTGGCGCAGGCACCGGCCGCGCTGGCGCTTTACGGTCCGGTGGCTGGCGCGCCGGATCTTGCGCAGCTTGACGCGCGGCGCGCTGCCTGATGCTGCTCTTGCCGCGCCGGAAGCTCAGGATCGAGACCGAGCGTCTGACCCTGCGCCCGCCGGTGATGGCAGATTTCCGCGACTGGAGCGGGCTGCGCGCCGAAAGCGTCGATTTCCTGACCCCGTGGGAGCCCGCCTGGGCCGACGACCACCTGTCGCGCAAGGGGTTTTCCAACCGGGTCTGGTGGGCGCAGCGCGCGATTGCGGGCGGCAATGCTCTGCCATTGTTCCTGATCCGGCGCGAGGATCACGCTCTTCTCGGGGCGATCACGCTCGATAATATTCGGCGCGGACCGGCGCAATCGGGCACGCTTGGCTATTGGATCGGGGCGCGCCACGCCCGGCAGGGCTATATGCGCGAGGCCATCGCGGGGGTGCTGCACCACGCCTATGAGCGGCTCGACCTGAGCCGTTTGGAGGCCGCCTGCCTGCCTGAAAACCACGCCTCGCGGGCGTTGCTGGAAAGCTGCGGGTTCAAATACGAGGGCGTCGCGCAGAGCTATCTCCAGATCAACGGGCGCTGGCGGACGCATGTGCTTTATGCCGCGCTGCGGGTGGATCGGCGGGGGCGCACGGGGGCCGGGTGAGGCAACAAGCACCTATCTGATGCCGACCAGAACATGGTTCAAGACAATGGCAAAGTCCGGGTCCTGCATCGGATCTTCGGAAAATCCTTAGGTCATCGAATATTCGCGAGTGGAGGCGGCTGGGGTCTCGGCCCCGAATTGGCGGGTTTTCGCGCTCTGCACCGACCTTAGCCACCCCTCGATTGCGCCCGAGCGCCTGATCCCGGCGAGCCTTCTCCAGATCTGTTCCCGGTCCGATCTGAGCGGCGGGCGGCGCGCTGTCGCGCGGCGACCGGTCGAGCCCTGCAAAAGCAATCAGACCGACGATGAACAGAAAAAGCCCGAACGCCAGGAGTGCAGGAATGCGCATGAGCCAGCGATTCCGCCTTTTCGGGGCATGGCTGCCCATCCACCAAAGCACCGCCGCCACCACCCCCGCGCCGATCTGATACTGGAAAAACAACGTGATGCGGTTCATCCCGCGCGTGAAGCCGAAATCTGCGGGAGGCGTGATATAAGGCACAAGAAACGACGCCACATAGAGCGCGGCCCAGATTCCAAGAAGCAGAATGACCCAGTTGCGGCGCTTCATCGACAACCCTCGGCGCGTATCATGCCTTGGCCGGGAGGGCTTGCAAGCCCGGTTCTGCGCCGCCGCCACCCCTTGCGCCGGTCATTGATGCGACCGGGGCGTATTGGCTGTCGCTGTCAGAACGACAGCCGCACACTCGCGCCGATCCGGAATGACCAATCACCGTCGACGTCGATTTCCGGGTCGAGCGGCACACCTCCGCCGGTGGAGTCGGGCCTGAAATAGTCGATGAGCGGCAGGCCGCCATATTGCGCAGCCACCGTAAATCCGCCCGACAGGTTGCCCTTGGTCCGGCTCAGCCCGGCGGAAATGGAAAAGGTCTCCATGCCTTCGCTCTCGCTGAAGCGGTTGCCGTTGTTGATGTTGAGTGCGCCACCCAACCCGATCGCCTGAACCCGGTCGAATGCCTCGACGTCGACAAAGGAATATCCGACCGTAGTCCGAAGATAGCCCGAGGTCGTCACGCCGTTGCCGTTGATGGCATGGCGTTCCTGTTGCAGGCCCGCATAGACACCGAACGTCTTGACATCAAAAGAGGTGTCGTAGCGCACATTGGCCGCAGAGCCCGCGCCAAAGGCAGGGGTATCGGTCAGGAACTCTGCCCGTTCGTCCTGATCGGCGAAGTCGAAATTCACACCTAGGATCGCGCTGTTGATGCGCAACACCTCGTTCTGGGCAAACGGCATCCCGAGAGAGCCAGAGCGTGCGTTGCGCGGCATCGTCACGCCGAATGGATGCACGATCTCCAGCCCGCCGCCGAAACTCGTCCGATCAACACTGAAATTGCCGTAGCGGATGTCTGTGGGCGCGTTGATGAATACGCCCGGCGCGTAGCCCACACCGGTGATTCCAAGCCCGTAAGGCAGCGCCTGATTCTGAAAGGAATCGTCGGCCCCGAGATCGGTAAAGCTGAACGTCGCCCCCAGCTTGGTGGGAAACAGTCGCCCGGTATCATAGCAATACCCGATCCGCGCGTCGGCATACAGTCCCTTGAGGCTGTAATCGAAGCTGCTTGCGGGATTGACTACGTTGCCGAGGCCGTCCTCGGTGGCCAGCGCCGAGCGCTTGGAGTCATCGAGAAAGCCCAGGTAGCCGACTTTCAGGCTTAGACCGTCGAGGCGAAACTTGCTGCCGATTTGATAGGAACCGTCGTCGCTCCGTTGGGCGCAGCCGCCCGCAACAAACCCGTCGGGCCGCCGGACGTTCGCAACGCTTTCGTCTGCATCGCCCAGATGGATGCGTCCGAAATCTCCGCTGAGAGAGACAAATGCTTCGTCGATTTCCTCGGCTGTCCGGCGATCGTCCAGGTCTATGTGGGTGCCGAATGTGATCCCGTTGTCGGCCACAAGACGATGGTTGAACCGGATGCGGTCGGGGACTTCGAAGTCCTCGGCGGAACTCGCTCCTGAACCTTCGTTATAGGCGAGGCCGAAATTTCCCGAAAACACCGGTTCGCTTTTGGCCTGCGAGGCGAGAACAGAGGACATGAGCAGGGCGGGCAGCGTGAGTTTGAGGTAAGTCATGCTGAATTCCCCACGAGCGACGCAGAAGGTCCAATGCGTTATCTTTACGCTACGTCAGTTTTGATAAAAGAATTAAGACCGATGCGGCCCGATATTCCCGAAAGCTGTTGCCGAATTGCGACAAAATGACGCTATTCCTGGATGTCCACCACCTGCCGTAGTCCTCCGCTGATGCGATCGTAGATCAGGATGCGCTCGTCCTCGGTCACGACCGCATACCACCCCTTGCCCTGGGTGAACGCGGTGGCCCGCGCGCCCTCGGGCAGGGTGATGCTTTCAGGCAGCGCCAGATCGGGTGCGCTCCGGAACCGGGTGACAAAGAGCGTCACGATCACTAGAAGCCCGAGGATCATCGTGGCGGTCAGCACCGTGACCAGCCGCATGAGAAACCGCAGTGAGGCCGGATTTATCGGCGAAGGAGCTTCGGAATTGGGCTCGGACATGGGGCAGGACCTGCTCGGCTTTACCATCGGGGCCAATCCGCCCCCCCGCCTTGATAAGGCGCTGGCGCGCGATGTGCCAGAGGCGCACGCGCTCTCGCGGACGCGCCTCGCGCGGCTGATCGAGGAGGGGGCGGTGCATGTCAACGGAATGGCGGTCACCGATGCCAAGGCGCGCGTGGCCGAGGGCGACCGCGTGGACATCACCCTGCCCGAGATGCGCGAGACCCATATGGAGCCGGAGGCCATCGCGCTTGACGTGGTCTTTGAGGATGACGCCCTCATCGTCATCGACAAGCCTGCGGGGATGGTCGTGCATCCCGCGCCCGGCAGCCCCGAGGGCACGCTTGTCAACGCGCTTCTGCATCATTTCGGCGACCGGCTCTCTGGCGTGGGCGGCACACGGCGGCCCGGCATTGTCCACCGCATCGACAAGGATACCAGCGGCCTTCTGGTGGTGGCCAAGTCCGATGCCGCTCATCAGGGGCTGGCCGCGCAATTCGCCGCCCACACCGCCGAGCGCGCCTACAGCGCGGTGGTGCATGGCGTGCCCGATGCGGGCGATCCGCGCCTGCGCGGGCTGGCGGGCGTGGCGTTCGAGCCGGGCGGCGTGCTGCGCATCATCACAGAGCTTGCCCGCCACCGCACCGACCGGCAGCGTCAGGCGGTTGTGGCCCATGGCGGGCGCCGCGCGGTGACGCGCGCGCGGGTGATCGAGAGCTTTGGCGGAGCGGCAGCGCTTCTGGAATGTCGGCTTGAAACCGGGCGCACCCATCAGATCCGGGTGCACATGGCCCACGCGGGTCATGGTCTCATCGGCGATCCGGTCTATGGCGGGCGTCGCCGCCTGCCCGCCCGCGCCCTGCCGCCGGGTGCCGCAGAGGCGGCGCGGGCGTTTCCCCGGCAGGCGCTCCATGCGGGTCGTCTGGGGTTCACCCATCCCCTGAGCGATGAGTGGCTGTGCTTTGACGCACCCTTGCCCGAGGATATGCGCGCCCTTCTCGCCGCGCTGCGCGGGAGCGATGACAGCCCGACAGGATGACGTGACTTTTAGAAACATTTGGCGGATTTCGCCGGAAGTGCCGTCACGTTGCGTTAAGATACCTGACATAAGTTCTCTTGAATTCGCGGGAGGACTGCACAGGTCTACGTAAACGAATACGATCAGGAGGGATAACCGCATGGGCAATTTCGCAAATCTGCCTGCTCCGACGCCGGAGGGCGGGCTGAACCGCTACATGCAGGAGATTCGCAAGTTTCCGCTTCTGGAGCCGGAAGAGGAATACATGCTCGCCAAACGCTGGGTCGAGGAGCAGGACACCGAGGCCGCGCACAAGATGGTCACCAGCCACCTGCGCCTCGCGGCCAAGCTTGCCATGGGCTATCGCGGCTACGGCTTGCCGGTGGCCGAGGTGATCTCGGAGGCGAATGTCGGCCTCATGCAGGCGGTCAAGCGATTCGATCCCGAAAAGGGCTTTCGTCTTGCCACCTACGCGATGTGGTGGATCCGGGCCTCGATCCAGGAATATATCCTGCGGTCCTGGAGCCTTGTGAAACTCGGCACCACTTCGGCGCAGAAAAAGCTTTTCTTCAACCTGCGCAAGGCCAAGGCCAAGCTTGGCGCGCTGGAAGAGGGCGACCTGCGCCCCGAAGCGGTCAAGAAGATCGCCCATGATCTCGGCGTGACCGAGGCGGACGTGATCAGCATGAACCGCCGCATGTCCGGCGGCGATGCCTCGCTCAATGCCACCGTCGGCACCGAGGGCGAAGGCACGATGCAATGGCAGGACTGGCTCGAGGATGAAGACGCCGATCAGGCCGGCGATTACGAGGCGCGCGACGAGCTTGAGGCGCGGCGCGAATTGCTCACGCTGGCGATGGACGTGCTCAACGAGCGAGAGCGCGACATCCTCACGCAGCGCCGTCTCAACGAAGAGACCATCACGCTTGAGGATCTCAGCGCGCAATATGACGTCAGCCGCGAGCGTATCCGCCAGATCGAGGTGCGTGCCTTCGAGAAGCTGCAAAAGCGGATGCGCACGCTGGCGCAGGAAAAAGGGATGCTGGGCACCAACTGAGCCTTGGCCCGCCCGCGCCCCTGACGTAAGACATCGCTGGAACGGTCGGGATAGGGCATGGGTATCGGCACGCGGGGTCTGGCACTGTTTCTGGTCATGGTCGTCGCGGCCTGTTCACCGCGCCCCGTGGCCATGCGCGCCGCCCCCGATCCGGCGGCCACCATCGTGCCTGTTTTCGGCGTGACCGGGCGCAGGCTCGACACCGGCGGCTCGATCTTCGGGTATGACCGGCCCCGAGAGGTGGAACATTTCCGCATCGACGTCTCGGTGCCGCCCACACACCGTCCCGGCCGGATTGCCTGGCCCAAGGTGGCCCCCGATGCCGCCACGGATTTCGTCGTGACCGATGCGGGCATTTACCCCGACGCGCGCGCGCTTGTCTCCGACATGCGCCGCACCGTGCCCGGACGCGAGACGCTGCTTTTCGTGCATGGCTACAACAGCACGCTGTCCGAGGTGGTCTTTCGCACCGCGCAGATCGTCACCGATTTCGATGTGAAAATGCCCGGCGTGGTCTTCGCCTGGCCCTCGGCTGGGGATCCGCGCGGCTATCTCTATGACCGCGACAGCGTGCTCTATGCCCGTGATGACCTTGAACGGACCCTGCGCGACCTGACCGCGCGGCCCGGTGACAAGGTATTCCTGCTTGCCCATTCCATGGGCTCTCACCTGACCATGGAAACACTCCGCCAGATCGCGCTCAGGGGGGATCGCGCGCTTCTCGACCGGCTGAGCGGCGTGGTGCTTGTCGCCCCGGATATCGATCCGGACCTCTTCGCGCGGCAGGCGGAGGTGATTGGCACCCTGCCGCAGCCCTTCCTCATCTTCATCACGCAGCGCGACCGCGCGCTCAGCGTCTCGGGCTTCATCACCGGACGCAAGCCGCGCCTTGGGGTCATCGCCGAGGCCGCAGAGATCGAGCGCCCGGATGTTCGGGTGATCGACGTGACGGCACTCTCCGAAGGCGGCGCGGCGCTCAACCATTCCGTGCCGCTTACCTCGCCCGCCGCCATTTCGCTGCTGAACTCGGTGATGACACGGGCCGAGCGCGAGGGGCGGGGCCTTCTGCGCGCGGTGGCCGAGCAACTGCCGCTTATCCCCACCAACCCGCGCTGACCGCGCGCCTCAGCCGAATTTCCCGGCGATGAAACGGCGCGCCTCCACCGTCCGCGCGGCGGTAAAGACCTGTTCGGTCGGCCCGATCTCGAGCAAGCGGCCAAGATGGAAATAGGCCACCCGGTCCGCCAGCCGCCGCGCCTCCATCATCGAATGGGTCACGACGACAATGGCATGATCGGGTTTGAGCGCCAGCATCAGATCCTCGATCGCCGCCGTGGCAATCGGGTCGATCGAGCCGGTGGGCTCGTCCATCAACAGCACCTCGGGCCGTGTCGAGAGCGCGCGGGCGATGCACAGCCGCTGCTGTTGCCCGCCGCTCAATGCGGTGCCGTCCATGGTATGCAGCTTGTCCTTGACCTCGTCCCAGAGATGGGCGCGGCGCAGGCAATCCTCGACATGGGCATCAAGATCGGCGCGGCTGTCGGTGATGCCGTGGATCTGCGCGCCATAGGCCACATTGCGCCAGATCGTCATGGGGAAGGGGTTGGGCTTCTGCGCGACCCAGCCAAAGCGGCGTCGATGCATCGGCGGGTCGACATCGGGGGCGTGGATATCCTGATCGTGCATGGTGATCTGCCCGGTCAGGCGCAGGTCGCGCGTGCCCTCGTGCATCCGGTTGAGACACTTGAGCGCGGTCGTCTTGCCGCATCCGGATGGCCCGATGAACGCAAGGATCTCACCCTCGTGAAGATCGAAAGTCACGTCGATCAGGGCCTGTTTCTCGCCATACCAGAGATTGAGCTTGCGCACCTCCATCACCGGCGGGCGGTTGGAGCGGGCGCGTGGCTGTGTTTCGGGCGTGTTGTCGGTGTCGAACATGGGCGGTCTCCCTCGGCGTTTGTCCTGCCCGCAGGCTGCCCGAGAGAAAGCGACGCGCATTTGATCTGATCCCGCCCCGCCCGTGATTTCATGGAAAATTCATGGAACCGTTACACGCGGCTCCGCTTGCCATGCGCACCGCCGCCCGACCAGAGGACCGGTCGCGCGGCAGGCGCACCCCCTCACATCGCCGCGTGAAAGAGCGCGGTGAGGTTTTCCTCGGTCAGCGCCACCGGATTGCCGCCGCAGGACGGATCGACGATGGCCCCTTTCACCAGGTCGGGAATCGCCGCCTCGGTCACGCCAAGTGCTGCCAGACCGCGCGGAATGCCCAGGCTGTCGTTGAACTCCTGCACAAAGGCGCGGAACCCGTCGAACCCGCCCGTGATGCCCAGATAGCCCGCCGCCCGGTCGAACCGGTCGCGGATCGCGTCCGCGTTGAAATCAAGCACCGCGGGCATGCAGACCGCATTCGTGGTCCCGTGATGGGTGTTGAAATAGGCGCCCACCGGATGGCTCATGGCATGGATCGCGCCCAGCCCTTTCTGAAACGCCGTCGCCCCCATGGCCGCCGCGCTCATCATCTGCGCGCGCGCCGCGATATCGGTGCCGTCCGCGTAGGCGCGCGGCAGGTTCTCGATCACCAGCCGCATCCCCTCAATGGCAATCCCTTGGCTCATCGGGTGGTAATGCGGCGAGGAAAACGCCTCGACGCAATGCGCGAATGCGTCCAGCCCGGTGCCCGCGGTGATCGCGCGCGGCATCCCCACGGTCAGTTCGGGGTCGCAGATCACCACGGTGGGCAGGAATTTGGGGTGAAAGATGATCTTCTTGGCGTGGGTGGCCGCATCGGTGATGATGCTCGCACGCCCCACCTCGGATCCGGTCCCGGCTGTGGTGGGCACGGCCACGATGGGGGCAATGGCGTCCGCATTGGCGCGCGTCCACCAATCGCCCACATCCTCGAAATCCCAGACGGGCCGGGTTTGCCCCGCCATGAAGGCCACGCATTTGCCCAGGTCCAGCCCCGAGCCGCCGCCAAAGGCAATCACCCCGTCATGCCCGCCTGCCTTGTAGGCGGCAACGCCTGCGGCAAGGTTGATCTCGTTGGGGTTGGGATCGACCTCGGCAAAAAGCCCCGGCTCCAGCCCCGCCTCCCGCAGGATATCGAGTGCGCGCGCGGTGATGGGCAGCGGCGCAAGCCCGCGGTCGGTGACCAGCAAGGGCCGTGTGATACCCGCCTGTGCGCAGGCGGCGGGCAGTTCCACGATGCGGCCTGCCCCGAACTTGATCGCGGTCGGATAGGACCAGTTTGCGGTAAGTGTCATGACGTGACCTTCTTCAGGTGATAGGATTTCGGGCGGGTGAGGTTGTGATAGCCGATGACCGAGAGCGCGCCGCCCCGGCCCGTCTGCTTGCAGCCGGTCCAGCACAGGCCGGGATCGAGGTAATCGGCGCGGTTCATGAAGACGGTGCCGGTCTCGATGGCGTCGCCGATCCGCGCTGCGCGGTCGATGTCGGCGGTCCAGAGCGAGGCGGTGAGGCCGAAGGGGCTGTCGTTCATCAGGGTGATTGCCTCGGCGTCGCCGCTCACCGGCATGATCCCGACCACCGGGCCGAAACTCTCGTCGCGCATCACGCGCATGTCGTGGCTGACATTGGTGAGGATCTGCGGCGTCAGGTAGCAGCCGCCATCGTCCTGCGGGAAGGTTTCGATATGGGCCGTGGCCCCCATCGCCAGCGCCTCGTCCACTTGCGCGCGCACCTCGGCGGCAAAGCGGGCATTGGCCATCGGTCCGAGCGTCGTTTCCGGGTCGAGCGGGTTGCCGAGGCGATAGCCCCTGACCAGCGCCACGGATTTCTCCAAGAAGGCGTCAAAAAGGCTCTGATGCACATAGATCCGCTCGATCCCGCAGCAGCATTGCCCGGAATTGAACATCGCCCCGTCGATCAGCGTCGCCACCGCCGCGTCGAGATCGGCATCCTCCATCACGTAACCCGGATCCTTGCCGCCAAGCTCCAGCCCCAGCCCGGTGAAGGTGCCCGCCGCCGCGCGTTCCATCGCCTGGCCGCCCCCCACCGAGCCGGTGAAGTTGACGAAATCGAACGCGCCCCCGGCAATGAGCGCCGATGTGGTGTCGTGATCCAGGAACACGTTGCGGAACACGGCCTCCGGCACGCCCGCCGCGTGAAAGGCCCGCGCCATGCGCTCGCCCACCAGCAGCGTCTGCGTGGCGTGTTTCAGCACCACCGCATTTCCGGCAATGAGTGCGGGGGCCACGGTATTGATCGCCGTCATGTAGGGGTAATTCCACGGCGCCACGACGAACACCACGCCATGCGGCACCCGCCGGATATAGCGGCGGAACGTGGCGTTCTCGCCCACCTCCATATCGGCAAGCGCGTCCTCGGCAATCGCCGCCATGTGGCTCGCGCGTTCGTTGAAGCCGCCGAATTCGCCGCCATAGCGCACGGGCCGCCCCATCATGTGCGCCAGTTCGGGCACGATCTCATCGTTCATCGCACCCACGGCGGCTACGCCCGCCATCACGAGGTCTATCCGCTCTTGCAAGGGGCGCGCGCCCCACGCGGCCTGCGCCGCGCGGCTCTCGGCCACCGCCGCGCGCGCCTCGTCGAGCGTCATCGCCTCGCGGGTGGCGAAAACCGATCCGTCGATCGGCGAAATGCATGTCAGTGTCGTCATGATCGCATCCTTGATCGCGGGCACCCGGCCCGCCCTTCATCGTTCTTCAAATACTCATGTCCGGCCTTGCCGCCCTCACGCCCGCTCGAAGCCGCGCGCGATCTCGTAATCGGTCACAACCCGGTCGAAATCCTCGATCTCGACCTCCGCCGCGCGGGCGTAATGGTCCACCACCTCGTCGCCGAAGGTCGCGCGCAGGAAATCCGAGCGCATGAGCGCCTCGCGCGCGTCGCGCAGCGTCTCGGGGATGCGGCCCGTGTTGCCCGCATAGGCATCGCCGCGCGCGGGCGGGGATAGCTCCAGCCGGTCCTCGATCCCCTTCATCCCCGCCGCCAGCATCGCCGCCATGGCGAGGTATGGGTTGAGGTCCGAGCCGCCCACCCGGCATTCCACCCGCACCGCCCGTGAGCCTGCGCCGCAGAGCCGGAACCCGGCGGTGCGGTTGTCGACCGACCACAGGATGCGAGTCGGTGCGAATGTGCCCTTCTGGAAGCGCTTGTAGCTGTTGATGTAGGGGGCAAGGAAATAGGTGTAATCGGGCGCATATTTCAGCAGCCCCGCCATGTAGTGTTTCATCAGCGCGCTCATGCCAAGGCTGTCCGCCGCATCGACAAAGGCGGGCTTGCCGTCCTGCCAGAGCGATTGATGCACATGGCTCGACGAGCCGACGCGCTTTTGGTGCCATTTCGGCAGAAAGCTCGCCGCATGGCCCTGCTGATGGGCGATCTCCTTGATCGCGTGCTTGGCGATGGTGTGGTAATCGGCCATGTCGAGCGCGGGGGCATAGCGGATGTTGAGTTCCTCCTGCCCGGCTTCGGCCTCGCCCTTGGTGTTTTCCACCGGGATGCCTGCCGCCACCAGATGATTGCGCACCGGGCGCATCACATGCTCTTCGCGCGTGGTTTGCAGGATGTTGTAATCCTCGTTATAGCCCGAGATCGGCGTCAGGTCGCGATAACCCGACTTGCGGATCTCCTCAAAGCTCTGCTCGAACAGGAAAAATTCCAGTTCGGTCGCCATCATCGCCTGATAGCCCATGGCGTCAAGCCGCGCGATCTGGCTCTGGAGCATGGCGCGCGGGCTGTGGGGGACGGGCGCGTGGCTGTGGTGGTCGAGCACGTCGCAAAGCACCATCGCCGTGCCCTCGAGCCAGGGCATGAGGCGCAGCGTCGAGAGGTCGGGCTTCATGGTATAGTCGCCATAGCCGCGTTCCCAGCTTGTCGCGGCAAAGCCTTCGGGCGTGGTCATTTCAAGGTCGGTCGCCAGCAGGTAGTTGCAGCAATGGGTTTCCTGCCAGGCACTGGCGAGGAAATGGCTCGCGTGAAACCGTTTGCCCATGAGGCGGCCCTGCATGTCCACCAGACAGACAAGCACGGTATCGACCGTGCCGGCGGCAACCTTCGATTTCAGGTCTTCGAGAGTGAGGGCCATGGCGGCGTCCTTGTTGTTCTGCGCGTCACTTGTCTATGTCTTGCAATGTCCGGCCCCGGTCGTGCGGGGCCGGACGGGTCTTGTCGCGGGGGGCTCAGCCGTTGGTATAGGGCGGGCCGGCCTGGTTGATGACCTCGTTATACGCGCGGAAGATGCCGACGATCTTTTGCTCGATCTCGCCTTCCTGCGCCACCTCGTTCCAGAAGTCCTTGGCGGCGTTTTCCACCTCGGCCCACTCGTTGGCAGGCACCGTGCGCAACTCCAGCTTGTCGCCGGTCGCGCGCAGCCGCGCCTCGCCGCCCCAATACCACTGGTTGCGATAGGTATGCCCGGCCTCGGTCGCGGCCATGACCAGTTGCTTGAGGTGATCGGGCAGATCGGCCCATTGCCGCTGGTTGACGAACCAGGACCCGATCCACGCGCCAGAGATGTTGTTGGTCAGGAAATAGTCGGTCACATTCGCCCAACCCACGGTGTAATCCTCGGTGATCCCGGACCAGGCCATGCCGTCAAGCTCGCCCGTTTGCACCGCCACCTCGGCATCCTCGTAAGGGATGTTCACCGGCACGACGCCGAATTTCGCCAGGAACCGGCCGGCGGTCGGGAAGGTATAGAGCTTGAGCCCGTCGAGATCGGCGACCGAGGTGATTTCCTTCTTGGTGTTGAAGTTGCACGGATCCTGTCCTGCGGCGGATATCCACTGCACGCCGACCTTGGCATATTCCTCGCGCCAGATATCGGCGAGGCCGTATTGGTTGAAGAGCACCGGCACGTCGAGAATATGCTTGGTGGCAAAGGGGAAATAGCCGCCGAACTGCCGCAGCGGCGTGGGCGAGGCCATCGAATCGTCATCCGAATGCACGGCGTCGATGGTGCCGCGCTGAAGCGCCTGGAAAAGCTCTCCGGTGGGCACGATCTGATCGGCGTAGAAAAGCTCGATCTCCATCTCGCCATTGGCGGCGCTGTTGACGTAATCGACCATCGGCTTGGTCACATGCTCGCCCAGGGCACCGCCGGCATAGGTCTGCATCCGCCAGCGGATCGGGGCCTGCGCCTTGACGATGGCGGGGCTGGCCAGCGTGGCCGCCGCGCCGACGCCCGCGGTGGTGAGAAACTTTCTTCTGGTGGTCATTGTGTCGTCCTCCTGTTGGTTGCTCGAAAGGGGTTCGCTCCGTTGGCGGAGTTCTCGGATTATTCCATCATCCATAGACCAGCTGCGGCAGCCACAGCGCGATCTGCGGAAAGGCCATCACCAGCGCCAGCGCCACCGCCATCACCAGCACGAAAGGCAGGATCGAGCGGTAGATGTCACGCAGCGTGATCTCGGGCGGGGCCATGGCCCGCATCAGAAACAGGTTATAGCCAAAGGGCGGTGTCATGTAGGCAATCTGCGTGGTGATCGTGTAAAGCACACCATACCATATCAGATCGAAACCAAGCGCGCCCACAAGCGGCACGTATAGCGGCGCTACGATCACCAGCATGGCGGTGTCGTCCAGAAACGTGCCCATGATGATGAAGCTCAGTTGCATCAGGATGAGAATCATCCACGGGCTGAGCCCCATCTTTTCGGTGAAGAGGGACTCGATCGCTTTGACCGCCCCCAGCCCGTCGAAGACCGCGCCAAAGGCCAGCGCGGCAAGGATGATCCACATGAACATGCACGAAATCCCCAGCGTCATGCGCACGGAGGTCTCGAACACGGCCCGTGTCATCCGCCCCTTGAGCACGGCGGCCATGAAGGCCGTCATCGCGCCGATGGCCGAGCTTTCCACAAGGCTGGTCCAGCCGTTGACGAAGGGCACCATCATCGCCGCGAAGATGAAAAGCGGGAGAAGCCCCGCGCGCAGGAGCCGCAGCTTTTCGCGCATCGGCATGGTGCGTTCTTCGGCCGGGAGGACAGGGCCAAGATGCGGCTGCAACCGACAGCGCACATAGATATAGATGACAAAGAGCGTGGCCATCATCAGCCCAGGAATGATCCCCGCCAGCCACAATTGCCCAACCGGTTGCCGTGCGATCATCGCATAGAGCACCAGCACCACCGAGGGCGGCACAAGGATGCCAAGGCTCGATCCGGCCTGAATGACGCCTGTGACCATGATCTTGTCATAGCCGCGCCGCAAAAGCTCCGGCAGGGCAATCGTGGCCCCGATGGCCATGCCCGCCACGCTGAGGCCGTTCATGGCCGATACCAGCACCATGAGGCCGATCGTGCCGATGGCCAGACCCCCGCGCACCGGTCCCATCCAGACATGGAACATCTTGTAGAGATCGTCGGCGATGCGGCTCTCGCTCATCACATAGCCCATGAAGATGAACATCGGCAGCGTCAGCAGAGGATACCATTTCATCAGCTTGATCGCCGAGGCGAAGGCAATGTCGAACCCGCCCCGGTCCCCCCAGAGCAGCAGCGCCGCGATCACCGCGACAAAGCCGATGGCCCCGAACACGCGCTGTCCGGTAAAGAGCATCACCATCATGGTCGCGAACATGAAGAGCGCGATCATCTCATATGGCACGGGGCACCTCCTCGCCGGAGAGGCGCAGGACGTCGCGGCAGAGCTCCGCCAGCGCCTGCAACAGCATGAGAAACACGCCGAAACAGAGGATCGTCTTGACCGGCCAGATCACCGGCCGCCAGACGGTCGAGCTGCGCTCCAGCACGCCTGTCTTGGCGGCGGCGGCGTCATAGCCGCCGGTGACAAGGCTGCGCAACAGGTCCCAGAAGAAGGCCAGCGGCTCGGTGCCGAAATAACCCAGCGAATAGGCGGTGGAACTGATCCCGCCATAGAGCAGCACCCCGAGATAGAAGAGCAGAAAGAACACCGTGACCACGTCGACCATGGCGCGCGTACGGTCTGACCAGTCACCGTAGAACAGGTCCATCCGCACATTCGATCCCATCTGGATCGAATAGGGCCCGCCCAGAATGTAATAGGCCACCATCACGAATTGCGCCGTCTCCAGCGTCCAGAGCGCGGGACTGAAAAAGGTCTTGGAGGCCGAGGACCACAGAAGCACCCCCATCAGCGCAAAGATGAGATACATGGCGATGCGTCCGATGAAGCGGTTCATCCGGTCGATCCGGCGGATGTAGCCGCGCATGAGGTTACGCATCCTGCGCCTCCCCAAGGCCGAGGGCTGCCAGCGCGGGGCGTAGCAGGATCAGGATTTCATCGGCCATCTGGCGCTGTGCCTGTTCGGTGGTCAGCAGGTCCTGACGCACCTCCAGCATGACATTGGGCAGATCATTGGCCAGCCCGTGCCGGCGCAGCGTATGGGTCACGCCATCCTCGGGGCCATAGGGCGCGTTGCGCTCGATGCGCCGCGCTGGCAGGGCGGGGGCCCTGGCCAGCATCAGGTCGGCGAGGCGCGCATCGGCGTCATGCAGGATGCCAAGCTCCACCGCGCGCGGGGTGCCGAACCAGGTGGGCGAGAAGCTGTGGACGGTGACAAGCGCCGCTGGGGTCTGGCGCGCGGCGATCACCTCGGTGAGGGCCTTGGTGAAGGGTTCGTAGACGGCTTTCGCGCGCGCGGCGCGTGCGGTTGCGTCGAGGCCCCGGTTGCCCGGCACCGCGATGGTCTCGCTCTGCTCGGGCATGGCCGAGGGCGCGTCGGGCGGACGGTTGCAATCGTAGACCAGCCGCGAGATGCGCCCCGCGACGAGCGGTGCGTCGAGGGCCTGCGACAAGAGTTGTGCAAGCGCAAGGGCACCGGGATCCCAGGCCGCGTGGCTGAAGCGCGCGGCCTCATCGAGGCCGAGGCCGCGATAGCCGTCGGGGATGTGATTCGAGGCGTGCTCGCAGACAAGGATGACCACGCCGCGCCCATGCGGATTCAGGATTTCCACAGGATTTTCGGCTGTTCCGGTCATGGAGGGTCCCCGCTTTGGAAAAAGCTTTCCACGCGGGATGATTTTCGTCAATATATTTCCAGAAATCTTTTTTTGCGGCCTCGCTGTCAGCGCGCGCGCTGCCGCGAAATCCATCACCGGAGGGTCATCCCGTGACCGATCCCGCGCCTCAGGCCAAACCCGCCGCGCCGACCGTGCGCCAGCTCATCCGCCTGCATTACGCGGCGCTGACGCAATCCGAGCGTCGCTTTGCCAATGCGCTCCTGGAGAATTACCCCGGTGCCGGACTGGCCAGCATCACCGCCGCCGCCGAAGGTGCCGGGGTCTCGGCCCCGGTGGTGGCGCGGCTGGTGCAGAAACTGGGATTCAAGGGCTATCCGCAATTCCATCAGGCGCTTCTGGCAGAGCTTCAGGCCAAGGTCTCGGGTCCCGCCGAGCGTCGCGCGGTCTGGGCCGCCGAGGCGCCGTCCTCGCATCTGCTCAACCGGTTTGCCGCTGCCGTGACCCAGAATCTTGGCCAGACCTTCGCCAATATCGACACCGCACAGTTCGATGCGGCGGCCCGCGCGCTGGCCACCGCGCCGGGTGTCTATGTGGTGGGCGGGCGCATCACCCGCTCGCTCGCGGAATATGCCTTTACCCATTTCCAGGCGATCCGCGAAGGCGTCCGGCATCTCACCGCCGCGCCGGCAAGCTGGCCGCATTACGTGATCGACATGGGGACGGGCGACGCGCTCCTGATCTTCGACATGCGCCGCTATGAGGAGAACCTCTTGCGCCTTGCCCGCATCGCCGCCGAGCGCGGCGTGCGCGTGATCCTCGTGACCGACCAATGGGCCAGCCCGGTCGCCGGCGTGGCCGAGATCACCTTCAATTGCTGGGGCGAGATCCCCTCGGCCTGGGACAGCAATATCGCCACGCTGTCGTTGGTGGAATCGCTTATCGCGGCCACGCAGGAAGAGCGCTGGCCCGACGCGCGCGACCGGTTCGAACGGCTTGACCGCCTCTTCGAGATGACGCGCCTCTTCCGCGAGATGTGATCACATGTAGCCGCGCACGAGGCTTGTGGCGATCAGCGACCAGCCGTCGGCGATGACAAAGAACGCAAGCTTGAACGGCAGCGACACGATGGCCGGCGGCACCATCATCATGCCCATGGACATCAGCACCGCCGCGATCACCAGGTCGATGATGAGGAACGGCAGGAAAATCAGGAAACCGACCTGAAAGGCCCGCGCAATCTCCGACAGCATGAAGCTTGGCACCAGAACCGAGAGCGGGGCCTCGGGGCCGGGGATGATGGCGGCGGCATCGGGGCGCAGCGCGGCCATGGCGTCAAAGGTCTCGGGATCGAGCCGTGCGGCCATGAAGCCGCGAAACGGCGCGATGGCCCGCGCCAGCCCCTCGGTCAGGTCCACCTCCTCGGCGACAAGCGGCGCGATGCCGTCGGTCCAGGCGGCGGTGAATGTTGGCTCCATCACGAACCAGGTCAGGAACAGCGCGAGGCTGACCAGCAGCATGTTGGGTGGCGATTGTTGCAGCCCGATCCCCTGCCGCAGGATCGCCAGCACCGTGACGATGAACGGAAAGGCGGTGATCATGATGGCCAGCCCCGGCGCCAGGCTCAGCACCGTGATAAGCGCGACAAGCTGGATCGTGCGCGCCGAGATCGACCCGCCCTCGCCGAGCGAGATCGACAGGTCCTGCGCCGCCGCGGGGCCCGCGCCGAGCCAGAGCACGGTCAGAAGGACCAGCGCCCCGATGAGTGCGCGCATCGCGCTCAATTCAGCCCGTCCCGAAGATCGGCCACTTCGGTCAGCCGCACGGCAAGCTGGCCGGTTCCGTCGCCTTCCGCCTCCTCAAGCTGGCCGCGCGCGATCAGCCGCTCGCCGATGTAAAGTTCGACCAGGTCATCGACCCGACGGTCGAGCGGCAGCACCGAATCGCGGCCCAGTTTGAGCAGGTCGCGGATCAGCGGGCGGGCGCGGCCCACGCAGACGGTGATCTCTATGGGCACGCCCGAAAACGGGCTGGCAAGCCCGCTAGCGGAGGGCTCGGGCGAGGGGGTGTCGGTCATGCGATGGCCTTTCCTGTCGGTTGTTCGGCGAAAAAACCGCTCACGGCGGCGGTGATGCCCGCGAGGACGCCGGGCAGGTCTACCTCCGCTTCGCTTTCGCCGAAGCGAAGGTAGACCTGCCCCTCGGCCAGCGTGTCATCTGCGACAAGAGCGATTTCGAGACTGTCGCCTGTCAGCTGTTCGAGGCGCGGCAGGTCCTCGGGCGCGGCGGCGATCTCGATGGGCTGGCGGCCCTGCGCGCGTGCGTGATCGTGCAACATCTCCGCGATACGCGGTGCGAGGCTCTCGCGGGCGAGTTGCGGCAGCACCGCGCCGGCCATCTCGGTCAGGAGGGGACGCAGCGCCGCCATGACCGCGCCATAGGCTTCCTCATAGGTAAAGCGCAGGTCCTGGAGGTTTTGCGCCAGATCGGCGGTGATGCGGCGCGCATCCTCCGATTGCGCCTTGACCGCGTCATCCCAGCCCGCCTGATAGCCCTTCTCGAAGGCCGCGAGCCGCTCTTCCTCGAGCGAGACATCGGTCATGGCGAGCGGTGTGCCGTCGGACGGATCGCCGAATTCCTCGAGCAGGTGGGCAATCGACATCAAATCCGCTCCTCCTCGCCTTCAAGCCAGGTGCGCAGGATCTCGACGGTTTCCTCCTGTCGCTCGCCGATGAGGGCGCGCAGCCGTGCGACCGGGTCCTCGGCCCGCTCTGCGCCCGGCAGAAGCCCGGTTTCGCCGCGTCCCTCGGAGACCACCGAGAGGCCCGCCTCGTCGATCTCGCGTTCGTCGATTTCGCCTGTCAGTGCTGCCTGTGCGGTGGTGGGGGGCGGTGGCGCAAGGCGTGCCGGGGCGGTGGCCGGGCGCATCAGCACCGGACGCAGGACGAAAAGCCCGAGCACGAGCGCCACCAACGCCAGAACCGCCCCCTGAACAAGCGCCATGGTGTCGATCGCCAGCCGGTCGAGCAGAGAGGGCGTGGCCAGCGTGCCCTCGGGGGTGAGCGCCTCGAAGGGCAGGGAGCGCAGCGTCAGCACGTCGCCGCGCGCCGCATCGAGCCCCACCGCCGAGCCCACCAGCTCTCGCAGCGCGGTAAGCTCCTCCTCGGGGCGCGGTGTGCCGTCGCCGGTCTCGGGCAGGGTATTGACCAGCACCGCCACGCTCATCCGCCGGATCGCGCCGGGGGTGCGCAGGATCTCGCGCTCGGTCGAGGAGACCTCGAAATTCACCCGCTCGCGGGTCTCGTCGCTGCGGCTGGTGGAGGGGGCACCGCCGCCCGCATCGCCCTCGGGCAGGTTCGACGCGACGGTGACGCCGCTGCCCTGATCCGAGGCGTTGCTGCTGCTTTCCTCGGTATCGGTGCTGATCGCGACGCGGCTCTCGGGGTCAAGGCGCCGTTCGCGCACCGTCTCGGTCTCGGTCACCGTGTCGAGCGTCACCTCCACCACCGCGTTGCCGCGCCCGACGCGCGCCTCGAGGAGCCTGAGCGCGCGCAGCCGCAGCGCCTCGGCGCGATCGTCGGGGGCATTGGCCGGGGCCTCTTCCGCGCCGATGAGCCCACCCTCGGAATCGATCACCGCGACATCCTCGGGGGTCAGTCCGGCCACCGCAGAGGCGACAAGGAATTGCAGCGCGCGGGCGTGTTTGGGCGAGAGGCCCATGCCATTGGTCGTGACCGAAACCGAGGCGGATTGCCGCGCATTGCGCTGGAACGGCGCCGCCCCGCCCGAGGCCAGATGCACCCGCGCCGCCGTGATCGCGGGATGCGCAAGGATGGTGCGCGCAAGCTCGCCCTCCTTGGCGCGCCAATAGGCGGCGTCGAACATCTGCGAGGTGGTGCCGAAGCCCGACAGCCCGTCAAGGATCTCGTAGCCCCGCGCCGTGCCCGACGGCAGCCCCTCTCCGGCAAGCACCATGCGCAGACTGTCACGCTGGTTGCTCGCCACATAGATGGCGTCGCCACGCACCTCGTGGGCGACGCCCCGTTGATCGAGTGCGGCCACAACCTCGCCCGCGGCCGTGCCCTCAAGCCCCGCGTAAAGCAGGCTCAGGTTCGGGTTGGCGGCCATCCGCGCAAGTCCGAGCACAGCCGCGAAAACACCCAGGGTCGCCGCAATCACGACCACGCGCCGCCTCATGTCGAGCGATTGCCAGAGGGTCAGGAATTGTTGCACGTCGATGTCTCCTGTCGATCGGCCTTCTGCCGGTCTCTGGGGTCAGTCTTCGCGCATCGGCCTTAAGATTCGGTTAGCCTCTCTGGGCGATAGTGCCCTTGCGACGAAAAAGAGGGCACAGCATGGCCGAAACCGACGAAACCCCTGAAACCACGACAGAAACGCCAAAGCGTTCGCGCCTGCCGCTGATTCTCGGGCTGGTGCTGGCGGTGCTTGGCGGGGCGGGTGGATTCCTTGCGGTGCGCGCGGGGCTGGTGCCGTTCGGGGGCAACGCGGACCATGTCGCCGAGGCTGCGCCCGCGCCGCATGAGGTGGATTTCGCCAATCTTGTCTTCGTGCCCATCGAGCCGCTTGTGGTCTCCTATGCCGAAGCCGGACGCAGCCGCCATCTGCGGTTCCGCGCCGAGCTTGAGGTGCCCGCGAAACAGGCCACCGAGGTGGCGCGCGTCATGCCGCGCGTGGTCGATGTGCTCAACACCTATCTGCGCGCGCTTCGCCTCAGCGATCTGGAGGAGAGCAGCGCGCTCATGCGGCTGCGCGGACAGATGCTCCGGCGGGTGCAGGCGGTGGTCGGCGAGGGGCGGGTCAACGACCTGCTGGTGATGGAATTCGTGCTGGACTGAGGGGAAGAGAAATGGAGCTTATCGCCGACATTCTGCTGGTCGCGGGCGCGCTGGGCGCGGCGGTCTACTGTCACGTCCTGGCGCGGCGGCTCAGCCGTTTCAACGATCTCGAGACCGGGGTCGGCGGGGCGGTTGCGGTGCTCTCGGCGCAGGTCGACGATCTGGCGCGGACGCTGCGCGCGGCGCAGGCGACGGCCAATGGCTCCACCGGCTCGCTCGATGCGCTCACGGACCGGGCCGAGGGGGTGGCCAAGCGCCTCGAGTTGCTGGTGGCCTCGATGCACGATCTGCCGGAGACCCCGCCGAAGCCGACCCCGCCGCCCGACGGCCCGGTCTTTCGCCGCCACCCGTCCGACAGCGCGGAGAGCCGGACATGAGCGCCGCGCGCCGCCGTGGCCGCGCGCGCGGCACGCTCACGGTTGTTGCAGCGCTTTTGCTGGCCTCGGCCGTGGTGCGGGTGGGTGACGGCATCGGGCAGGCCATGGCCCGCGCCACCCCGAAGGACGCGGTGGAGCATCAGGCCGGGGTCGGCGGCAGTTGCGAGCAGCCCTCTGATCTTCAGGCCGTTCTGGAGACGCTGAAGGACCGGGAGGCGCGCGTCGCCAGCCGCGAGCGCGCGCTCGAGGACCGGATGCAGGCGCTGGCCATCGCCGATGAGCAGATCACCACGCGGCTCGCGGCACTGGCAGAGGCCGAGGACTCGCTCAGGCGCACCCTCGCCATCGCCGAGACCGCGGCCGAGGACGATCTCGACCGTCTGACCCGCGTCTACGAGACGATGAAACCGAAACAGGCCGCCGCCCTGTTCGAGCAGATGGACGCGCGGTTCGCGGCGGGATTTCTGGCACGGATGCGCCCCGATGCGGCGGCGGCGATCATGGCCGGGCTGAGCCCGGAGGCCGCGCATATGTTCAGCGTCGTGCTCGCCGGGCGCAATGCCGAGAGCGATTGAGCGGCGGCTCTTAACCGGCGGGTAACCGGCGGGTGTGAAACTCGCGGTCAGCGTGTCGATACGGAGAGGGTGATGATCGGACTGGTCGGTATTGTAATGATCTTTGTCATGGTCTTCGGCGGCTATCTCGCTGCGGGGGGCAAGCTGGGCATCATCCTGCACGCGCTGCCGTTCGAGATGATGATGATCGCCGGTGCCGCCATTGGTGCCTTCCTCATCAGCAATGACCTATCCACCGTGAAACATACGGTTCGGGACATCGGCAAGGTCTTCAAGGGACCGCGCTGGAAACCCGGCGATTATCGCGATCTGCTGTGCCTGCTGTTCACCCTGATCCGGCTTGCGCGGCAGAACCCTGTAGCGGTTGAGGAACATATCGAAAACCCGGCTGACTCGTCCATTTTTACCCGCTATCCGCGCATCCTCGCCGATGCCGAGGCGGTCGCGCTGATTGGTGACACGATGCGCTCGGCCTCGATGAATTACGACGATCCTCACCAGGTCGAGGAGGTGCTCGACAAGCGGATGGAGGCTCAGCATCACCATGCCTTGCAAACCAGCCACGCGCTTCAGACCATGGCCGACGGGCTGCCGGCGCTTGGCATCGTGGCCGCCGTTCTGGGGGTGATCAAGACCATGGCTTCGATTGACCAACCGCCCGAAATACTTGGCAAGATGATCGGTGGCGCGCTTGTCGGCACCTTTCTCGGCGTGTTCCTGTCCTACGGGTTCGTCGGGCCCTTCGCCACAAAGCTGCGCGAGGTTGTCGAGGAGGATGCGCATTTCTACCGCTTGATCCGCGAGGTTCTGATCGCAAACCTGCACAGCCACGCCGCGAACATCTGCATCGAGGTGGGTCGGCAGAACACGCCCGGCCACAACCGGCCCAGCTTTGGCGATCTGGAAGAGGCGCTCAAGGCACTCAAGCAGGAGGCTGCATGATCCGCGCCGCTGTTTTCTGTCTGGTGCTTTTGTTTGCCGCGCCCGCTATTTCCCAGAGCGTGACGGTGCGCTCGGGCGCGCATGAGGGGTTCGACCGGCTGGTGATCGACCTGCCGCGTCGCCTTGATTACCGGATCGAGGAGCACTCGGGCGGCGCGACACTTGTGTTTGATGGTCCCACGCTCCGTTTCGACGTCACCGCCGTCTTTGCCCGGATCGCCCGAAACCGACTGCGCGCGCTTGTCGCACCCGAAGGGCAGGGGCGGCTCCGGCTCGACCTGATCTGCGATTGTCCGCTGCGCCCGTTCTGGCATGGCGCAGCCATGCTCGTCATCGACATCGCCGACCCGGTCCAGCCCTCGCTCACGCCCCGTCCTGCCGCCCGCCTTGGACCGGCAGCCCCGTCGCCCGCCACAGAGGCGCTGGTCGCTCAGCTCGACCTTGCGGTTGCGCCGGATCGAGGACTCGATGAAGCCTCCGCGGCCCTGGTGCCCGATCTTGACCGGATGCACTCGGTTCTGCTGCACCAACTGGGGCGCGCCGCCAGCCAGGGGCTGGTCACGGCAGAACCCGAGGCGCGTGGGATCCACCTCGCGCCGCCACCCTCCGACACGCCGGAGCCTGCGGCGCTGGCGGTTGATGTGCTGCCCGAAGCGCCCGATGATCCCATCGCCCTGCGCGCCCGGACCAGCATGGATCGCGACGTGGCGGGAGGGGCGAGCGCGGCACGATTGCCGGTTTCCAATGAACCTGACTGTCCGGCACCAGGGCGTCTCGACGTGCCGGCCTGGGGCGATAGCCTCGCTCTGCCGGAGGACATGGGCCGCCTCTACCGCGATCTTTATGGTGAATTCGACGTGATCAACCCACAGGTCGCGCACGATCTCGCGCGGTTTTACATCCATCACGGCTTTGGCGCCGAGGCCCACCAGATCCTGAATCTCGTCGCTGCACCGCATGCCGACACCCGGCTGTTGCGCGATCTCGCGCAGCTTGTTGATCAGACGCCCCTTTCCGCCAACAGCCCGCTGCAAGAGGCGACGGATTGCGGCGAACCGGCGGTGCTCTGGGCGCTGCTTGCACGCGGACCGATCGACGCGGCGCTGACCTTCGATCATGGGGCCTTGCAACGCAGCTTTGCGGCATTGCCGGCAGGGTTGCGCCGTGGCCTCGGGCCGGGGCTTGTGCGCAATCTGGTTGCGGTCGGCCATGTGGACACGGCCCAGCACCTTCAGCGCATGATCGAACGGATCGCTGCGCCGGACGAGGCCGGAACCGGTCTGGCGCGTGCCGATCTGGCGGCGCAGGTGGCCGGACCGAACATCGCCGCGCTGGCCGAGGTCAGCCGCAGCAATTCGCTCCATGCCGCCGAGGCGCTCGCGCTTGCCATTGAGGCCGCGCTCTCGCGTGGCGCGCCGGTGACCGTCGATCAGGCGCAACTGGCCGGGGCGTATGCGCATGAATTGCGCGACACGGTGATCGGCGACCGGCTCGCCGTGGCCCATGTGGCCGCTCTCGCCGCCGCCGGGGCCTTCGACGAGGCCGCCACCGCGTTCGACCGGCGGGCGCTCGACCCGGCGCAACCGGTGGCAAGGGCCATGGCCGAGAGCCTTTTGCGCGAAGTCGTCCGCGCCGCCGATGACCTTACGTTCCTGCGCTACGTGCTCGGTGATCGCGTCATGCCTCCGGAGGCCATGAGCGACCAACTTGTCGGGGCGATTGCCCGCCGCCTGCTTGACGCAGGCTTTGCCGATGTCGCCGACCGTATCCTGCCGACCATCCGGTCCGATCCCTCCCTCCGGCTTCTGCGCGCCGAAATCGCGCTTGCGCTCCAACGACCGGCCGAAGCCGATCTTGCGTTGTTGGGCCTTGACGGGCGCAAGGCCGACCGGCTGCGTGCCCGCGCCCGAAGCCTGCGCGGCGATCATGTCAGCGCGCAGGCGCTCTTTTCCGCAACCGACGCTCTGCCCGAGGCGGATCGGGCCGCTTTGTACACGCGTGACCCGGAGGTGCTGGCGCGGGCTTCGGATCCGCTCTTGCTCGAGGTGGCAGACCTGCTGGGCGGCCCGGCGGGTCCGGTTCCGGATGGCGTGGCAACGCTCGACCGGATCGCAAGCCTGCTGGCGGAAACGGGCAGCGCGCGCGCGACGCTGACAGGTTTGCTCGACGCACTCCCGCGCCCTCAGGACGGCGTGCGGTAAGGCGGGGCCGCGCTTACCGAATCTCAATCTCTCGCCGCGAAGATCGCACCGACCACCGATCTCCGCGGTGCACCCCAGAATGGATATTGTCTTGCAAAACCTGCTCATCACCCTGTGTTTCGCTCTTGTCCTGCCGACTGTCCTTTTTCCCGTGCCTCGGGCCATGGCGCGCACCGCGTTGTGCGATGCCGCAGCACGGGAGGTGGCAGATCGCGCGGGCGTGCCACTGCCGGTGATGCGTGCGATCACCCGCGTCGAGACCGGACGCGGGCGTGGCCTCGAGCCCTGGCCATGGACCGTCAACATGGAGGGCAAGGGCCATTGGTTCGAGACTCGCGCCGAGGCCGAGGCGTTTGTCGCCCGCGCCATGGCGCGTGGCGCGCGCAGCTTCGATATCGGGTGTTTCCAGATCAATCACCGCTGGCATGGCACGGCATTCCGCTCTCCCTCCGAAATGTTCGACCCGCTCCGCAACGCCGCCTATGCCGCTCGTTTTCTCAAGGATCTCCATGCGCAGAGCGGCAACTGGTCGGTGGCGGCGGGCTGGTTTCACTCGCGCACACCGGAGCGCGCACGAGAGTACCGCGCGCGGTTCGAGCGGGTGCGCGCCGCGCTTTCCGATGCCCCGCCCGATGTGCCGACCCTGCCGCGCGACCCAAAGTTGCCACGCGGCCCTGGTACGGCCCATGCCGCGACCCGAGCGCCCGCCTCCAACACATTTCCGCTCCTGACAAGAAGCATGTCGGGGGTCGTGCGCGGCTCGCTCGTGCCGCTCGACCGCCCCGCGCCGCCACCGTTTTTTCCCGCACTCGTTGCGGCGCGGGGGTCCTGAGCCATGCCGCGCCTGACCCCCACCCAACTCTTTCAGCCCACTGTTCTGCTTGCCGTCGCATTGATGGCGGTCATCACCATGATGATCCTGCCGATGCCGGCGTTCATGCTCGATATCGGCCTTGCTGCCTCCTTTGCGCTGGCCATCCTGATCTTCACCATCACGCTCTTCATCGAGCGGCCGCTTGATTTCTCCTCCTTTCCGACGATTCTGCTGGCTTCGCTGGTGCTCCGGCTGTCGCTCAATGTCTCTTCGACCAAGCTCATCATCGGCCAGGGCCATACCGGCACCTCGGCGGCAGGTGACGTGATCGAGGGCTTCGCCAATTTCGTCATGGGCGGCAGCGTGTTTCTCGGACTTGTCGTCTTTGGCGTGTTGCTCATCGTCAATTTCCTCGTGATCACCAAGGGGGCCGCGCGCATGGCCGAGGTGGGCGCGCGGTTTGCCCTCGATGCGATGCCCGGCAAACAGCTGGCCATCGACAGCGATATGTCCGCAGGCGCCATCACCCATGAGGAGGCGCGCGAGCGCCGCAGCCGCGAACAGCAGGAGACGACATTCTTCGGCTCGCTCGACGGGGCGTCGAAATTCGTCAAGGGCGATGCCGTCGCGGGCCTGCTGATCACGCTTCTCAACCTGGTGATGGGGCTGATCATGGGCACGGTGGTGCACGACATGCCGCTTGGCCGCGCTTTCGAGACCTACGCGATCCTGACGGTCGGCGACGGGCTGGTGACGCAGATCCCCGCTGTGGTCATCTCGATCGCCACAGCACTTCTGCTCGCGCGCGGCGGCACGCTTGGGGCCACCGACGCGGCCATCGGGGCGCAGATCGGTCGCCATCCGGCGGCGCTCGCCACGGTAGCCGTGCTCATGGGCCTCTTTGCACTGGTCCCGGGACTGCCCTTCGTGCCGTTCATTCTGGGTGGGCTGGTGCTTGGCGGGGTGGCGGCCATGGGGTATCGCGCGCGGTCAAAGGCCCCCCTGGCCGAGGCCGCAACCCCCAGCGCGCCGCCGCCCGAGCCGTCCATGGGCGACATTCTGGAGCTCGACGACATCCACGTCGAATTCGCCCCCGATCTGGTCAATATGGTGCTCGATCCCGGCGAGGGGCTCGATGCGCGCATCGCCAACATGCGCCGTCACGTCGCCACCCGCTACGGCCTCATCCTGCCCGAGATCCGGTTGACCGACGATGCAGGGCTACAGGCGGGCAGCTACGTGATCCGCGTGCACGGGGTCGAGCAGGCCCGCGCCGGGCTGCGCCCGGATAACCTTCTCGCGCTTGACCCGGCAAGTCACCCGGCCCTGCCCCCCGGCGAGACGGTGCGCGAGCCGGTCTATGGCGCGCCTGCCCGCTGGATCCCCGGTGCCGCGCGGGACATGGCGGCGCTTGATGGTGCGACGCTCGTGACGCCGACCGAGGTGCTGGCCACCCATCTGCTCGAGGTGATCCGACGCAATCTCAGCCGCCTCTTGACGATGAAGGCGATGCGGCGGCTGCTCGACGAGATGGTCAACCTCTCGGACCGTGCTCGCGGCGAGGCCAATCGCAAGCTGCTGGAGGAGATGATCCCCGACCGTATCGCACCTGACCTCTTGCATGCGGTGTTGCGGCTCCTGCTGGCCGAACAGGTCTCGATCCGCAACCTGCCGCTGATCATCGAGGCGGCGGCGGAGGGCCGCGCGGGCGGCGCCGCGCCCGAGACGGTCTGCGAGCATGTCCGCCAGCGTCTCGGCTTTCAGCTCGTGGCCGAGCTGACCCGCCCCGACGGCACCTTGCCGCTCATCCAACTGGCCCCGGAATGGGAAGAGCGGTTCAGCGCCTACCAGATCGAGGCCGAGCGCGGGCGGATCGACGTGGCGCTGCCGCCGGATCTCTTCAACGCGCTGACCGGGGCCGCCGCCGAGGCGGTCAACGCGGCGCAGGAAAAGGGCATCGCACCCGCCATCGTAACCTCGACGCCGCGCCGCCGGTTCCTGCGCACGGCGCTTGCCGCCAAACAGATCGGCGCGCCGGTGCTTTCCTTCGAGGAGATCGGCACCGAGAGCAGACCCTCTCTCGTGGGGGTGGTGGCGGCATGAGCGGGCTGGCGACACTCCTGCCGCTGGCGCAGGAGCTGCTATGGCTGCATGCGCTGGTGTTTCTCCGGATCGCGCCGCTCATCGCGCTCTTCCCCGGCTTCGGCGAGACGTCGGTGCCAATGCGCCTCAAGCTCGGGCTTGCCCTCGGCCTTTCGGCCATCGTCACGCCCGCCATGGCCCCCGACCTGGCCGGGCGGCTTCCCGTCAATCCCGACCTCCTGCGTCTCATCCTGACCGAGACCGGCATCGGCCTGATGCTCGGTCTTGGCATCCGCCTTTTCGTGCTTGCGCTTCAGACCGCCGGGGCGATTGCCGCGCAATCCACCTCGCTGTCGCAGATCCTCGGCACGGCTGGCGTCACCCCCATGCCGGCCATCGGTCACCTGCTCGTGACCGGCGCGCTGGCGCTTGCCATGATGCTCGGGCTGCATCTGCGGCTGGCCGAGCTTGTGATCGCAAGTTACCGCCTCCTTCCGCCCGGCGTGCCGCCGCTTGCGGCGGCAGTGGCGGAATGGGGCATTGCGCGCGTGGCCCATGCCTTTGGTCTTGCCTTCACGCTGGCCGCTCCCTTCGTCATCGCCTCCACGCTCTACAACCTCACCCTTGGTATCATCAACCGCGCCATGCCACAGCTCATGGTGGTCTTTGTCGGTGCGCCGGCGATCACCGGGGCGGGGCTCGTTCTCCTGATGCTGCTGGCTCCGGCCATGCTCGGGCTCTGGGCGGAGGCACTTGGTGATTTTCTCGCC
Organism: Roseovarius sp. MBR-6; assembly: GCF_040547525.1. Lineage (NCBI taxonomy): Bacteria > Pseudomonadati > Pseudomonadota > Alphaproteobacteria > Rhodobacterales > Roseobacteraceae > Roseovarius > Roseovarius sp. MBR-6. Next base: position 48,418 of record NZ_JBEPPW010000007.1, on the reverse strand, counting down.
GATCCGATGGGGGCGCGCTGATGGCCGACGCGCAGGACGAGGGCGACAAGAGCCACGAGGCCACGCCGCAAAAGATTGAAAAGGCGCGCGAAAAGGGAGAATTGGCGCGCTCCGCCGATCTCAATACCGCAGGCTCCTATGCGGGCTTCGTTCTGGCGGCACTGGCGCTTGGCGCGGGCTCGGTGTCCGAGGCCGGGTCCCTGATGATGCGCTTTCTCGAACAGCCGGACCGCCTTGCCGCGCTGGCCTTCGAAGGCGGCTCGGGCGGCGCGGCGCTCGGCGGACTCATGGGCGGGCTCGCGCTGGCGCTCATGGCGTGGTTCCTGCTGCCCGGCGCGGGCGCGCTCCTGTCGGTGGTGGCGCAGCGCAGCCTTGTCTTTGCACCGTCAAAGCTTGAGCCGAAGCTGTCGCGCATCGACCCTGTCGAGAATGCCAGGAACAAATACGGGCCCAGCGGTCTATTCGAATTTGCCAAGAGCGCAGTCAAGCTTTTGGCCTATTGCGTGCTGCTCGGCACCTATCTTACCGGGCAGTTGCCGCGCCTTGCGGCCACGCTTCATGCGGCACCAGGCCAGATCGGGGCGGTCATGGCGCGCATGGTGGTGGAGTTTCTTGCCGTGGTGCTGCTGCTGGCCATCGCCATCGGCGCGGTCGATTATCTCTGGCAGCGCTTCGATCATGCCCGCCGCCAGCGCATGTCGCACCAGGAGATCCGTGATGAGCACAAGGAGAGCGAAGGCGATCCGCACATGAAGCAACAGCGCCGTCAGCGCGGCATGGACATCGCCTCTCGGCAGATGATGGCCGAGGTGCCGAAGGCCGATGTGGTGATCGTCAACCCCACCCATTACGCGGTGGCCCTCAAATGGAGCCGTGCGCCCGGCGCGGCCCCGGTCTGCGTCGCCAAGGGCGTCGATCACATGGCCCGTGCCATCCGCGAGACGGCGCATGAGCACGGCGTGCCGGTCCACAGCGATCCGCCCGCCGCGCGCGCGCTCCATGCCGAGACCGAAATCGGGCAGCAGATCGACCCGCGCCATTATCGCGCCGTCGCGGCCGCGATCCGCTTTGCCGATGCGATGCGCCGCAAGGCGCGGGCCTTCGGATGAGGCCGGGCGACGGCTCTGCGCTTGCTGCGGTGACGGCGGCGCGGCTCGACCAGGAAACGGCGCGGCTACGCGCGGTTCTGGCGGACGAGGCGCGGCTGCGCGCGGCGCTTGCGCGCCTTGACGCGCAGGCCGAGGCGGCGCGGGCTCTGCCGGAGCAGGCGATGCGCGGACTGCGCGAAATCGGCGCGGATCTGTCATGGCAGGGGTGGGTGGGACGAAGCCGCGCCGCTCTCAATTCCGAGCTTGCGCTTGCACTTGCGCGCAAGGAGCGGGCGCTGCCACCCCTACGCCAAGCTTTTGGCAAGGCCGAGGCGGCGCGTGCGCTTGTCGCGCATCATCTCAGCCTGAGACATCACGACCGCCAGGCCCGCGAGGCGCAGCGCCTCGAGCATCTCGCGCTTCTGCGCCTGGCCCGTGCCCGCGATCACACGTCCTGACGCGCGATTTCGGTGATCAGCACGCCGCGCACATCCTCGCCCAACAGATCGCGCGCCACTTCGATCAGCATCCGGCGCAGCACATCCATGCTGTTGGCATCGGTGAACGCCCCGTCAAAGCCACCCCGGTTGGCGTGATCGAACATTGCCTGAAGAAGTCCATCGCGCAGTCGCGGCTCGCGGTTGTAGACCGCGTCCGCTGTCCCAAGCCGCATCTCGACGCTGAGCGAGATGACCACCATGGCGGTCACCCGGTCACGCGCAACGACCGGCACGACGAACTGGTTGTTGAGCCGCACGAATTCGGTTTGCCCGCCAGTCTGCCCATCGGTCTGCCCATCGGTCTGCCCCGCCGCCGCGGGTGCGGCCGTCTCCGCGTCGCCCGCCTCGGGGACGGGTGTCGCAAGAAACAGCCCCGCGCCGATCCCGGCGCCGAGGCCAAGCAGCAAAAGCAGCACGGGTAAGAGAATGCGCATCATATCGCTGGCCCCCGTTCAGAACGGCAGGATCGCGTCCAGCACCTGCTGGCCGATCCGGGGTTGCTGGACATCGGTGATCTGACCGCGCCCGCCATAGGAAATGCGCGCGGCGGCGATCTTGTCATAGGTGATCTCGTTCTGGCGCGAAATGTCCTCGGGACGCACGAAGCCCGTCACCAGAAGCTCCCGCAGCTCGAAATTGACCCGCACCTCCTGCGAGCCCTGGATTTCCAGAACCCCGTTGGGCAGTACCTGCATCACCGTGGCCGCGACCCGCAGCGTCAACTCCTCGCTGCGGCTGACCGAGCCGTCGCCGCCCGAGCGGCTGGAGGAAGTGATCCCGACCGCCTGATCGAGGCTCGCCCCCTCGGGCAGGTTCCGGTTGATCCGTTGCGGCAGGCCGAAAAAATCGGGAATGCCGAGATTTTCCGAGCCGGTGCGCGCGCGGTCCGTCGTGTTTGAGATTTCTGCTTCCTCATCGATTTCCACCACCACGGTCAGGATGTCACCGCGCCGCGCCGCGCGCCGGTCACCCAGAAGCGACTTGCGCCCGCCATCCCACAGCGAGGCCTCCTGCACCGGCACGCGGCCCGCGCTCTCGAGCGGCAGGCCCGGATCGAGCATCGCCAGTTGCTCGGTCGAGTTCATGGTCGGCGTGAAACTCGGCGGCTTGCCGATGTGATCCATCCGCCCGCAGCCCGCGACGGCCAGCCCGACCAGTAAAACCACTCTCATGATCCGCTCCTACCTTGACACTTCAATGCGCCCATCGGCGGTGACGCGGCCCGTGACGGTGGCGCGCGAGGCAAGGTTCATCACCCGCACGTAATCGCCCGTTCCGGCGCGGGCGAGCGCGCGGCCTTCGGTTTCGATCCTTAACCCGCCATGGGTATAGATCAGCGGCACCACCTGGTTGCGCTCGATGCTGGCGGGCGGGCCGATATCGCCCGCCCGGATCGCGCGGCCCGGATAGAGCGCGACGCGCGCCTCCTGACCGATGATCGCGTCGAGCCCGGGCAGCCCCGTCGCGCCACCGTCGCGCCGGATCACGTCCTCGGGCGCGATGATCTCCTGCGGGCGGATCACGCGCAGTGCCTCCACCCGGTCCGCGAGCGCCGGGGTGGCCAAGGCGACGAGGATCGCGAGCAGAAACCGCATCACCGCACCTGCGTCGTGGCGGCGAGCATCTGGTCGGCGGCGGTGATCACCTTGGCGTTGAGCTCATAGCCGCGCTGCGCCTCGATCAGTTCGGTGATCTCGCGCACCGGATCTACAGAGCTGTCCTCGAGAAAGCCGTGGCGCAACGTGCCAAGTCCGTCCTGTCCGGCGGTGGTCACATTGGCCGGGCCCGAGGCCTCGGTTTCCAGAAAGAGATTGCTGCCGATGGCCTCGAGCCCCTTGGCATTGGCAAACCCGACAAGGTTGAGCTGCCCCAGCGACTGTGCCTCGACCGCATCGTCGAAAAAGGCAAAGACCTCGCCCTCGGCATTGATCGACAGGCTGCGCGCATCGTCGGGAATGGTGATCTCGGGCGCAACCGCAAAGCCCTCGGAGGTGACGATCACCCCCTCGGCGGAACGTTTGAGCGCCCCGTCGCGGGTATAGCCCGACTGCCCCGAGGGCAGCGTCACCTCGAGATAGCCGTGACCGTCGATCGCCACATCGAGATCGCCGCCCGTGGCCCGCAGCGAGCCTTGGGTCAACTCCACCGTCACGGCGGCGGGCCGCACGCCGAGGCCCAGCTGCACGCCGGTGGGCAAGACCGAGCCGTCGGAGGCCGAGATCGTGCCCGCCCGCGTCACCTGCTGGTAATGCAGATCGGCAAATTCGGCGCGGCGCGCATTGTAACCGGTGGTCGACATGTTGGCGAGGTTGTTGGAGATGGTCTCGACCCGCATCTGCTGCGCGGCCATGCCGGTGGCGGCGATCTTGAGAAGTCTCATGGCGGTCTCTCCTTATCGGGTGAAGGTGTCGAGCGCGCGGCGGACGCGTTCATGTTCGGCCTCGAGAAAGCTCTGGCCCATTTCATAGGCGCGCTGCACCTCGATCATCCGCGCGATTTCGCTCAGCGGCTCCACGTTGGAGCCTTCGCGGAACCCTTGCAGGATCTTGCCCTCCTCGACCGGGACAATCGCGCCCCGGCTCTCGAAGAGGTTGCCACCCACGCGGATGAGCGCCGCGCCCTCGACCGGCTGAAAGAGGCCAAGCTGCGCCAGCGGGCGGCCATCCGCGCTCAGCGTGCCGTCGGTCCCGAGGCCGGGACGGCCCGCGTCGGGCGGGATGAAGACCGGCGCGCCGCCCGCATCAAGCACGCGAAACCCGTCCATCGTCACCAGATCGCCCTCACCCGAGAGCGCGAAGGCCCCGGCGCGCGTCAGCCGCTCGCCCTCGGGCGTGTCGATCAGGAAAAACCCCTCGCCCTCGATGGCGAAATCGAACGCGCCGCCGGTGGCCTCCACCGGCCCCTGCACTTGCGAGGTGACGGGCGTGTTGCCACGCGCCATCGACAGCGACGGCGCGCCCTCGGCGCGGGCGACGAATTCCGAGAAGATCATCCCCTCGGCGCGATAGCCCGTGGTTGCCGCATTGGCGATATTGTTGGCGATCATCTGCATTTCGCGCATCAGCCCGGTCTGGCGGGTGAGCGTGGCATATCCTGCGGCTTCCATGTCTCAGCCTCCGATGATGAGCGGCACGAGCCGGTCCTGAAAGAACGCCACCAGCGTCTGGGTCATGAATCCCATGCTGAGCCAGAACACGAGCACGATGGCCCCGAGCTTGGGCACGAAGGTCAGCGTCATTTCCTGGATCGAGGTCAGCGCCTGGAAAAGGCCGACGATCAGTCCGCCGACCAGCGCCACCGTGAGGATCGGCAACGAGATCAGCATCGCAACCCAGAGCCCCTCGCGCAGCGTGTCGTAAAAGAGGATTTCCTCGCGCATGGGTCAGACCGGCATCCGCAGGATTTCCTGATAGGCCTCGACCACCCGGTCACGGACCGTCACCGCCGTCTCGACGGCAAGTTCGGTCTGCGCGAGCGCCTGGACAAGCGCGTGCGGATCGGCCTTGCCCGCGATGGCGGCCATCGCCGTATCTTCGCCCGCGCGCAGGGTGGCGGCGAAATCGCGCGCCAGCGCCTGAAAACCTGCGGCGGCATTGGTCCCGGCCTCGGGTTCGGTCGCGGGGCGAAGGGCGGCATAGCCCCGCGCGGCGGAAACGGCACTCACATCCATTCTGGCTCTCCTTTTCTCGGTTGGGGTCAGCGGCGCAAGAGATCCATCAGGCTCGACGACATCTGTCGCGCCTGCTCGAACATCTTGAGATTCGCCTCGTAGCTGCGTTGCGCCTCGCGCGCGTCGGCCATCTCGATCATCAGATCGACGTTGGAGCCGTCGAAATGCCCGGTCTCGTCGGCAAGCGGATGCCCCGGCTCATAGACCTGGCGGAGCGCGCTGCGGTCGAGGCGCACCGGCCCGGTTTCGACGCGCCCGGTTTGGGCCGCGCCGTGCTCGGGGCGAAAGGCCACGGTCTTGCGCCGGTAGCCGGGCGTGTCGGCATTGGCCATGTTTTCGGCCACATGCCGGAGCCGTTGGGATTGCGCCTTGAGGCCGCTTGCCGAGACGCTCAGCGCGTTGGAAAAGTCGCTCATTGCTCAGCCCTTCTAACTGCGTGAAATGGCGGTGCGCAGCACGGTCAGCCCGGACCGGTATATGGCCAGCGCGCGCCCGTGTTGCCGCTGCACATCGACGGCGCGCAGCATTTCCGTCTCGAGCGAGACCGAGTTGCCGTTGGGATCGCGCGCGGTGCCACGTTCCGCATGGCTCTCGAAGGGCTGCGGGCCGCCCTGCCCGAAAAGATGGCCGGGCCGTGTCGCGCGCATCCCCGGCGGGGCGTCGAGATAGGCGGAAAAGGGCGCGATATCGCGCGCCGCATAGTCCGGCGTGTCGGCATTGGCCATGTTCTGCGCCACAACCGCCTGCCGTGCGCCAGCGTGCCGCGCAAGCGCATGGGACAGGCGAAAGACGTCGAGATTTTCAAACATCGGGGCTTCTCCCTCGATTGGCTTCAACCAAGGCTTAACCCTGATTCGTTTAGAAATGGTTCTCGGGCGACGGTCAGGAGCGATTCCATGAAACAGACGGCATTGGCGGGGCTGCGGGCGGAAATCACGGGGCTGAGTGCTGCGCATCCGGTCGGACGGGTGATTTCGGTGGCGGGCGGGCTCTTGCGGGTCAGTGGCCTCTCGGGCGCGGCGCGGCTTGGCGACCGGGTGCAGGTTCAGACCGCGCGCGGCCAGCTTTCGGGCGAGGTCTTGCAGATGGAGGCGGCCGCGCTGCTGATCCTGCCTGACGAGGCCGCCGAGGGTGTGGCTTTGGGCGACCGCGTGCGCTTGATGGGGCCATCCGAGATTGCCCCGTCGGACGACTGGATCGGTCGCGTGATCGACCCGTTCGGCGTGCCGCTCGATGGCCGCCCGCTATTGCGCGGACCGGTCGCGCGGCCCCTGCGCGCCGACCCGCCCGCGCCTGCGCGCCGTCATCCGCTGGGCGCGCGGCTCGAGACGGGCATGGCCGTGTTCAACACCCTTCTGCCTGTCGTGCGCGGGCAGCGGATGGGGCTTTTCGCCGGGTCCGGCGTGGGCAAATCCATGCTTCTGGGCCATCTCGCGCGGCATATGCAGGCCGATGTCGTCGTTGTCGCGCTGATAGGCGAGCGCGGGCGCGAACTGGGAGAGTTCGTGCGCCATGTGCTTGGCCCCGAGGGCATGGCGCGCGCGGTGATCGTGACGGCGACCTCGGACCGCTCGGCGCTGGTGCGGCGGCGCTGCGCGCTTGCCGCCATGGCCGTAGCCGAGCATTTCCGCGACGCGGGCCGCCATGTCCTCTTTCTCGCCGATTCGATCACCCGCTTTGCCGAGGCGCATCGCGAAGTGGCCATCGCGGCGGGCGAGATGCCCGCGCTGCGCGGCTTTCCGCCCTCGACGGCGCACACGATCATGTCGCTGTGCGAGCGCGCGGGACCGGGCGAGGGGGGGCAGGGCGACATCACCGCACTTCTGACCGTGCTTGTCGCCGGATCGGACATGGAGGAGCCGGTGGCCGACATCCTGCGCGGGGTGCTCGACGGGCATGTGGTGCTCGACCGCGAGATCGCCGAGCGCGGGCGCTATCCGGCCATCGACCTGCTGCGCTCGGTCTCGCGCAGCCTGCCACAGGCGGCGAGCGACGATGAGAACCGCCTCATCGGGCAGGCGCGCCACCTGCTTGGGACCTATGCGCGTTCCGAGACGATGGTGCGCGCGGGGCTTTATGCCGAGGGCAGCGACCCCGCGCTCGATCAGGCGATCCGCATCTGGCCCGAGCTTGACGCCTTTCTGGCCGAACGCGAACCGGCCGATACCGCCAACAGTTTCGCACGCCTCGGCCTTTTGCTGCGTCGTGCGGGGCCGGGGGGCGGGCGTGTTCCTGTGGTGCGTTAGCGTCGGGCGGCGCGACGGTGAAGGTCATGCCGGACCGGCTCATAGGCAATCCTCCGGTCGAAACCCCTCGGGGATGTGGTCGATCCCGTCGAGCATGAGATCGGCCATCACCTCGGCCACCTTCGGGGCCATGCCGAAGCCGATCTTGAAGCCGCCATTGGCGATGAACGCACCCGCCTTGAACGGGTGCGGCCCCAGCATCGGCGCGCGGCTGCGGGTGCGCGGGCGCAGCCCGGCCCATCTCAGGATCACCGGCGCAGCCGCCAGCGCGGGCAGGGCAGCGCGGGCGCGCGCGATCACGTCGTCAAGCTGTGCATCGGTGGCGGCAGGGTCTGCAAAGTCACGCTCGGAGGTGGAGCCGATGGCCACCGTCCCATCATCGTGCGGCACGATATGCACGCCCCCGGCAAAGACCTGCGGCAGCGCGCGCGCGTCAAACGCCAGAAGCGCGGCCTGCCCCTTGACGCCGTTGCCCACAGGGTGGCCCGTGGCGGCGCTCAGCTCTGCCAGCCCCGCAACGCCGGTGGCCCAGAGGATGCGCCCCTCCTGCGCGCCGTCGCGGACCACGTCGGCCCCGGTCGCGCGCAGGGCCGCCACCAGCGCCGCGCAGGCCCGTCGGGGGTGAAGCCGTGCGCTCAGAGTGTCGTGGATGACGTGGCCGCTCGGGCTCTCGGGGCACCAGGCACCTGTCGCCGCCTCCACCCGCCAGAGGGCCTTGCCCTGCCAGAGCCGCGCGGCGCTTTCTTCGCGGGCCCGTGCCAGTGCCAGCGCCGGCGCGTCCGCGACGGGCTGTATCCGGCCCAGCCGCGCATAGCCGGACGAGACCCCGCCTGCCGCCTCCACTTCGGTCCAGAATGCCTCGGCCATCATGAGGCTGTCGAACTGGAACGCCTTCTTGGGGTTCCAGTTCTCCGGCACATGCGGGGCAAGCGTGCCGACCACCCCGCCCGAAGCCCCGGCCCCCGGCCCGTGCGGGTCGATCACACGCACACCCGCGCCGCGCCGCGCGCAGGCCCAGGCCACCGAGAGACCGAAGATCCCCGCCCCCATCACCGTGATGTCGGTCATTGCCAATTCCCCTGTGCGCCGCCATGCTTCGCGCGCTTTCTAGCGGAGTGCCCCATGCAGGACCAGCAGGCCGGGATCGACTGGCGCGAGGGTGAGGTGCCGGTCTCGACCCGGTTCGATGACCCGTATTTCAGCCTCGAGGACGGGCTGGCCGAAACGCGGCATGTGTTTTTGTCGGGCAACGATCTGCCCGCGCGCTTCCGGGACGGGTTTCACGTCGCCGAACTGGGATTCGGCACCGGTCTGAACCTTCTCGCGGCGCTTGGCGCGTGGCGGGGCGCGGGTGTGACGGGGCGGCTTTGCTATAGCAGTTTCGAGGCCTTCCCGATGACCCCCGCAGACATGCGCCGAGCGCAAGCCCGGTTTGCCGAAATCGGAGGGCTGGCCGCCGAGCTTGCCCCCCATTGGCAGGGGGGCGCGCAGGAAATCCACCTGCCGGATCTGCATTTCACGCTGGTCGTGGGGGACGCGCGCGAGACGCTAAGGGCTTGGCCGCATAAGGCCGATGCGTGGTTTCTCGACGGGTTTTCGCCCGCGAAGAACCCCGAGATGTGGCAGCCCGAGCTGATGGCAGAGGTTGCGCGCCACACGGTCCGGGGCGGCACGGCGGCGACCTACACGGCGGCTGGCCATGTCCGGCGGGGCTTGGAGGCGGCGGGATTTTCTGTCACTCGTGTGCCGGGATACGGGCGCAAGCGCCACATGACGCGCGCCATACTGGCCCGCGAAACACCGGGATGCGCATGACCGATCAGAACACCCGCCTCGGCATCTGGATGATGGTGCTCACCACCTTCATCTTCGCGGTGCAGGACGGCCTTTCGCGGCATCTGGCGGGCGAATACAATGTCTTCATGGTGGTGATGATCCGCTACTGGTTCTTCGCCGCCTTCGTCATGGCGGTGGCGGCGCGCAAGGCGGGCGGGCTCATGGCGGCCGCCGTGACCACGCAGCCGCTGGTTCAGGGATTTCGCGCGCTGCTGCTGGTAGCGGAAATTTGCGTAATGATTTATGGCTTTACCCTTCTCGGTCTGGTCGAGAGCCATGCCGTCTTTGCCGCCTATCCGCTTCTGGTGGCGGCCCTGTCGGGTCCGGTTCTGGGCGAGCGGGTGGGTTGGCGGCGATGGGTTGCCATCGGCGTTGGCTTTGTCGGTGTGGTGATCATTCTGGAGCCGGGCTTCGGCGTGTTCCAGCCCGCCGCCGTGGTGCCCTTTGTCGCCGCGCTCATGTTCGCGCTTTACGGGCTGCTCACGCGATACGTGGCGCGGCGCGACACGGCCGCGACCTCGTTTTTCTGGACGGGCACAGTGGGCTCTCTTGCCATGACCGCCGTCGGCATCTGGTTCTGGGAGCCGATGACCGGCCCCGACTGGATCTGGATGGGCGCGCTCTGCATCACCGGGGCGGCGGGGCATTATACCCTCATCAAATGCTACGAGGTCGCCGAAGCGAGCGCCGTGCAGCCCTTTGCCTATCTGCAACTGCCCTTTGCCAGCACGATCGGCATTCTTGTTTTTGCGGAGACCATCCGCCTCAACGTGGCGCTTGGCGCGGCGCTCATCGTCGCGGCGGGGCTGTTCACGCTCTGGCGGCAACGCGTGGCGCGCTGATCGCTTGACGCAAGCGGCGGGTCACGGCTAGACTTTTCACAGTTTCGTGAGCGCGGGTCCGCGCAGGTATGGGTCCGCGCAGGCATATTTTTTCAGGAGATCGCTGCGGCGATAGGATTGATGGGCTGGGCAGGGTTCAGGCGCGGATTGAGAGAGATCCGGTTTGGCCCCGCGCACCGCTCCCAATGTCGGCTTTACCGACCTGCCGCCGCTCAATGCCGACTGCCATGCGCGCATCGGCTGGCAATACGCGTTCTGAGCCTCAGTCCATCGCACTGCCGAACCCGCTGCCGCGCAACTCTTCCGTAAAAGGGCGCGGCAGCGCCGTTTCCCCGAGGCGCGCGCGATAGGCGGGCAGGCTCTCGGTCACGCGCATCACGTAGTTGCGGGTCTCCCGGAACGGGATGTGCTCGATCCAGTCGATCACGCCATGGGCGTCGCGCGTGCGCGGATCGCCATAGTCTTCGAGCCACGCGGCGACACGCCCCGGCCCGGCATTGTAACCCACCGCAATCAGAACCGGATTGCCATCGAAGCGCGCCGCCAGCTCTGCCAGATAGGCGCTGCCAAGCCGGGCATTATAGGCCCAGTCATCGAGCAGCCGACCCGCATCATAGGCCAGCCCCAGCCCCCCCGCCACCTCGCGCGCCGTGGCGGGCATGACCTGCATCAACCCGCGTGCGCCCGCCGCGCTTGTCACCACGGGATTGAACTCGCTCTCGCGGCGCGCGATGGCCAGCGCCCACTCCATCGGTGCGGGCAGATCCATCTCCGCCATCGGGTGCAGCGCGTAATAGGGGGCCCCGACGACGATCCCGCGCTCCGCCGCCGCCTTGCCCAGCATGACCTGAAGGTGGGGCTGGCCCAACTCTTCCAGCATCGCGCCCATCTGGCCGATGCCCTCCCGGTCCAGCCCATCGGCCAGATGCAGGAAGAACCGCCGCGCCTGTCCGATATCGCCCATGCGCAGGCTGAGTGTGGCGATCTCGTGGAGGTCGGAGCGTGCGAAATCCGCCATGCGCCAGTCGGGAAAGGACTCCGTGCCCGAGAGCGGTCCGGTCACGTCCACCCCGGCCTTTTCTGCCGCCAAAATCCCGTAGAAGCTGGTCGCATGCGCGGCCCCTTCGGTGTAGGCAAGCTGCGCCGCCTCCCTGTCCCCCGCCGCCTCCTGCGCGCGCCCCAACCAATAGCCCGCGCGCCCCAGCGAAATCGGCGTGGCCACGGCGGCACGGAACCGCTGGAAATGGTCAAGCGCCAGATCGGGCGCATCGAGATAGCCGAGCGCGATATACCCCGCGAGCCATTCCAGATCGGCGTAGTTCGCGCCTTCGGCAAGCTGATGCAGCGCGGCCAGTTCATAGGCCAGTGCCGCCTCGCCCGCGCGCATCTTCTGCCGCGCGAGCGCACGCCGCCAGCTGGCCCAGCGTTCCGCCTCGCCCAGGCCCCCCGCGATCCGGCTCTGGCGCAAAAGCACGGCAATCGCTTCCTCGGCCGATCCCTTGAGGTGATGGGTGAAACTCTCAAACGCGATGCCGGGGTCAAGCCGGAGCGCCTCGGGCACCTCCCCCGGCCCTTCGCGCGCAATCCGCTGGCGCGTCTCGGCGCGCTGGCGCGTGTCCTCATTCACCAACGGCAGCATGTCGGCCACATCGTTCAGCCCGCGCCAGAGCGCCATCTCCAGCCGCGCCGCGTGATGCGCGGCCAGAAGCGGCGCGAATTCCAGCAGGAAATCGTCATGCTCGGCGCGGGTCAGATCGAGCGTGCGCCACGCCAGCACCACGCCCGCCTCTGCCTCGCCCGCCCGCCCCCGGGCAAGCAGCGCGCGCGCCAGGTTGAGCGTGCCGGTGCCGGTCTGCGGCCTGTAGCCCTCGTAAAACGCCAGCACCTGATCGAACGTGCCGTGGGTCATCGCCATCTCGCTCTGCGCGCGCAGATGGTCAAGGCCGGGCCAATGCCCGTTCCGCGTCAGGAAATCGAGGATCTCGCCCGGTGCCCCCAGCCCCGCGCGCAGCCGGTGCCACTCGATCAGCGTCACCGCCGCAGGCCCCTCGCGCGCGGCCAGGCGCGCCGCCACCTCCCACCGCCCGCCTTGCATCGCGGCAAGCGCGCTGGCCAGCGGGCGTGGTGCCACCCGCGGCACCTCGGCGGCCTGCGCCGCACCAGGCGGCGCACCGAGCATCAAAACCATGAGCAGGACGCGCAACATCTCTTGCCTTTTTCGCCATGAATGCGGATAGACAGCCCCAGCCTAAGCGGCCCCGCGCCCATGGTCCACTCACGATCAACGGCTCGGCCACATCTTGCGACGTAAAGGAGCGTGTCATGTTCAGAGGATCATTCCCGGCCCTCGTCACGCCGTTCAGGAACGGCGAAGTCGATTGGGACACGCTCGGCAAACTCGTGGAATGGCATATCGGCGAGGGCAGCCATGGCCTTGTCCCCGTGGGCACCACCGGCGAAAGCCCGACGCTCAGCCATGAAGAGCACGAGCGCGTGATCGAAGAGGTGGTGCGCGCCGCTTCGGGGCGCATCCCGGTGATCGCGGGCGCAGGCTCCAACAACACGCTCGAGGCGATTCGCTTCATGCGCCACGCCGAGAAGGTGGGCGCCGACGCGGCCCTCGTGGTCACGCCCTATTACAACAAGCCGACGCAGGCCGGGCTCATCGCGCATTTCACCGCACTGCACGATTGCTGCGACTTGCCGATCATCATCTACAATATCCCCGGTCGCTCGGTCGTGGACATGACCCCCGAGACCATGGGCCGCCTCGCGCAATTGCCGCGCATCATCGGGGTCAAGGATGCCACCGGCGATCTGGCGCGCGTCTGCGCGCAGCGCATCAGTTGCGGCAAGGATTTCCTCCAGATCTCCGGCGAGGATGCGACGGCGCACGGGTTCAACGCCCAGGGCGGCGTGGGGGTGATCTCCGTCACCGCCAATGTCGCGCCGAAACTGGTGGCGCAGGTGCAGGAGGCGACGCTTGCGGGCGATTACGCCACCGCCCTTGCGCTTCAGGACCGGCTCATGCCGCTGCATCGCGCGATCTTTGTCGAGCCGGGGCTGGTGGGCGTGAAATACGCCATGTCGCGGCTCGGGCTGTGCAGCGAAGAGGTGCGCCTGCCGCTTGTGGGGCTGAGCGAGCCGACCAGGGCGCTGGTCGAGCACGGACTGCGCCACGCGGGCCTGATCAACTGAGGCCGCGCCGCTTCACTGTTCCGCAAATACTCCCGCCGGAGGCGTCCCGGCGGGCCTCATGCGCCCCGCCGGATATCCGCGCCAAGCGCGGCCATGAGCGGCTCGAAGACCGGAAATGACGTGGCGATGGGGCTGGCGTCATCGACGCTCACGGGGCTTTGCGTGGCCATGCCCATCACCAGGAACGACATGGCGATGCGGTGGTCCAGATGGCTCTCGCAGGTCTGACCGCCGGGCACATCGCCATGCCCCCGGCCATGCACGATCCACCAGTCGGGGCCATCCTCGACGGTGACGCCGCCCGCGCGCAGCCCCGTGGCCATGGCCTCGATCCGGTCGCTTTCCTTGACGCGCAATTCCTTGACGCCGCGCATGACCGTCTGCCCTTCGGCAAAGGCGGCCACCACCGACAGGACGGGATATTCGTCGATCATCGAGGCGGCGCGCTCGGGCGGCACCTCGATACCCCGCAGGTCCGGCGAGAAGCGCGCGCGCAGATCGGCCACCGGCTCACCGCCCTCCTCGCGCAGGTTTTCGTAAGTGAGATCCGCGCCCATCTCGCGCAGCGTCTCGAAAACGCCCGCCCGCGTCGGGTTCAGCCCGATATTCGGCACCAGCACATCCGAGCCGGGCACGATGAGCGCGGCGCAGACCGGGAAGGCCGCCGAAGAGGGATCGCGCGGCACCACGATGCTCTGCGGGTGCAACTCCGGCTGACCGGTGAGGGTGATGACGCGGCCCTCGTCGGTCACGTCCGTGGTGATCGCGGCCCCGAAGCCTGCCAGCATCCGCTCGGTATGATCGCGCGTCGCCTCGCGCTCGATCACCACGGTCTGCCCCGGCGCGTTCAACCCCGCGAGCAGCACCGCCGATTTCACCTGCGCGGAGGGCACCGGCACGGTGTAGCGCACCGGCACCGGGTGTTCGGCACCGATGATGGTCATCGGCAGGCGCCCGCCCGACCGCCCCACCGCCCGCGCACCGAAAAGCGCCAGCGGATCGGTGACGCGCGCCATGGGTCGCTTGTTGAGGCTGGCATCGCCGGTGAAGGTGGCGGTGATGGGCGAGGTCGCCATCACCCCCATGATCAGCCGCACGCCGGTCCCGGAATTGCCGCAGTCGATGACCTGATCCGGCTCGGCAAAGCCGCCCACGCCCACACCCTGCACGCGCCATGTGCCGTCATTGTCGCGCGTGACCTCGGCCCCAAGGGCGCGCATCGCCTTCGCGGTATCCAGCACGTCCTGCCCCTCGAGCAGCCCGGTGATCACCGTCTCGCCGACGCACATCGCCCCGAGGATCAGGGACCGGTGCGAAATCGACTTGTCGCCCGGCACCTCAGCCGTGCCGGAAAGCGGCGCGGCGCGGTGCGAGGTCATGGGAATGGGGCTGCCGTGGCCGGACATGGGCGTTCCTCGATGCGAAATCGCCTGCCTGATAGCTCAGGCAGGCGATCCCGTCCATGGGGCAATCCGGGGCGACGTGCAGGGATCAGGTCACGTCGAACTGAAGCCTGCGGATCTGCTGGAACTTGCCGGTGGCCTCGAGCGCCGCAAGCGCAGGCGCGGGCACGGGCTCGTCCACATAGAGCAGGGCGATTGCCTCGCCGCGCGCCTCGGCGCGGCCAAGGGTAAAGTTGGCGATATTGACGCCGTTCTCGCCCATGGTCTGGCCCAGCGTGCCGATGATGCCGGGCACGTCGTCATTGGTGGTGTAAAGCATGTGCCGCCCGATCTCGGCGTCGATATTGATGCCCTTGATCTGGATGAAGCGCGGCTTGCCGTCCGAAAACACCGTGCCGCCGATGGAGCGTTCGCGCAGGTCGGTCACCACGGTGATCTTGATATAGCCCTCGAACGCGCCCGATTTGTCCTGCTTGGTGGTCGAGATCCTGACGCCGCGTTCCTTGGCGATGATCGGGGCCGAGACCATGTTCACCTCGGGGTTCACCGATTTCATGATCCCCGCCATGGCGGCCGAGGTCAGCGCGCCGAGGTTCATCTCCGAGGCCACCCCGTCATAGAGGATGTTGACGGCCTTGATCGGCTCGTCGGTCATCTGGCCCACGAAATTGCCCAGATGGCCCGCCAGCTTGATCCACGGGCCCATGACCTTGGCCTCTTCCGCCGTCACCGAGGGCATGTTGAGCGCGTTGCTCACCGCCCCGGTCAACAGGTAATCCGACATCTGCTCGGCCACTTGCAGGGCGACGTTTTCCTGCGCCTCGGTGGTGGCCGCGCCCAGATGCGGGGTGCAGACAACATTCGGCAGGCCGAAAAGCGGGTTTTCCACGGCGGGCTCCTCGGCGAACACGTCAAAAGCCGCGCCCGCGACATGGCCGGATTTCAGCAGATCGGCGAGGGCCTGCTCGTCCACCAGACCGCCGCGCGCGCAGTTGATGATGCGGACGCCCTTCCTGGTCTTTTCAAGGTTCTCGCGGTTCAGCATGTTGCGGGTCTGATCGGTCAGCGGCACATGCAGGGTGATGAAATCGGCGCGCTTGAGCAGATCGTCAAGCTCCACCTTCTCCACCTGCATCTGATCGGCCTTTTCCTGGCTCAGGAACGGATCGTAGGCGATCACCTTCATCCTGAGGCCCCGCGCGCGGTCGCAGACGATGCCGCCGATATTGCCCGCGCCGATCACGCCCAGCGTCTTGCCGGTCAACTCCACCCCCATGAAGCGGGATTTCTCCCATTTTCCGGCATGGGTCGAGGCACTGGCCTCGGGGATCTGCCGCGCCACGGCAAACATCATCGCAATCGCGTGCTCGGCGGTGGTGATCATGTTGCCGAAAGGCGTGTTCATCACGATCACGCCCTTTTTCGAGGCAGCGTCCTTGTCGATATTGTCCGTGCCGATGCCCGCGCGCGCGATCACCTTGAGATTGGTGGCATTGGCGAGGATCTTTTCCGTGACCTTGGTGGCCGAGCGGATGGCAAGACCGTCATAATCGCCGATCACTTCGGCCAGCCTGTCCTTGTCCTTGCCCAGTTCGGGGCGGAAATCCACGTCGATGCCGCGATCCCTGAAGATCTGCACGGCGGTCTCGGAAAGCTTGTCGGAGACGAGAACCCTTGGAGCCATGTGTCTGGTCCTTTGATGAAACGTTGGGGGGAAGGGTCCGAAGTCTTTGAAAGACTTCGGACCGATTTCTTTTCAAGAAATCGGGGTCACGCCGTCTCGGTGAGCGCCGCGATTTCGGATTGATACGCCCAGTCGATCCAGGGCATCAGCGCGGCCACATCCGCCGTCTCGACCGTGCCGCCGCACCAGATGCGCAGGCCCGGCGGGGCGTCGCGATAGGCCCCGATATCAAGCGCCACGCCCTCGGCCTCGAGCCGCTTGGCCACCGCCTTGGCAAATCCCGCGCCGTCCGCGATGCGCGCATCCGTGAACGTGAGGCACACGGAGGTATTCGAGCGGATCGCCGGATCGGTGGCAAGAAAGCCGAGCCAGTCATGTGCCGCGACAAAGCTCTCGACCGTGGCGAGGTTCGCGTCGGCCCGCGCCTTGAGACCTTTGAGGCCCCCGACCGAGCGCGCCCAGTCGAGCGCGACAAGGTAATCCTCGACCGCCAGCATCGAGGGCGTGTTGATCGTCTCTCCAACGAAAATGCCCTCGATCAGCTTGCCGCCCTTGGTCAGGCGGAAAATCTTGGGCAGGGGCCAGGGTGGCGTATAGCTTTCGAGCCTTTCGACCGCGCGGGGGCTGAGCACGAGCATCCCGTGCGCCGCCTCGCCGCCCAGCACTTTTTGCCAGCTGAACGTGGTCACATCGAGCTTGTCCCAGGGCAGGTCCTGCGCGAAGGCGGCCGAGGTCGCGTCGCAGATCGTCAGACCCTGTCGGTCGGCCTTGATCCAGTCGCCATCCGGCACGCGCACGCCCGACGTTGTGCCGTTCCAGGTAAAGACCACGTCCTTGTCGGTATCGACCGAGGCCAGATCGACGATCTCGCCATAATCGGCGGTTTTCACCACCGCGTCGAGTTTCAACTGCTTGACCGCGTCGGTCACCCAGCCCGCGCCAAAGCTTTCCCAGGCGAGCATTTCCACGGGCCGCGCCCCCAGAAGCGACCACATCGCCATTTCCACGGCACCCGTGTCGGAGGCGGGCACGATGCCGATGCGATAGTCGTCGGGGATGCCGAGGATCTCGCGCGTGCTCTCGATCGCGGCCTTGAGCCGCGCCTTGCCGACAGCGGCCCGATGCGAGCGCCCGAGAGGGGCACCGGCCAAAAGATCAAGGGAATGTCCGGGGAATTTGGCGCAGGGGCCAGACGAGAAACGCGGGTTGGCCGGCCGCGCGCCGGGCAGTGCAATAGCCATGTGCTATCCTTCCAGATAAGCGCCCCTCGTTGGGGAGGGGTGTCCCAAGGACCGAACTACGTAAACCCCTGAAAAAAGGCAACCTGGAAAGCATCGCGCCGCGCAGTTTGTCGCAGGGCGCAGTGAAGCCGACGGGCGGGCGCGGAGCCGGGTGGCACAGGGCCGACACAGCGTGTCCGTGGCCTGTTGCGGCGCGCGTCCTTGCAAGGCGTCTTCCTCAAAGCCGGGCGATCCGGGGCAAGAGCGGCCTGACAGTCGCTCGCTCGGTCCTCGTGCGACCGCACATCAAGAATCGTGATGGAATCGAACACGTGCTGCCATGCGGCCTCGCCCCTCCTCTCATGGATATTGACAAATCACAATTTCGTGTTCATCGTTATCACGAGGTCGTGAATTTTGGCGACGGAATTTTTATGTCGTCAAATCAATAATTTAAGGTTCACGGCGCAGTCATCATTTAAGAGGTCCCGTGCACCATGTCCAATTCTCGCCGCTCTCTTCTCCTCGCAACAAGCGTTGCAGCCCTCATGTCATCCCCCGCCTCGGCGCAGGTGATCATTGACAACGGCACCATTCAGCTTGGAATCAACCCGGCAGGAAACCTTGTTACCGGCGGTATCGGTCTAACCTTCCTCACCACGACAGCCTCCTCGGGTGAAGTGCTCGCGCCCGGTTGCGCCTGCGAGGGTTGGGGCGTGGCCGACCTCTCGACCGGCGCGTTCGCGCAGGCTGGTCAGGATTTCGGCTTTTCCAATATCGTTTCCTCCTCGGTCACGGCCTCGGGCGCGGGCACCGATCCGCTGTCGGTCGGTAATGCCGCCGTCTCGGTCACCGATATCGCGGACGGCGCGCTGTCGTTGCGGCTCACCCATGATTTCGCGCCTTCGGCCACGGATAACCTCTACGCGGTTGATGTGTTGATCGAGAATACCGGCGCGGGGGCGGTCGGCAATCTGGTTTATCGCCGCGCGATGGACTGGGATGTGCCGGATACTGAGTTCTCTGAATTCGTGACCATCGGCGGCTGGCCCGCCACCAACCTGATCGGGTCGAGCGACGACGGCTTTGTTGCCGGAAACCCCAACGTGCCGCTCGCGACCCTCTCGCCCGACGCGGTGCTGAACGGCAACTTCACCGATAGCGGCCCGGATGATCACGGCGCCGTGTTCGATTTCGGCTTCGGCACGCTCGCCGCGGGCGGCACGCAGGATTTCACGATCTTCTATGGGGCGGCGGCAAGCGAGGCGGACGCCTTTCTCGCGCTCGGGGCCGTCGGTGCCGAGGTGTTCTCGCTCGGCCAGCCAAGTTCGCCGGAGGGCGACACGCAGGGCACGCCGCAAACCTTCATCTTCGGCTTTGCCGGGGTCGGCGGCACGCCCATCCCGCCGGGCGGCGGCGGTGGCGGCGGCGGTTTCGGCGCGACGACGCCGCTCAACTTCGCCACACAACTCGCCACGCTCGTCGTGGACCATCATCTCTATCGCTCGGCGCAGCGTCTCGACCGGCTTTCCCTCGGCACGTCCGCTGCGACCGTCTCCACTCAGGGGCAAGCGTCCGATTTCCGTCCCGCAGGTTTCGACGGCCTCGTTCTCAGCCTGACCGGCAGCTATTTCGATGGCGATTTCGACAACACGACGAACAATGTCGGGCTCGATTACGACTCCCATTATCTCGGCCTTTCGATCGAGCGCGAAGTCGATATCACCGGCGGGCCGTTCTCGCGCGGGCTGTATGGCTTTGCGATCGGCTACGAGGACGTGTCGGCCTCGCGCAAGGACAATCTCGGCTCGATCGACCTCGAGGGGCTGTCCTTTGCCTTCTACGGCGGTGTGGCCGACCCGAAGGGCCCTTTCGTGGACGGCGCGGCGTTCTTCACCGATCTCGATTACGATCAGACGCGGATCGGGATCGCGCAGACCTTCCGCTCCAACCCGAAGGGAGATTCATACGGCACCAAGCTGCGCGCAGGGTATAATTTCGGCCTGCCTGCAAACAGCGCGGTCGCGAACCATACGCTCGCGGCCTATGCCGAATGGACCTACACCAACACCGAGATCAACGACTTCACCGAGACGAACGCAGGGCTGACCACCGCTGGCTTCTCCGACACCTCCAACGAGGTCGGGGTCGGCGTGCGCTACGCCTTTGATGGGCTCGGCGCGCAACGCAACATCTTCGGCGTGATCGACCTCGCCGTGCTTACCGACCTGTCGGGCGACGATTTCAACGTCGCCCAGACCACAGCGGGCGGGGCTGCGATCGTGAGCCTCGTCGATGGCGACGACAGTGCAACCCTGCGGAGCAGCGTCGAGGTTGGTTTTGCCGATGCCTCCGGATGGTCCGGGGCGGCGCGCCTTGGTGGTCGCGCAAGCAGCGATCACTCCGAATTCGAGATCGGTCTGCGGGTCAGCCGCCGGTTCTGAGTCCGTGCGCCCAGGTCTGGCCCTGTAACGATCTTGTCGGCCCGGTTGCGGACACCGGACCGGGCCGATTGTGTCACGGCGCGGTCCGGCGTCTTGACCCGCCCGCCGGGCTGGCCTAATTGAGGGGCGTTGCGGGCGTTGTGTAATGGTAAGACCTCAGCCTTCCAAGCTGATGATACGGGTTCGATTCCCGTCGCCCGCTCCATACCTTTGCTTGTCGCGCCATTGATACGGTTCTGCATTGAAAAATGCAGCAGATTGCGCCATTTTCAGCGGCAACAGACCTCCGACGCACGGGGGCAGAGGCAGCAGAGGCAATCCTCATGAAACAGATCGCGTTTTTCGGGCTGGTCCTGACGCTGGCCTCCTGTGGCGGGGCAAACCGGTTCGAGAGCGATCCGCGCGCCGGACGGCCCTCAGCTTCCGGGCCTATTTCGGCGGCCTGTCTGGCCTCGGACCGCAAGGCGCGCTCGCCCGCGCTCTGCGGCTGCATTCAGGCGGTGGCCAACCAGACGCTGAGCGGGGCCGAACAGCGCCGCGCCGTGGGCTTCTACCGCGACCCGCATCAGGCACAGGAGGTGCGCACCTCGCAGCGCCCCGGCGATCAACGCTTCTGGGCGGCCTACAAGGCCTATGCCGACCGCGCCGAACAGATCTGCGCATGAGCGGCCTTTTCGGCTTTCTGCGGAATCTGCCGCCCTATGACGAGAACGAGACGACGCTTTATCGGCTGGCGCAGCGCCATAAACTGCTGATCGCACCTTTCGAAGAACAGATCGCGGGTGCGCGCGTGCTGGACCTTGCGGCGCATGACGGGCGCTGGTCCTATGCGCTGGCGGCGGCGGGTGCCGCCGAGGTGGTGGGGGTAGAGGCGCGCGCCGAGTTGATCGCACGTTTTCACGCCTTTCCCGAAACCCCCTTCAAGGGCCGTGTGCGGCTGGTCGAGAACGACCTTTTCGCCGAAATGGAAGCGCGCGTCGCGGCGGCCGAGCGGTTCGACGTGATCGCGGTCTACGGCATCTTCTATCATGTCATGGATCATTTCCGCCTGCTGTCGCTGGCGCGCAGGCTTGGGGCGCAGCTCATCATCATCGACAGCGAGTTCATCACCCTCGACAACGCCATGATCCAGGTGCTGAAGGAGGCGGTGGACAACCCGCTGAACGCGGTGACCGAGGTGGGCGGTCAGACACACACTGTCGTCGGCGTGCCCAGCCTGCGCGCGACCGAATTCATGGCCGAGGCGCTTGGTCTGGATCTGGTCTGGCTCGATCATGCGATGATCCTGGGCCCGGACCGGCGCGGGATGCGCGACTATTTCCGCGACGGGCGCAAGGTGCGCCATGTCTGTGCGCTCACGGCGCGCGGCTGAGCCTCAACGCAATGGGCGGTGTTATCCGGGCGCGTGGGGGCCTGCGACGCCTCCCCACCGGCGATACATGCCAGAGGCCGGGCGATCCCCGGGTCCGATTGCCATTTGATAACGACACGGGGCCGAGACACATTTGCGTGTCCCGGCCCCGCGTGTTCACGGAGATGTCGCCGCCAACGCGGCGACATCATGGATCAGAAGCGGATCTCGTAGGACAGCCGCGCGGTATTGCGGGTGTAGTCGTCCGAGTATGCACCGCGGTATTCAGCCCGCAGTTGACCGCTCTGGCCGGCATCGACAACAAGGCCAAGACCAACGTCGAGCCAGTCGTCATCCGCGCCTGCGACCTGCGTGCTCCCCGGCAGCAGCCCGCCGAGCGACGTGCCCACGTCGAGGTCATCGCCGTTCCGCGTCGCCCAGGCCAGGTGGCCATAGGGCCGCAGATTGCCATAGGCACCGCGTGCGCGCACGCCGAGGCGGGCCACCGTCATGTCGGTGTCCTGTTTTCCGACCGTCAGGTTGAGGATACCGGCACCCGTTTCCGTGAAACCGTCGATCTCGGTGTCGTAGTATTCGACCGCCGCCATAAGCCCGAAATCGAAGGTTTGGGTCTTGTAGAGGGGCAGATCGCCCGTCACCCCGGCGAAGAACACAGAGCCGTCGGTATCGCCTTGGGCCGTCTGCACCGGATTGCCCGGAATGAAGATGTTGCGTTCGCTGTCAAAGGACAGATCCTGATATCCCAGGAAGCCACGCAGCGACGCACCGTTGGCAAACCGGTTCTGCACGAACCCCGCCACCGACGCCCCGTCGACCTCGATCTTGCCGAGACCGTTGTCGATATCGGCATCGCCGTCGCCATAGCCCACCATGACCCCGGCTGTAAGGGTCTCGGTCAGGTGCATGGCCAGACCGGCCGTCACGCTGTAGGTGTCGAAGTCATAGCCGAGATTGGCGCCGTTCGGATCAACGTCTCCGGTGCCGCCCGAAATCGCGAAGAACGCGTCCAGGTTGTTGCCGAGGGTGCGCCAGTTGCCGCCTTGGGTCGAAATCGTGGCCTCACCCGGGCGGCCCAGATCTGCCGGCGTGCTGAGCGCGTAGATCTGTTCCTGCACGATACCGAACGATAGCCCGGTATAGGTTTCGAGAAAGTTGAAGCCCATGCTGTCAAGGGCCCGGTTCTGGGCGGCGAGACCTTCCTCACCCTCGTTCCCGGCCACGACCAGTTGGTCGATCAGGTCGAGATAGGGTTGCCGCTCTTCCAGCGTGCCGAGGAACGGCACATTGGCCAGATCGAGTGTTGCAGCCGTGCTGAACTGGCTCGCGGTCACGGTCTCGGCGACCAGTTCGGCAAAGCGGGGCGCGATCCGCAGGGTGAACTCCCCGGCCTCGATGTCACCGACATCGAAAGAGAAGTTGAGGTTGAGGTTGGACAGGTCCTCGATCCCCGCTGCGGCAAACACACCGCCACCTTCGAGAATTGCCACGACGTCCGCAGGGACCGTATCGCCGGGCGTGTATTGCAGGTCAGCAACATCCACGCCCGCAGCCGTCGCAAGATCGGCCAGGCGCAGATCGACCTCGTTCTCGGCGGTGTCGGGATCGTCAAGCGCGATGCTGCCATAGATCCAGGTATCCTCCGCCGGGCTGAACCACGCGATCAGGGCACTTTCGTCGGTGGGGTTGTCGTTGTCGTCCCAGAAAAGGCCTGTCGGGATGATCGAGCGCGGCAGCAAGCCGTCGCCGAAGAGCGCGAGGTGCTCGGCACCGAACAGGAAGCTCGCATCGATCGTGGTCAGATCCGTCGAGGGCACGGCCACGAATCCCGAACTGGCCGCCGTCAGGAAATCGTCGATCTCGGCGCTGGTCAGACCATCCGGCACGGCGGTGAAAAAGCCGATCTCGCCTTCCTGTCCGCCGCTGCCGAAGAGGCCGCCGGGGAAGAAGATGCGTTGCAGCGGGTTCTGACCCTCGGTCGCTCCGTCGAGACCGGGCCATTCCAGGGCCCGCGCCGAGAGCGGCACGAGTTGGTCGAAGAACACCCCCGCTTCGGGCGCAAGGGCCGTGTCCATCACCACAAAATCGTCCCCGGTCCCGGTGCCGAGTTGCATGTCAAAGCCCAGCACGCGCGCGTCGGTCCGGTTGGTGGTCTTGCCGAAGTTGAAATATTCGGTCACGCCGCCAGAGGTCGAGGTGGCGAAGGCAAGGTCAAGCGGCCCGCGGCCCGTCAGGTTGGTCTTGTAGCGCTTGCCGTCCCCCGGAGGGGCGTCACAGACCAGATCGTTGCTGGCCATGATGCAGTTGTAATCAAGCTCGGTCACGCCGGGGCCGCTCGAGGGCGAGAATCCGTTGGCGGAGGTCCGGTCATCGTTGTTCGGGGCCACGGTCACCGGCTTGAGACCGGGGGCCACCACGTTCTCGTCCTCGTCGACAAGAATGAAGCCGTCACCGAAGACGCCCACAAATCCGGTGATCTCGCCAGCCATCAAGGGGCTTGCGCAAAGCATCGTCAGGGCCACGGACGCGTACAAATAGCTTGCGCGGCTGCGATGGAAATTTTTCATCAGGAACTCCTGCGGTTTATTTGATGTCACTGTTCTCGGAGATAGGGGCCACGCAACCCGTGGCGTAACACACGACAGGCAGCGCTCCGTATCCTGGGGGTGTCCGGTATGGCCCACCCGCACGTGAGTCCTTCAAGGGCGCCTCACGATCCTGAAACCTGCGACGTGCATTAAACCGCTCCGTTCGCATCGGAAAAAGTGCAAAAAAATTAATCTATTTGCGTGTTTGAATGTGTTGCGTTTTGGTCGCACGCGGCTCACACCTTGAGGCGCGTGCCCCGCGCCAGCATCACCCAGGCGAGGAGGCATACCGCAAGCGTCACCGCCCCTGCCACGCCAAGCCCCAGCATCGGCGCGCTGTCCGAGACACCGATCATACCAAAGCGCACCCCGTCGATGAGATAGAACACCGGGTTCACATGGGTGACCGCATAAAGCGCGGGCGGCAGCGCCTCGACCGAGTAGAACGTGCCCGAAAGAAATGCGAGCGGGGTGACGATGAAATTGGTGATCGCCGCCATCTGGTCAAACTTGTTGGCGTATATCCCCGCGACCAGCCCCACCGCGCTCAGCAGCGTCGCCCCCAGCATTACGAACACGATGAGCCACACGGGATGCGCGGGCACGATCCCAAGCACCAGCCAGAACCCGACCGTTATCGCCGTTGCCACCAGCGCCCCGCGCCCGACACCGCCCGCGAGATAGCCAAGCAGCAACTCGCCCCCCGACAGCGGCGGCATCAGCGTGTCGACGATATTGCCCTGCACCTTGGAGATCACCACCGAGGACGAGGTGTTGGCAAAGGCGTTCTGGATCACCGTCATCATCAGGATGCCGGGTGCTATGAAGGTGGTGAAATCGACGCCCATCACCGCGCCCCGATGCGGTCCGATGGCAATGGTGAAGATCACCATGAAGAGCGCCGCCGTGACCAGCGGTGCCAGCAAGGTCTGGGTCCAGACCGCAAGAAAGCGGCGATTTTCGCGTTCGGCCAGCGTCCAGAGGCCCAGCCAGTTGACCCGGCCAAAGCGCCGCGCGCCCATGGGCTGCGGATGCGGCTCGGGGGCATCGGTCCTGGCGGCGGTCATGGTGGCGCTCCTTTTCCGGCTCACGCGATTCGGTGCCTTGTAACTCACCGTCGAGTGATTAGAATAGGCCCCTGATCCGAATGACAAGGCGGGCGGGCGCTTCGGTGCCATCGCGCGCCTTTTACCATCAAGGGAAGCCCCGAATGTCGTGGAGCGATGAGCGCGTCGATCTGTTGAAGAAGATGTGGACAGAAGGCCAGTCCGCCAGCCAGATCGCCAAGGAATTGGGCGGTGTCACGCGCAATGCGGTCATTGGCAAGGTGCACAGGCTTGGCCTCTCGAACCGCAATGGCGGCGGCGGGACACCCGCGCCCGAGACGCCCGCGCCCGAGGTTGCCGCGCCCGCGCCCAAGCCCGTAGCACCCAAGCCCGCCGCGCCCAGGCCGGTGGAGGCCACCGAGCCGGAACCGGTCCAGACCGTCTCGCAGGCGCGCGCCAAGGCGATCATCCCGGCGGGCCGTCCGCTGCCGCCGCAGCCTTCGGCCAACGAGATCGACCCCGAGGCCCTCGCCAAGGTCAGCGCGATCGAGAAGAAGGCGAAAAAACTCACGCTGATGGAGCTGACC
The DNA here is from genome assembly GCF_040547525.1 of Roseovarius sp. MBR-6. Lineage (NCBI taxonomy): Bacteria > Pseudomonadati > Pseudomonadota > Alphaproteobacteria > Rhodobacterales > Roseobacteraceae > Roseovarius > Roseovarius sp. MBR-6. Next base: position 22,697 of record NZ_JBEPPW010000007.1, on the reverse strand, counting down.
GAACGGACCTGCAAATGGCCCGTGGGCGATCCGGCGACACCCGATTTCTGGTTCTGCGGCCTGCCCGTCCAGACCGGCAAGCCCTATTGCGAGGCGCATGTTGGCGTCGCCTTTCAGCCGATGTCGAGCCGCCGCGACCGCAAACGTTGAAACGTGGAACCCATGCGCCGCTTGCAGGGGATCGCCGCCAGCGCGAGGATAACAGAGAAGTGCGTGCGGCCCGGTCGCGCCCCTTGCCGCCACGCCCCGGCAGGCATATCTTCGCAGATGCAGCACCGGCCCCGCGCCGTGCCCGCTGCGCCCGAGGGCTCATCGCCCTGACCCTGTCAGGCCCCCTGATCCCCTGAGCACGGACCGGTCCGGCATCCCGCCCGACCGGGATCTTTCAGGAGACGCTCCCATGTCCAAAGGTAAAAGCCAGAGCAACCGCGAGGCCAAGAAGCCGAAGAAGGAAAAGCCCAAGGTCCTTGCCACCGCGAATTCCAACAGCGGCAAGAACGCCACCGTGATCGCGGGCAAATCGGTCAAGTGACCGCCGCACGGCGCGCACAGGGCAGGGAACACCCCGCCCTGTGCGCCCTCGGCCCCGTTCAGACCTCTTCCGTGCGGCGCGGCAGAACCCAGTCCGCGCGGGGGAAGTGGCAGGTATAACCCTGCGGGAAGCGGTCGAGATAGTCCTGATGCTCAGGCTCCGCCTCCCAGAAATCGCCCACGGGTTCCACCTCGGTCACCACCTTGCCGGGCCAGAGGCCGGACGCCTCGACATCGGCGATGGTGCGCAGCGCCTCGGCCCTCTGCTCCTCGGAGCAATAATAGATCGCCGAGCGATAGCTGAGGCCCACGTCATTGCCCTGCCGGTTGACCGTGGTCGGATCGTGGATCTGGAAGAAGAATTCCAAGAGCCGCCGATAGCTGATGCGCGCAGGATCGAAGATGATCTCGATCCCCTCGGCATGGGTGCCGTGGTTGCGATAGGTGGCATGGGGCACATCACCCCCGGTATAGCCCACACGGGTGGAAATCACCCCGTCAAGCTTGCGGACAAGGTCCTGCATCCCCCAGAAACAGCCCCCCGCCAGAACCGCGCGTTCGCTCATGTCACATCCTCCACCTGATCGAGATAATCCCCATAGCCTTCGGCCTCCATGTCGTCACGATGGATGAATCGCAGGCTCGCCGAGTTGATGCAATAGCGCAGACCCCCCCGGTCGCGCGGCCCGTCGGGAAAGACATGGCCCAGATGGCTGTCGCCGTCGCGGCTGCGGACTTCGGTGCGGATCATGCCCATCGTGAAATCATGTTTTTCCACCACATGCGCAGGCGTGATCGGCTTGGTGAAACTCGGCCAGCCGCAGCCCGACTCGAACTTGTCGGAACTGGCGAAAAGCGGCTCGCCCGAGACGATGTCCACATAGATGCCCGGCGCCTTGTTGGTCAGATAGGTGCCCGTGCCGGGGCGTTCCGTGCCGTTTTTCTGGGTGACGCGGTATTGCTCGGCGGTAAGGGCGGCGATCCGCGCCGGGTCCTTGTGATAGTGGGGCATGTCGGTCTCCTCTGAAGTCTCATCATAGAAGATGGGACGCGGACAGGGAAATCAATGGCGCGTGGGGATTGCCGGACCCCCCGGTCTGGTCATATGATTTGACCAGTCGTTTCAGGACAGCGCAATGCCATTTGAAAAGGTCACCCCCGAAAAGCTCTCGACCGCCGTGACGCGGCAGATCGAGAAACTTATCCTGCGCGGCATCCTGCGCCCCGGTGAGCGGCTGCCCGCCGAGCGCGAACTGGCCGAGAAACTGGGCGTGTCGCGCCCCTCGCTGCGCGAGGCGGTGGCCGATCTTCAGGGCAAGGGGCTGCTCAGCACGCGGGCCGGCGCGGGTGTTTACGTGGCCGATGTTCTGGGGAGCGCGTTCTCGCCCGCCCTGATCCGGCTTTTCGCCGATCATGACGAGGCGGTGTTCGACTATATCGGTTTTCGCCGCGATCTGGAGGGGCTTGCCGCGTGCCGTGCGGCGCGGCTCGCGTCCGATACCGACCTGCGGGTGATCCAGACCATCATGGACAAGATGGAGGCGGCCCATAAAAAGACCAACCCGGCGGATGAGGCGCGGCTCGATGCCGAGTTTCACATGGCGATCATCGAGGCGAGCCATAACGTCATCATGCTGCACATGATGCGCTCGATGTTCCAGCTTCTGCGCGAGGGGGTGTTCTACAACCGTCAGGTCATGTTCAAGCAGCGCACGACTCGCGGCGCGCTTCTTGATCAGCACCGGGCGATCAACACCGCGATCCAGGCGCGCGATTCCCGCGCGGCGCGCGCCGCCGTCGAGGCGCATCTCAGCTATGTGGAAAAGGCGCTGTCGGACCAGCAGAAGGCCGAACGCAACGAGGCCATCGCGCGGCAGCGCTTCGAGCATGAGCAATCGCGCTGAGGGGCGCAAACCGTTCATGTTGGGAAACGTTGGGGTCCGACCACAAGATGTTCCCTGAGCGGCGCGCGCTCTTGTGAAATTTTCTATATAAATTCGTGCTTTAATCAACGCTCTTGATGTGATACCATTCTCGCAACAATAAAGCTGACCGCAAAAATGTGGCAGCGCGAGGCAGTAGAGAGCGGTTCAATGAAAACATGGGGCAGGCAGCCTCTTCTATGGGGTTTGGTCGTATTGGCAGCCGTTTGGATGCTGGTTGTCGTGCCGTTGAGCGCGGCGGCGGCACCCTATGCCGGCTTTGTCATGGACGCGCGCAACGGCAAGGTGCTCTATTCCCAGAACGCCGATACGCCGCTGCACCCGGCCTCGCTCACCAAGATGATGACGCTCTATGTGGTCTTCGAGGCGGTCGAGAATGGCGAAATCGGGCTCGACGACATGGTGACCATATCGCGCCACGCCGCGTCGGAGCCGCCGAGCAAGCTGGGCTTGCGGGCCGGGCAGCGGATCAAGCTGCGCTATCTCATCCGCGCCGCCGCCGTGCGCTCGGCCAATGACGCGGCGACAGCCCTTGGCGAGGCGATCGAAGGGTCGGAGGCGCAATTCGCGCGGCGCATGAATCGCACCGCCAAGGCGATGGGAATGACCCGCACGAATTTCAAGAACGCCCATGGCCTGACCGAGGCGGGGCACCTGTCGAGCGCGCGCGACATGAGCATTCTCGGGCGACACGTCTTCTACGATTATCCGCAATACTACAATCTCTTCTCGCGGCTTGAGGCCGATGCGGGCGTGGCCAGAGTGCGCCACACCAACCGACAGATGCTGAGCAGCTATCGTGGCGCGGACGGGATCAAGACCGGCTACACCAACGCGGCCGGGTTCAACCTGACCGCAAGCGCAGAACGGGGCGGCGTGCGGATCATCGCCACGGTCTTTGGCGGCAATTCCACGGCGTCGCGCAATGCCAAGGTGGCCGAATTGCTCGATCTCGGGTTTCGCAAGGCGTCGACGCGGGTGGCGGTCGTGGCCCCGCAACGCCCCGCCTACATGGGCAAGGCCGGCACCGCCCCGATCATGATCGCCGAAGGGCAGGCGCGCCCCAACCTTGCGGGCAAGACCGTGCGGCTGACTGCCGCCGCCGCTGTCAAAAAGAGCCTGCGGCCGGGTGCGGCAGCGCCGGTGCAGGTGGCGGTGACCGATTCCGCGACCATCGAGCGCGCGGTCATGGCCGCTGCCGAGGCCGCGGCCAAGCTTCAGGCTGTGCCGGAGGTCGTGGCCGAGGTCGCACCCGATGTCTCGCGCCGCCCCGAGCCGAGGCCGGAGATCACGCAGGCGGTCGAGGTCGTGGCCGAGGCCACGCCCGAGGTTGTCACGCGCCTCTCCACCTCGGACGGGCGGCACTGGGGCGTGAATGTCGGGCGTTACCCGAGCGAATACAAGGCGCGACAGGTGCTCTTGCAGACCGCGCTGTCGGAGATGGCGACGCTTGATGGCAGCCTGCGCAAGGTGGTCAAGCGGCCTGCGGGGTTCGACGCGAATTTCATGGGGCTAAGCCGCGAGAGTGCCGATCTTGCCTGCCGACGCCTTCAGGCCAAGAAAGTCACCTGCTTCATGATCGGGCCGGGCTGAACGGTCATTCGCCGCGCAGCACCGCAAGCGCATAGGGCGGCCACATCATCGCCCGCCGGAACCGCCCCAACGGCCAGCGCCGGGGCGGTTTTTTCATGATCTCGGGATAGGGGTTACGCGGCGCGTGGTCCATCGCCAGATCGGCAAGCAGCGCGCCTGCATAACTGGCCATCGCCACACCGTTGCCGTGATAGCTGAGCCCGGTAAAGGCCCCCGGCATATCGGGGATCGGCCCGGCATAGGGCGTGAGGTCCGGGGCAAGCGACAGAAGGCCGTTCCAGCTATGCGGGGTCTCGACATGGCGCCATGCCGGGAACATCGCCTCGAAATGCCTGCGGATCGTGCGATGCATCCGGGCATCGAACCGGGCCGAGGAAAACAGCCCGCCGCGCATCCCGAAGAGCATCCGGTTATCTGGCATCAGCCGGAAATAATGCAGAAAGAACCGGTCGTCATAGCACATCTGCCGCGTGGTCCAGCCCTGCGCGGCAAGCTCGTCATCGCTCATCGGGCGGGTGACGATCACGTTGGATTGCGTGGGCAGATAGCGCGCCCGCATCCAGCCGGGCAGATCGTCCGACGAATAGCCATTGGTCGCCACGATCAGGCGGCGCGCTGTGATCCGCGCCCGGCCCGTGGTCAGGTGAAACGCGCCGTCCTGCCGGATCGCGGTGACGGGGGAGCGGGCATGGATCCGCGCCCCTGCCCGCGTTGCGGCCCTTGCCAGTCCAAGCGCGTATTTCATCGGGTTGAGCGCGAAGCCAAGCGGTGTTGTGAGGGCTGCGTGAAACGGGCCGCGCATCCCTGCCTGCGCCAGTTCCTCGCCGGGGATCAGCACGGGCGTCACGCCGTAATTCTCGGTGATGCGCGCGGCACGCGCGGGGAAAGAGGCGGCCGCCTGTGGGGTATGGGCGAGCAGGGTCTCGCCGTCGGAATGGGTGTCGGCGGTGATCCCGTGACGCCTGATGAGGTCCTGCGCCACGCGCACCGCCTCGACTTCGGTCCGCCGATACGCGCGGCGGGCCTCCTCGCCATGCATCTGGCGCAGCATCGCATCAGAGGCCGCCGACCCACCGAGACAGCAGAACCCGCCATTGCGCCCCGACGCGCCCCAGCCCGGTGTTTGTGCCTCGAACACGCGCACATCCTGCCCTGCCTCGGCCAGATGCAGCGCCGCCGACAGCCCGGCAAAGCCCGCGCCGATCACCGCCACGTCGCAGGTGATCGGCCCGTCGGCGCGCGGATAGTCGGGCGGCGTGGCGGTGTCAGGCCAGAAACAGCGCGCGCGCGGCCCCTCGCCGTAAGCATGGGCGGGAAAGACGCGCCTCATCCCTGAACCGCGGCGCGCTCCTCGGCCTCGCGGCGCAGCGCCGAACGCTTGGTGATCAGCGAGGCACTGATCACGCCAACGGCGACGATTCCGATCATGATGGTCGAAAGGGCGTTGATCTCGGGCGAGACGCCAAGGCGCACCGCCGACCATATCTTGATGGGCAGCGTTGTGGCGGATGGTCCGGCCGTAAACGACGCGATCACCAGATCGTCGAGCGACAGCGTGAACGCCAGAAGCCAGCCCGAGATGACCGCCGGCGCGATGATCGGCAGGGTGACAAGGCGGAAGGCGTCGAAATGCGAACACCCAAGATCAAGCGCCGCCTCCTCCAGCGAGCGGTCGAAGGTCATCAGCCGCGACGACACCACCACCGCGACGAAGGCCATGGAAAAGGTGGTATGCGCGAGGATGATGGTGAAAATACCCCGGTCAAGCCCGATCCCGATGAACAAAAGCAGAAGCGACAGGCCGGTGATCACCTCGGGCATCACAAGCGGCGCGTAGATCATTCCCGAAAACAGCGTCCGGCCCGGAAAGCGCCCCACCCTCACCAGCACGAGCGCTGCCATCGTCCCCAGAACCGTGGCGACGGTGGACGACGCCACCGCGACCTTGAGCGTGACCTTGGCCGCGTCGATGAAACCCTGATTGGAAAACAGCGTGCCATACCATTGCGTCGAGAACCCGGCCCAGACCGTCACCAGCCGCGAGGCATTGAAGCTGTAGATGATGAGAATGAGCATCGGCAGGTAGAGAAAGACAAAGCCGAGCGTGAGCGAGGTGGTGTTGAACCATGTGAGCCGTCTCATGTGCGTGGCCTCCGGTGGCCGATTTCTTCAAAAGAAATCGGCCCGAAATCTTCTGAAGATTTCGGGAACGTATCGCGCCTCATTCCTCGGCCTCCCGCTGCTTTTGCTGGTTGATCTGAAAGAGCACGATGGGAACGATCAGGATCAGCAGCAGGATCACCGCCACGGCGCTTGCCACCGGCCAGTCGCGGTTGTTGAAGAACTCCTCCCACAGCACCTTGCCGATCATCAGCGTCTGCGAGCCGCCCAGAAGCGAAGGAATGACAAACTCGCCGATCACCGGGATGAACACCAGAAAACACCCCGCGATGATGCCGTTTTTCGACAAGGGCACCGTCACCAGCCAAAAGGCCGAGAGGCGCGAGCAGCCGAGATCCTCGGCCGCCTCCAGCAATGATCCATCCATCCGTTCCAGCGCCGAATAGATCGGCAGGATCATGAACGGCAGATAGGTGTAGACGATGCCGATATAGACCGCGGTCGGCGTGTTCAGGATGGTGAGCGGCGTGGAAATCACGCCGATCCAGAGCAGGAACTGATTGAGATAGCCTTCGTTCGACAGGATCCCCATCCATGAATAGACCCGGATCAGGAACGAGGTCCAGAACGGCAGGATCACCAGCATCATCAGCGTGGGTCGCCAATGATCGGGCGCATTGGCCATGCCATAGGCGATGGGATAGCCCACGAGAAGTGTGAGTGCCGTGGCGATGACGGCGATTTGCAGCGACGACAGGTAGGCCTTCCAATAGAGATCGTCCTGCGTGAGGAAGATGAAATTCTCGAAGTCGAGTTGTGACAGAAACTCCCTGACCCCGGCCAAGCCCGCGCCGAAATCGAGTGTGGGGGTATAGGGTGGGATCGCAAGCGCGATATCCGACAGCGATATCTTGAGCACAATGATGAAGGGCACAAGAAAGAGCGCCAGAAGCCAGCCATAGGGCAGCGCGATCAGCAGGAAACGGCGCATCCCCTCACTCCCTCAGCAGCACGGCGGCGGTGTCGGTCCACGAGAGCCACACCGTGTCCTCCCATGTGAAGTCGCGCCGCGAGAGGCGCCGGGTATTGGCGGTCTGGGCCTTGATCATCTGCCCCGACGGCAGCTTGACGTGATAGGTCGAGAGATTGCCCAGATAGGCGATGTCGATGATCGTGCCCTCGACCGCGTTGCGCCGGTCCTCGGGGCGTTCGGCGCTGATCGCCACCTTTTCGGGGCGCAGCGCGATATGGCAGGTGTCGCCATTCTCGAAGGCGGTCTCTGACTCGGCATAAAGCGGCGGCACCCCGTCGGCATAGTGGATCTCGTATCCCGCGCCGGATTTGTGCGCCTTGCCGGTGATGATCGTCACCTCACCGATGAAGTCCGCGACATAGACGGAATTGGGCGTCTCGTAGATGCGCGCGGGCGTGTCGGCCTGGATGATGCGGCCATTGTCCATCACGGCCACGCGCGACGCGACGGTCATCGCCTCTTCCTGATCGTGGGTGACGATGACGAATGTGGTGCCGGTCTTTTCCTGAATATCCATCAACTCGAATTGCGTCGCGGTGCGCAGCTTGGCGTCGAGCGCGCCGAGGGGTTCGTCGAGCAAGAGCAGCTTGGGCGCCTTCGCAAGGCTGCGCGCGAGGGCCACGCGCTGCCGCTGGCCGCCGGAAATCTGGTGCGGCTTGCGCTTTGCGAATTGCGTGAGGCGGGTGAGCTTGAGCATCTCCTCCACGCGCGCCGCGATCTCGTCTTTGGGCCTGCCGTCGCGCTTGAGGCCGAAAGCGATATTCTCCCAGACCGAGAGATGCGGAAAGAGCGCGTAGGACTGGAACATCATGTTCACCGCCCGCTTGTTGGGCGGGATGGGGGCGATGTCCTTGCCGCCCAGAAGGATCGTGCCCTCGGTCGGCTTCTCGAAGCCTGCCAGCATCCGCATCATCGTTGTCTTGCCACAGCCCGAGGGGCCGAGCAGGGCAAAGAATTCACGCTCGTAGATGTCGAATGTCTGGTTGTCGATGGCGGTGAAATCGCCGAACCGCTTGGTGACGCCCTTGAACTGGATGAGCGGTTTTGCCTCGGGATCGTTCCACGGCTCGAAGACGGTCTGCCCCATTATTGCCCCCGGCTGATTATCGGTGGAAAAAGGCCCGCGCCGATGGGGCGCGGGCCGGATGCGGGCTCAGGTGCCGGACTTGATCTTGGTCCAGAGGCGGGTAACGGTCCGCTGCACGTTGGCCGGATAGGGCGTGGTGGTGAAGAGGTTGTCCATCGCTGCCTGCGACGGGTAGATCGCCGGGTCGCCGATCACGTCCTCTTCGAGAAACTCCTTCGAGGCCGCGTTGCCATTGGCGTAATAGACATAGTTCGAGGCGGCGGCCATGTTCTCGGCGTCCATGATGAAGTTCAGGAACACATGCGCCGCGTCCGGGTTGGGCGCGTCGACCGGAATGGCCATCTGGTCGAACCACATCTGCGCGCCTTCGGTGGCGGCGTTATAGACGATCTCGACGCCGTTATCGGCCTCGTCGGCGCGGTCGCGCGCCTGAAGGATGTCACCCGACCAGCCGACAGCCACGCAGATATCGCCGTTGGCGAGCGCGTTGATGTATTCCGAACTGTGGAATTTCTGGATATACGGGCGCACCGCGCTCAGCACCGGTTCGGCCTTGGCGATCACGTCCGGGTCATGGCTGTTGGGGTCCTCGCCGATATATTTGAGCGCCATCGGGATCATCTCGGCGGGCGCATCGAGGAAATGCACACCGCATTCGGCCAGCTTGGCCATGTTCTCGGGGTTGAGCACCAGCTCGAGACTGTCGAGCGGCGCATCGTCGCCAAGGATCTCGGTCACCTTGCCGACATTCGCGCCGATGCCGGTGGTGCCCCACATGTAGTTGATCGAATAGGCGTTCCCGGGGTCGTATTGCTCGGTGCGCGCCTCGATCACGTCCCACATGTTCTCGAGATTGGGCAGCTTCGATTTGTCGAGCTTCTGAAACGCCCCTGCCGTGATCTGACGCTGAAGGAACGTGCCTGTGGGCACGACCACGTCATAGCCCGATCCCCCGGCGAGCATCTTGGTTTCCAGCACCTCGTTGCTGTCGAACACGTCATAGATCAACTTGATCCCGGTCTCCTGCTCGAACTTGGTCAGAAGACCTTCGTCGATATAGTCGGACCAGTTGTAGACGCGCACTTCCTGTGCCTGGGCGGCGAAAGCCGTGAGGGCAAGCGCCGCGGTGGTGGTCATCATCAGATGTCGCATTATCTTCTCCCGTTGGTTCGGCACGTTTCCTGCCTTGTCGCGGATTTGATCAAAAAATCGCGCGTCTGGCAATATGGTAATGTTTTCATGCAGCCGCTAAACTCGCAAGTATGGAGTTGCGGCAAGGATCGAAGAGGGCGCAAGGATGCAGAAGACAGCACGGAAAACGGGCAGCGAGTCAGCCGCCGTCTCGCGCCTTCCGGCGCATGAGACGATTTACCGCCAGTTGCGCGATCTCGTGCTCTTTGGCGATCTGGCACCGGGACAGGCGGTGACGATCCAGGGCCTGTGCGACCGTCTCGGCGCGGGCATGACCCCGGTGCGCGAGGCATTGCGGCGGCTGATCGCCGAGGGGGCGCTTGAATTTCAGGGCAACAGGCGGGTTTGCGTGCCCCTGCTCGATGCCGGGCATGTGGGCGAATTGATCTATGCCCGTCAATGGCTTGATCCACATCTGGCAGAGCGCGCCACGGCGCGGGCAAACGCCGCTGACCTGCGCGGGCTGACCGTCATCGACGACGATCTAGATCGCGCGATCCTGCGCGGGGACATGCGCGGCTATCTCGAACTCAACTACCGCTTTCATCGGCGTATTTACGAGATTGCCGATGCGCCGATCCTTGCCGATGTCGCGGATGGTCTTTGGCTGCGCTTTGGCCCGTCGTTGCGGGTGGTGTGCGGGCGGGTCGGCACGCAGGGCCTGCCTGACAAGCACAAGGACCTGCTCGAGGCCATGCGCGCACGAAACGGTGAGGCCGCCGCAGAGGCGATCCGCGCCGATGTGGTGCAGGGAATGGAGCAGGTGCGGCAATCCCTTGCGCAGGCGGCGCGGGGTCACTGATTCGATTGACAGCAAAAAATTTGATCATATTCTTGGCGCAAAGCGGCTGACCGGGCCGCCCCCCCGATTCCCAGGACCGAAAGGGACCGCCATGACCGCGATCACCAACCACCTGCCCACGGCCGAGCTTCAGGCGCTTGACGCCGCGCATCACATGCATCCCTTCACCCATGGCGACGAGTTGGGCACGAAAGGCGCGCGGATCATCACCCGCGCGCGCGGCGTGACGCTCACCGACAGCGAGGGCAACGAGATCCTCGACGGCATGGCCGGGCTCTGGTGCGTCAACGTAGGCTACGGGCGCGAGGAACTGGTCGAGGCGGCGGCGCGCCAGATGCGCGAATTGCCGTTCTACAACACCTTCTTCCAGACCAGCCACGTGCCCGCCATCGCGCTTGCGGCCAAGCTGGCGGAGCTGGCACCGGACGATCTCAACCACATCTTCTATGCCGGGTCGGGATCCGAGGCGAACGACACCAATATCCGTATGGTCCGCACCTATTGGGCCGAACTGGGCGAGCCCGAGCGCAAGATCATCATCGCGCGCAAGAACGGCTATCACGGCTCGTCCATGGGCAGCGCCTCGCTGGGCGGCATGGCGGGAATGCACGCGCAGGGCGGAATGCCGATCCCGGACATCCACCATATCGACCAGCCGCACTGGTATGGCGAGGGCGGCGACATGGACCCCGAGGCATTCGGCCTCGCCCGCGCGCGGCAGTTGGAAGAGAAGATCGAGGAACTTGGGCCCCACCGCATCGCCGCCTTTATTGGCGAGCCGGTGCAGGGCGCGGGCGGGGTGATCATCCCGCCTGACAGCTATTGGCCGGAAATCCAGCGGATCTGCGACAAATACGGCATCCTCTTGATCGCCGACGAGGTGATCTGCGGGTTCGGGCGCACCGGCAACTGGTTCGGCAGCCAGACCATGGGCATCCGCCCCGACATCATGACCATCGCAAAGGGCCTCTCGTCGGGCTATGCGCCCATCGGCGGCTCTATCGTCAACGACCGTGTGGCCAAGGTTATCAACGCCTGCGAGTTCAACCACGGCTATACCTATTCCGGGCATCCCGTGTCCTGCGCGGTGGCGCTGGAAAACCTGCGCATCCTCGAGGAAGAGCGGATCATCGAGCGCGTGGCGCAAGACACCGGGCCCTATCTCAAGCAAAAATGGGAGAGCCTTGCCGAGCATCCCCTGGTGGGCGAGGCGCGGATCGTGGGGCTGATGGGCTCCATCGCGCTCACGCCCGACAAGGCCAACCGCGCCAAGTTCGCCTCCGAGCCGGGCACCGTGGGCTATATCTGCCGCGAACGGTGCTTTGCCAACAACCTGGTGATGCGCCATGTCGGCGACCGCATGATCATCTCGCCGCCGCTGGTGATTTCCAAATCCGAGATCGACACGCTGATCGAGCGCGCCTGGCAATCGCTCGACGAGGCCGAGCGCCAGATCCGGGCCGAGGGGCTGATGCAAGCGGCGGCGTGAGGGGCCAGCCCCTCACACTCCCCGGGATATTTGCGGCAAGATGAAGGGCGCGGCCTCAGTCCTTGACATACATCTTGCGGGGGCGGTTGCAGAAGGTTTCCGCCGGGCCGCTCTCGGTGATGAGGATCGATTCGGTGATCTCGAGCCCCCAGTCGGACATCCAGAGACCGGGCATGAAATGGAAGGTCATGCCCGGCTCCAGCACGCTCTCGTCCTCGGCGCGCAGGGATATCGTACGCTCGCCCCAGTCGGGCGGGTAGCTCAGGCCGATGGGATAGCCGCAGCGCGCACCGCGCTCGATGCCCGCGCGTTCCAGCGGGGCGGCAAGCGCATTGGCGATGTCGCAGGCACGGTTGCCGGCCTTTGCCGCCTCCAGCCCCGCTTCCAGCCCCTCGACCAGCGCCTTTTCGGCGTCGAGCAGGAATTGCGGCGGCTTGCCCAGAAACAATGTCCGGCAGAACGGCGCGTGATAGCGGCGGTAGCAGCCGGATATCTCGAAAAAGGTCGCCTCGCCGGTGGCGAAGGCGCGCCCGTTCCATGTCAGGTGGGGGGCTGCGGCATCCGAGCCCGAGGGCAGCAAGGGCACGATGGCCGGATAGTCGCCCCAGGCCCCGTCAACGCCCCGGATCGCGTCGCGGAAGATCTCGGCCACGATCTCGTTCTTGGGGATACCCGGCTCGACCCGCTCCATCAGCCCGTCGGTGATCTTTTCCGAGATTGCCGCGGCCTTGCGGATAAAGGCCAGCTCCTCATCGGATTTCACCCCGCGCTGCCAGTTCACCAGCGCCGTTGCGTCAAGCAACGTGGCCTCGGGCAGTTCCGCGCGCAGCACGTCCATGGCCTTGGCGGAGAAATAGTAATTGTCCATCTCCACGCCGATGCGCTTGTCCGCCAGTCCCATGCCGCGCAAGCGTTCGGCCAGATCCTGCATCGGGTGGCGCTCGGTCGATTGCACGTAATTGTCGGCATAGCCGATCACCCGGTCATCGGTCATCCACACGGTGCGCACAGCGCCATTGGCATCCTGATTGCGCCCCCACCAGACCGGATCGGCCTCGGGCAGGACGATCACGCCCTGATGCACGTAGAACGACCAGCCGTCATAGCCCGTGATCCAGTGCTGGTTCGAGGGATCGGTGACGAAGAGCACCTCAAGCCCCTGCCGCGCCATGGCCGCGCGTGTCTTGTCGAGGCGGCGGGCATATTCGGCGGCGGAAAAGGGCAGGTCTTTTTCAATCATGATCGGGTCCCGTGCTGGTGGCTTTTGCCCGGATAGGCGGTTCGCTTGGGTCTCGGCCCGAGAAATCCGTCAATCCGTGTCGTTTTCAGAGCAGGTTCTGGCGGCATGTTGACCCCATTGCGTCATCCCTGCAAGTTGCCTGCACCGCAAAGGGAGCGTGTCAATTTGCCCAGCCTCGCGAATCATCCGGCTTTGGTCAATCCGTTCAATGCCTTGGCGTCCGGCGCGGCGCGGCTCCGGCCTGTCGGTTGCGCGCGGGCTGCGGTGATCCATCCATGAAGCTCGACGCGCGCGATCTCGATATCTTGCGGGTGCTGGCCGATGAGGGGCGCATCACCAAGGCCGATCTGGCGGCCCGCGTCGGCCTCTCGGCGAGCCCGTGCTGGGAGCGGCTGCGAAGGTTGGAGGAGGCAGGGCTTATCGAGGGTTATCACGCGCGTATCAGTCTCAAGAAGCTGGGGCCGCATGTGACGGTGTTCGTCGCGGTGGAACTGGCCGATCACACCCCGGCAAGCTTTCGCGCCTTCGAGGACAGCGTGCAGCAATATGGCGAGGTGACGGCCTGTTGGGCGCTGGGTGGCGGGTTCGATTATCTCATGCAGATCGTCACCCGCGACATCGACGCCTATCAGCGGCTGATCGATGAGATGCTGGAGGCACGCATCGGGCTGGCGCGCTATTTTACCTATATCGTGACCAAGCCGGTCAAATCCCCGCGTCTGCCGCCGCTTGAGATGTTTTTCGGTTGAATCGTCTGCTGGAAGCAGGTTTTTCCGAAGAAAAATCTTCATTCGAGCACAAAGTCAGCCCCATCCTTTGCGCGCGCAGCCTATCCTTCTGCGATAAAGGAGGGCCTCATGTCTCACTCAGCGATCTGGACCCGTAACGGGATCACCGACACGCGCCTTGTGCGCAACTTCGCCTATCTGGGCGGAAAATGGGTGGCCGGCGACGGCGGAGAGACCTTCGCCGTGCGCAATCCCGCCGATGGCGCGGTGCTTGGCGATGTGGCCGCGCTCAGCGCCGATCAGGCGCGGCTGGCGGTCGATGCCGCGCAGGACGCGTTCGACGATTGGGCGATGACCCTGCCGCAGGACCGGTCGGCCGTGCTGCGCCGCTGGTTCGATCTGATGATCGCGCACAAGGAAGACCTCGCGCGCATCACGGTGCTGGAGCAGGGCAAACCCCTCTCGGAAGCGCGCGGCGAGATCGACTATGCGGCGAGTTTCGTGGAATATTACGCCGAAGAGTCAAAGCGCCCCAATATCGAGGGCGTGACCAGCCACCTGCCCGATGCCGAGGTCGAGCTGTGGCTGGAGCCGGTGGGCGTGGCTGCCCTCATCACCCCGTGGAATTTCCCCGCCGCGATGCTGACGCGCAAGGCGGCGGCGGCGATGGCGGCGGGCTGCACGGTGGTGGCGCACCCGAGCGGAGAGACGCCCTATTCGGCGCTGGCGCTCGCGGAACTCGCGGAGCGCGCGGGCATCCCGGCGGGCGTGTTCAACGTGGTGACGGGCCGCGCCGCAACGGTGGTGGAGCCGTGGACCCAAGACACCCGCGTGCGCGCGCTGAGCTTCACTGGCTCGACCAATATCGGGCAGTTGCTCTATCGCCAATGCGCGGGCACCGTGAAGAAACTGGTGATGGAACTGGGCGGCCACGCGCCGGTGATCGTGTTCAGGAACGCCGATCTGGAGACGGCGGTCGAGGAGACGATCAAGGCGAAATTCGCCACATCCGGGCAGGATTGTCTGGGTGCCAACCGCATCTACGTGGAGCGCGCGATTTATGAGGAGTTCTGCCGCCGGTTCACCGAAGCGACGCAAAAGCTCACCCTCGGGCTCGGTATGGACGACCCCGATATCGGCCCGCTGATGAACGAGGCGGCGGTGCGCAAGCAGGAGGAGCATGTAGCCGATGCGCTCGAACACGGCGCGAAACTGGCCTGTGGCGGGCAGCGCGACGATCTCGGCCCGCTCTTCTATCAGCCCACCGTGCTCATCGATGTGCCCGACGAGGCGGCGATCATGTGTGACGAGACCTTCGGCCCGGTGGCCGCCATCACGCCCTTTGACACCGAAGAAGAGGTGGTGCGCCGTGCCAATGCGTCCGAGTATGGCCTCATCGCATATCTGCACAGCCATGATCCGCGCCGCATCTACCGGATGACGCGGGCGCTGCAATTCGGCATGGTCGCGGTCAACCGCACCAAGGTCACCGGCGCGCCCATTCCCTTTGGCGGGGTCAAGCAATCGGGGCTGGGCCGCGAAGGGGCACGGCGCGGCATGGAGGAATTCATGGAGATCAAGTATGTCTGCCGCGATTGGGCGTGAGCAGACGAAATCTTGAAAAGATTTCGGCCCGGAATTTTTTGAAAATTCCGGTGCCGACCATAAACGAAAGGAACAACGATGCTGCGGAATGACCAACTCGATCAATGGGATCGCGAAAACTTCTTCCACCCCTCGACGCATCTGGCGCAATTCGCGCGCGGCGAGGCCCCAAACCGCGTGATCCGCACCGCAAGCGGCTGTCATATCGAGGACCGTGACGGCAACCGGCTGCTTGATGCCTTTGCCGGGCTTTACTGTGTCAACGTGGGCTACGGGCGTCAGGAGATCGCCGAGGCGATTGCCGCGCAGGCGCGCGAGCTGGCCTATTACCACGCCTATGTGGGCCACGGCACCGAGGCGTCGATCACTTTGGCAAAGATGATCATGGACCGCGCGCCGGCGCATATGTCGAAGGTGTATTTCGGTCTGTCGGGTAGTGATGCGAACGAGACCAACATCAAGCTGATCTGGTATTACAACAACATCCTCGGCCGCCCCGGGAAGAAGAAGATCATCTCGCGCTGGCGCGGCTATCACGGCTCTGGCCTGATGACCGGCTCGCTGACTGGCCTGCACCTCTTTCACCAGAAATTCGATCTGCCGCTTGCGCAGGTGATCCACACGACGGCCCCCTATTACTATCGCCGCGACATCCTCGAGCAGTCCGAGGCGCAGTTCGTGGCCCATTGCGCGGCAGAGCTTGAGGCGTTGATCGAGCGGGAAGGGGCCGACACCATCGCCGCCTTCATCGGCGAGCCGGTGTTGGGAACGGGGGGCATCGTGCCGCCGCCCGCAGGCTATTGGGCCGCCATTCAGGAGGTGCTGGAGAAGCACGACATCCTGCTTGTCGCGGATGAGGTGGTGACCGGCTTTGGTCGCTTGGGGACGATGTTCGGGTCGGATCATTACGGCCTCAAGCCCGACCTCATCACCATCGCCAAGGGGCTGACCTCGGCCTATGCGCCGCTCTCGGGTTCCATCGTCAGCGACAAGATGTGGGCCGTGCTGGAGCAGGGCACGGACGAGAACGGCCCCATCGGCCATGGCTGGACCTATTCGGCGCATCCCATCGGGGCCGCGGCGGGGGTGGCCAACCTCAAGCTGCTCGATGATCTGAACCTCATCGCCAACAACCGCGAGGTGGGCGGCTATCTCAACCGGACCATGGCCGAGGCGCTCGGGCATCACCCCAACGTGGGCGAGGTGCGTGGCGAGGGGATGCTCTGCGCGGTGGAATTCGTCAAGGACCGTGACAGCCGCACCTTCTTTGACGCCGCCGACAAGGTCGGGCCGCAGATCGCGGCAGCCCTTGCCGAGAGTCACGTCATCGGGCGGGCCATGCCACAGGGCGACATCCTCGGGTTTGCGCCTCCGTTTTGCCTGACACGCGAAGAGGCCGATGAGGTGGTGACCAAGACGGTGCGCGCGGTCGAGAAAGTGCTGCGATAGCGCTCGGCCCTTGCATGGCGTGGGACGTTCTTGCGCAGATGCCGGATTTGTGACCGATTCTTCGATTGTCATGCGTCGCTCGGCCTGAAAGCGGCAAATCCTGCTTGCGCGACCATGCTAATGACGATTTACTTTGATGTGAACGTGGGCAAACCACGCGCGAATAAAACAGGGAGTGGCCGGTGGCCTCAACATCCGCAAGGGATGCGTTCGTTGAATTCGAACGCGTGCAAAAAAGCTACGACGGCGAAACGCTTGTCGTGAAGGATCTCAACCTCAGCATCCCCAAGGGCGAGTTTCTGACCATGCTCGGGCCGTCGGGATCGGGCAAGACCACCTGCCTGATGATGCTGGCCGGCTTCGAGACCGCGACCCATGGCGATATCCGTCTGGACGGGCGGCCCATCAACCACATCCCGCCACACAAGCGCGGGATCGGGATGGTGTTCCAGAACTACGCGCTGTTTCCGCACATGACGATTGCCGAGAACCTGAGCTTTCCGCTCGAGGTGCGCGGCATGGGCAAGTCCGAGCGCGAGGGCAAGATCCGGCGCGCGCTCGACATGGTGGAAATGGGGGCCTTTGGCAACCGGCGTCCGGCGCAGCTATCGGGCGGGCAGCAGCAGCGCGTGGCGCTCGCGCGCGCGCTGGTGTTCGAGCCGGAATTGGTGCTGATGGACGAGCCGCTTGGCGCGCTCGACAAGCAGTTGCGCGAAAAGATGCAGTTCGAGATCACGCACCTCGCGCATAACCTCGGGATCACGACGGTCTACGTGACCCATGACCAGACCGAGGCGCTGACCATGTCGGACCGGGTTGCCGTTTTCAACGATGGCAAGATCCAGCAGATCGCGCCGCCCGACGAGCTTTACGAGAGTCCGCAGAACAGTTTCGTCGCGCAGTTCATCGGCGAGAACAACACGCTTGAGGGCACCGTCAAGGAGATCAAGGGCGGTGTGGCGCTGGTCGAGCTTGACAATGGGGATCTGATCGACGCCAAACCCGTCAATGTCGAGCGGCCGGGCGACCGCACGCTGATTTCCATCCGCCCCGAGCGGGTGGAGTTCAACCGCGAGCGGCTCAAGGCGGGCGTGCATACGCTCAAGGCCGAGGTGCTCGAATTCATCTACATGGGCGATATCTTTCGCACCCGGCTCAAGGTGGCGGGGCGCGACGATTTCATCATCAAGACCCGCAATGCCCCCGATCAACGCCGCCTGCAACCGGGCGAGGAGATCGAGATCGGCTGGTTGCCGGAGGATTGCCGCGCGCTCGATCTGCCGGCGCGCTAGACCAGATACCCCGTGCGCGGACTGTGGGCGGGGCAAACACGGCCGGGGCGCAAAAGGCGACCCGTGCCTGATAAACTCAGGGAGTAACCATGAAAAAGACACTTATCCTTACCACCGCCCTGACCGGGATGGCCTTCGCCGCCTCGGCGCAGGAAGTCACGGTCATGTCCTGGGGCGGGGCCTATACCAAAAGCCAGGTGGAAGCCTATCACAAGCCCTTTACCGCCGAGACCGGCATCAAGGTCAATTCGGTCGATGCCGACAACCCGGCAACGCCGATCAAGGCGCAGGTCGAGGCAGGCAACATCACCGTGGACGTGGCCGATATCGAATTGGCCGACGCCGTGCGCCTCTGTGACGAGGGCCTGCTTGAGGTGATCGACCATTCGGCCCTGCCGGCCGCGCCCGACGGCACGCCCGCGACCGAGGATTTCCTTCCCGCCGGGATGGTCTCGGATTGTGCCGTTCCGTCAATCGTGTGGTCGACCGTTGTCGCCTACAACACCAACAATGTGAGCGGCACGCCCACAACCCTCGCCGATTTCTTCGACACCACGACGTTCCCCGGCAAGCGCGGCGCGCGCAAGGATCCGACCGCCCTTCTGGAAATGGCGCTCATTGCCGATGGCGTCCCTGCCGATCAGGTCTATGACACGCTCGGGACCGACGCGGGCGTTGACCGCGCCTTTGCCAAGCTCGACACGATCAAGTCCGACATCGTCTGGTGGGAAGCGGGCGCGCAGCCGCCGCAGCTTCTGGCCGATGGCGAAGTGGTGATGACCACCGCCTATAACGGGCGGATCTTCAACGCGCAGGTGACCGAGGGCCAGCCCTTCGACATCATCTGGGACGGCCAGATCCTTGATTTCGACCTCTTCGTGATCCCCAAGGGCGCGCCCAACAAGGAAGAGGCGCTGAAGTTCATCAGCTATGCCACCGACACGCAACGTCTGGCGGATCAGGCGGCCTGGATCAGCTACGGTCCGGCGCGCAAATCCTCCGCACCGCTCGTGGGCCTGTTCAACGATGGCAAGACCGAGATGGGCCCGCATATGCCGACCGCGCCCGAGAACCTCAAGACCGCGCTGGCCAATGACTTCGAGTTCTGGGCCGACCGCAAGGTTGAGTTGACCGAGCGTTTCAACGCCTGGCTGCTTCAGTAACCGTGACACGCGCCGGGGCGGGGCCGTGCCCGCGCCCCGGCGACATTCGACACGAAGGACCGCACCGACATGGCCGACACCGCCGCCGATATGCAAACCGACATCGCAGGCGCCTTGCGGACACCGGATGGCCGGCCGCTCAAGCAGGCGCTTGCGCAGGCAGAGCGGCGTGCGCGTATCCGGGCCTTTCTTCTGGTGCTGCCGCTGCTGGCCTTCGTGTTGCTGACCTTCATCATTCCCATCGGGCAGATGCTGTCGCGGTCGGTGCTGAACGACACGTTCAGCGCCAACATGCCCGCGCTCACCCAATGGTTTTCGGAAAATCCGGATGCCGAGCCGGACGAGTCGGCCTTCGAGGCGCTCGTGACCGACCTGCGTGCCGCAAAGGAGGCGCGCACGCAGGGCGCCGTCGGCACACGGATCAACTACGAGGTGCCGGGCACGCGCTCGCTTTTCACTTCGACGGCGCGGCGCGTTGACGGGCTTGAGCCACCCTATCGCGAGGCGGTGCTTGACGTGGACAATGGGTGGGAGCGGCGCGATCTCTGGGCGGCGATGCGTTCCGCCGCGAAGCCTGTCACGTTGAATTTCTATCAGGCGGCGGTGGATCGCAAGATCACGCCGGAGGGCGAGTTTGCCCGCGCCGATGAGCAAAACCGCATCTATGTGACGCTCTTCACCCGCACGTTCGTGCTTTCGATCGTGATCACCGGGCTGTGCCTCATCCTCGGGTTTCCGGTGGCGCATCTGCTTGCGGTGTTGCCGATGCGCAAGGCGAGCCTGCTGCTCATTCTCGTGCTGCTGCCGTTCTGGACCTCGTTGCTGGTGCGCACGACAAGCTGGATGGTCCTGTTGCAGGGGCAGGGGGTCATCAACAACACGTTGGTGGGGCTTGGGATACTGGGCGATGATAACCGGCTTGCGATGATGTATAACCAGACCGGCACGATCATAGCCATGACGCATATCCTGCTGCCCTTCATGATCCTGCCGCTCTATTCGGTGATGAAGACCATCCCGCCCAGCTATGCCCGCGCCGCGCGCAGTCTGGGGGCCACAAGCTGGACCACCTTCCGCCGCATCTATGTGCCGCAGACCGTGCCGGGGATCGGTGCGGGGGCGATCCTCGTCTTTATCCTTGCCGTGGGCTATTACATCACGCCCGCGCTGGTGGGCGGGGCCACCGGCACACTGATTTCCAACCAGATCGCCTTTCACATGCTGAGTTCGCTCAACTGGTCGCTGGCGGCGGCCCTGGCGGCGATGCTGCTGGCGGCGGTGCTGGTGCTCTATTGGGTGTATGACCGTATCGTCGGTATCGACAACATGAAACTGGGATAGGACCGATGGCGCTTCCGATCTACGCATCCCCGCTCGAACGGCTCTGGCATTACGTCTATCTGGTGCTCTGCGGGCTGATCTTCTTTTTCCTGATCGCGCCGATCCTCGTGATCATTCCGCTCAGCTTCAACGCCGAGCCGTATTTCACCTTTACCCAGAAAATGCTGACCTTCGATTCCGAGGGCTATTCGACGCGCTGGTATGAGAACCTTTTGACTTTCGGGATGCTGGAGCCTGGGGCGGCCCGCGACAATAGTTGGTGGTCGGACGTCTGGCAGAACGCGGCCTGGGTCAAGGCGGCCAAGAATTCGGTCATCATCGGGTTTTTCTCGACGATCCTGGCCACCTCGCTTGGCACGTTGGCGGCGCTTGGCCTGTCGCGGCCCGAGATGCCCTATCAAAAGGCGATCATGGCGATCCTGATCTCGCCGATGATCGTGCCGATCATCATCACGGCGACGGGGCTGTTCTTCTTCTACTCGGCGACGGGTCTGGCCAACAGTTATCTGGGCGTTGTTCTGGCCCATGCGACGCTTGGTATTCCCTTCGTCATCATCACGGTGACGGCGACGCTTGCAGGCTTTGACCGCTCGCTCTTGCGGGCCTCGGCCAATCTCGGGGCAGGGCCTGTGCGCACCTTCTTCAAGGTGCAATTGCCGCTGATCACGCCGGGGGTGGTGTCAGGCGCGCTCTTCGCCTTTGTCACATCGTTCGACGAGGTGGTGGTCGTGCTCTTCATCGGCAGCCATGAGCAACAGACCATCCCGCGCCAGATGTGGAACGGGATCCGCGAACAGATCAGCCCGTCGATCCTGGCCGTGGCGACGCTTCTGGTGATCATCTCCATCGCGCTGCTGACCACGGTCGAACTCTTGCGCCGCCGCTCCGAGCGCCTTCGCGGGATGAGCCCGACCTGACGTGAGGTCGCGCTTGGCCGGTCGCTCTGCTGCGCCCTGGACTGGCGCAAGTGCGGGAAGGGCCGGGCATGTTCGATTACATCATTGTCGGAGCAGGGTCGGCGGGTTGCGTGATGGCCGCGCGGCTGAGCGAGGATCCGGGCGTCAGCGTCTGTCTGATCGAGGCAGGGGGCGGCGGGCGCGACATCTTCATTCGTGCGCCGGGGCTGGTTGCGGCGATGGTCTCGGGGCGGCCCCGGATCAACAACTGGGCGTTTCACACCGTGCCCCAACCCGGCCTTGGCGGTCGGCGCGGCTATCAGCCGCGCGGCCGCGCGCTTGGCGGATCGAGCGCGATCAACGCCATGCTCTATGTGCGCGGCCACCCGAGTGATTACGACGACTGGGCCGATCTGGGCTGCGACGGCTGGGACTGGCAGAGCGTGCTGCCATGGTTCCGGCGCGCCGAGGGCAATGCGCGCTTTGGCGACGATCTGCACGCGCAGAACGGCCCGCTCAAGGTCTGCGATCAGAGCGCGCCGCGCGTGATCTCTGCGGCCTTCGTGGAGGCCTGCGCGCATCTGCAAATCCCGCGCAATCCCGATTTCAACGGAGCGCGGCAGGAGGGGGCGGGGTTCTATCAGGTCACGCAGTTTTCCGACGGGGCACAGAAGGGCGAGCGCTGTTCGGCGGCGGAGGCCTATGTCTTTCCGGCGATGGCGCGCCCGAACCTGACGGTGATCACCCGCGCGCAGGCCGAGCGGGTTCTGATCGAGGACGGGCGTGCGGTGGGGCTGCGCTATCGCAGGCGGGGGCGGCTGCATGAGATGCGCGCGCGGCGCGAGGTGATCCTGTCCTCGGGGGCCTTCGGCTCGCCGCAACTGCTCATGCTGTCGGGCATCGGCCCGGCGGAGGAGCTCGAGGCGCATGGCATCGCGGTTCGGCACGACCTGCCCGGCGTGGGGGCGAACCTTCAGGATCATCTCGACTATATCCTCGCCGACACCGCGCGCCGCGACGATGTGGTCAGCCTCGGACCAAAGGGGCTGTGGCAGATTGCAAGAGACGCGCTGAAATGGCGGCGCACCGGAACCGGCCTGCGTATTCCGGAACATCCGCCCACCCATTCCGACAACATGCGCCCACCTGTTCCGGGCTATCCGCCCACCTGTGACGCGTTGCCGTGAGGCAGC
>NZ_JBEPPW010000006.1:0-223906 GCF_040547525.1 Roseovarius sp. MBR-6 | reverse complement strand
AGTTCGTCCAGTAATTCCTTGGATATCGTCATCGTCCTCACTCCTCTCAAGAAGCATGGACCAAAGCGCAGTTACACAGAAGATCGGACACTCTCGCCCCTGCCTGCCAGACCACAGAACCCGCCGAAATCGGCGGGTTTTTTTTGTCTTCCAGTAATGACGATCTTTTGGCCAAATATCGCCAACATTCTCGGACATGTTGCCTCAACAACAAGGGTCTGACTGTCCGTAACGTCAGGCCATAAATGCAAGATTGGCATGACGAGTAGCACAATGACCCAAACCGCGCCGAACCCGATTCGTGCCTGCACGATCAGCAGAGACGTCCAGAATTTCGACCTCCTCATCGAGGACATGGAAACCGCGATGGGTGACGCGTGGGGCGATCTCGGCTTTGCCGAGGCGCTGGCCTTCCTCGCCCAACCGGAGGCGGAGGCGCTTGAATTCGTGGCCCTGGCAATGGATGCCGGCGACGAAGAGGACCTCGCTCTGCTGACCGAAATCATCACCGTGGCACATGACAAAAGGATCAAATGCATCCTCATTGCCGAGGATGTCAGCCCCGCCTCGTTGCATCAGCTTTTGCGCAGGGGAGCGGATGAATTTGTCCCCTACCCCCTGCCGGAAGGCGAGTTGGAGGCGGCCATTGAACGTCTCAGGGCGGCACCGGCACCCGTTCACGCCATGGCGGCGACGCCGAAGCCGCCCGAATCACTCCCGAAGAACGGTGCCGGTGTGGTGCTGGCCGTGCAGGGCCTCGCGGGTGGCACCGGTGCCACGACACTCGCCACCAACCTTGCCTGGGAACTGGCGATAACGGACAAGGCCAAGCCGCCGCAAGTCTGCCTGATCGATCTCAGCCTGCAATTCGGGTCCGTCGCCACCTTCCTTGACCTGCCGCGCCGCGATGTCGTTTTCGAGATGTGGTCCGACACGGAGCGGCTCGACGAGGATATCTTGCGACAGGCCTTCGTCACGTTCGAGGACAAGCTGCGCGTGCTGACCGCGCCCACGGACATCCTGCCGCTCGATTTCATCAACTCGGACGACATCAAGCGGGTGCTTGATCTGGCGCGTCAGCATTTCGATTACATCATCATCGACATGCCGACCTCCCTGGTGCAATGGACCGAGTCGGTCCTGAATGCGTGCCAGATCTATTTTGCCACGCTCGAACTCGACATGCGGTCGGCCCAGAATTGTCAGCGGATCAAGCGCGCGCTGCAATCCGAGGAGCTGCCATTCGAAAAGCTCCGCTTCTGCCTGAACCGCGCGCCGAAATTCACCGATCTGACCGGCAAGAGCCGGGTGCGCCGTCTGAGCGAAAACCTCGATATCGCCATCGACATCCAACTGCCCGATGGCGGGCGCGCCGCCGCCCAGAGCGCGGATCACGGGCTGCCGCTCGCAATGAGCGCAGCCAAGAACCCGTTGCGCCGCGAGATCGCCAAACTTGCGAAATCCCTGCACGACCTTGGCCGCGAAGAGTCCGAGGCCGCTTGAGGAAGGACTGACAACGATGTTCTCTCGATACAAGAAACCCGCAGGCACCGCCGCGACCGAATCGAAATCCTCGGCGCAAGCGGCCGCAACAGCGTCGACGGCCCAGATCACCAGCCTGCGCAAGCCCGCGCAGACGACTCCGGCCAGCGCGCAGCCTGTGGACAAGGAGCGCAAGCGCAAGGAACGGCTCGGCGAGATCAAGATCGAGTTGCACCGCGCGCTTCTGGACAATCTCAACCTTGCCGCGCTCGACACCGCCGCCGAGTCCGATCTGCGCGCCGAGATCAGCTCCATCGCGGGCGAGCTGCTTCAGGAAAAAGGCATCGTCCTCAATCGCGAGGACCGCGCGCAACTCACGCAGGAGCTTTACGACGAGGTCAAGGGCCTTGGCCCTCTGGAAACCCTGCTCAAGGATGACACGATCAGCGATATCCTCGTCAACGGCCCGCACCAGATATTCATCGAACGCAACGGCAAGCTCGTGGTCAGCGACGTGACCTTCAAGGATGAAAAGCACCTCCTGAGGATCATCGACAAGATCGTGAGCGCCGTGGGACGCCGCGTGGACGAATCGAACCCCTATGTGGACGCACGCCTTGCCGACGGCTCGCGCTTCAACGCCATGGTGCCACCGATCGCGGTGGATGGCAGCCTCGTGTCGATCCGCAAATTCAAGAAGGACAAGCTCGGGATCGACGATCTGGTGCGCTTCGGTGCCTTCTCCGAGGAGATGGCCGCCTATCTTCAGGCCGCCGTCGCCACCCGCCTCAACGTCATCGTCTCGGGCGGAACCGGCTCCGGTAAAACGACAACGCTCAACGCGCTCTCGTCTTTCATCGACAATGCCGAACGCATCCTCACCATCGAGGATACCGCCGAATTGCAACTTCAGCAGATCCATGTCGGGCGCATGGAAACCCGCCCGCCCAACGTCGAGGGCAAGGGCGAGGTGACGGCACGCGACTGTATCAAGAACGCGCTCCGGATGCGCCCCGACCGCATCATCGTCGGCGAGACGCGCGGCGAGGAGGTGATCGACATGCTTCAGGCGATGAATACCGGCCATGACGGCTCGATGACGACGATCCACGCCAACAATGCGCGCGACGCCATCAGCCGTCTGGAAAACATGGTCGCCATGGCCGGGCTCGAGATGCCGCTCAAGGCCGTGCGCAACCAGATTGCAAGCGCGGTCAACCTGATCGTGCAGGCAAGCCGCCTTCAGGACGGCTCGCGCCGGATGACCTCGATCACCGAGATCACCGGCATGGAGGGCGAGGTCATCTCGATGCAGGAAGTGTTCCGCTTTCAGCGCGCAGGCCTGACGGCCGACAACAAGATCATCGGCCATTTCACCGCCACCGGCGTGCGCTCGCACTTCTCCGAGCGCTTCCGTCTTTGGGGCTTTGATCTGCCGGCCTCGATCTATGAACCCGTAGCCGCGGAGTGACATCATGAGTCTCAGCGCCGAACCGATCATCTACGGCCTCATCTTCATTGGCGTCCTTGTGCTGGTGGAGGGGCTTTACCTCACCGTTTTCGGGCGCTCGATCAGCCTTGACAGCCGTGTGAACCGACGCCTGGAAATGCTCGACAAGACGGGCAACCGCGAAGAGGTGATGGAAAAGCTCCGCAAGGAGATGGAACAGCATCTCAAGGCGCGGCGTGTGCCGCTCTACGCGATCCTGTCGCAAAAGGCGCAGAAGGCAGCCATCGCCTTTACCCCCAAGCAGATC
Source organism: Roseovarius sp. MBR-6 (assembly GCF_040547525.1). Classification (NCBI taxonomy): domain Bacteria; kingdom Pseudomonadati; phylum Pseudomonadota; class Alphaproteobacteria; order Rhodobacterales; family Roseobacteraceae; genus Roseovarius; species Roseovarius sp. MBR-6. The sequence continues at coordinate 220,667 of NZ_JBEPPW010000006.1, read as the reverse complement.
GTGCTGATCATGATCGCAACGGGCATGCTCGCGTTCCTCGGGCTGACCATCGGCACCCAGACCCAGCTTGCGGTGCGTATCGTGGCCTCGGCGGCCATGGGCATCGGCGGGGTCTATTTGTGGATCAGCATGAAGGCGGCCAAACGCTCGGCCATGCTCGAGGAGCAACTGCCGGACGCAATCGAATTGATGGTGCGCTCGCTCAGGGTGGGGCACCCGTTCTCATCGGCCATCGGCATTGTCGCCACCGAAGTTTCAGATCCGATCGCCACCGAATTCGGCATGATCGCCGATGAGGCAACCTACGGCCGGGATATCGGAGAGGCGCTTCAGGACATGTCCGAGCGGCTCGACATGCAGGATTTGCGCTTTCTCGCCGTGGCTGTCACGATCCAGCAGCAGGCGGGCGGTAACCTCGCGGAAATTCTCGACGGTCTGGCCAAGGTGATCCGCGCCCGCTTTCGCCTTTTTCGTCGCGTCAAGGCAATCACCGCCGAGGCGCAATGGTCGGGAAAATTCCTCTCGGGCTTCCCTCTGCTTGCCCTCGTCGGGATCCAGTTGCTCAAGCCGGACTATTACGACGAAGCGATGGAAACCCCCTATTTCATTCCCGCGGCAATTATCGTCGGCGTGTTTCTCGTGGTCAATCTCGTGGTGATGCGCGCCCTCGTGAATATCAAGGTTTAAGGACAGGCCATGCCCCTCGCAGCGACAATCCAGACCTTTCTGACCGACACGCTCGGTCCCTTCGGGCCGCTCCTTGCCATCGGCGGGCTTGGCCTTGTGATGGTGCTCGCAACGCTGTCGCTTCTTCTCGTGCAGAAGCCCGACCCTCTTGACCGGCTCAAGCAGTCGGCAGGCACCGCCACCGCCGGAGACGGCAAGGCCCGGTCTCTCAGAAGCGGCAACAAGAACAAGAAACTGGACAAATACGCGAGCTTTCTTGAACCGCAGGACAAGAAGCAGCTCAGTGAAATCCGCCTCAAGCTGATGCAGGCAGGCTATCGCCACCGCGACGCGGTGCGCTATTTCCACGCCGCGCAAATGGGTCTTGCCCTTGGTCTTCTGGTGCTCGGGGTGATCTATTTCCTGCTGTTCAAAACCGGACAGGAAACCACCGTCAATGACGCTCTGCTTTACATTCTGGGACCCGGCGTCGCGGGCTACATGATACCGAAATACTGGGTGACAAAGCGTCAGCAAAAGCGGCAGGAAGAGATCCAGGACGGTTTCCCAGACAGCCTCGACATGATGCTCGTGTGCATCGAGGCCGGTCAATCGCTCGATCAGGCGATCATCCGCGTTGCCCGTGAAATACGCGCGGCCTATCCCGCGCTCTCGGAAGAATACGAAATCGTCGCCCTCCAGATCAAGGCCGGGCGCGACAAGGCGGGCGTTCTCAACGAATTCGGCGAGCGCTGCGGCGTTCAGGATATTTCCAGCTTTGTCACGGTGTTGATCCAGTCGCAGACCTTCGGCACATCCATTGGCGAGGCGTTGCGCGTCTATGCCGGCGAGATGCGTGACAAACGGGTCATGCGCGCGGAAGAAAAGGCCAACAAGCTGCCGACCAAGATGACATTGGCCACGATGATGCTTACAGTGCCGCCATTGTTGATCATTCTGGTCGGGCCATCGGTTCTGGGCATCATGGAGCTGCTGGCCATGTCCGAGTAAGTGACGGAGCATCATGGCGGCACGATCAGTGACGGTTTTGCTGGGCACTCTGGCCCTCGCGGGCTGTCTTGGTGCGCCGCAACCGCAAGGCCCTTACGCCCCCGGTCCGGTGCCGGGGGCCGAGACGGCAGATCCGCTTCTTGTCGGTCACCGCCTGATGGATGCGGGCGAATACGAACTGGCGCAACGCGCCTATTCGCGCGCGGCTGTCGGGCAGGGCATGACCGGCGACGTTCTCGCCGGTCTCGGGACCGCCAACCTGGCCCTTGGACGCCTCGGCACCGCCGAGAAACTCTTGCGCCGCGCGGTCGAGACCGAAGACGCCACCCCGGAATTCTGGAACAATCTTGGCGTGGTGCTGATGGAAAAGGGCGAGTTTCTCGAAGCCGAGCAGATGCTGCGCCGCGCCTATGCGCTCGATAATGGCGAAAGCGACGCGATTCGCGACAATCTGCGTTTGGCACTCGCAAAATCCGAAATTTCCGTTTATGGTGCTGAAGAAGAACAGGCAAACCAAGAATACAAAGTGGTGCGGCGCGGCGGGGGGAGCTACCTGCTTCGCACGATACCCTGAAGAGGCAGAGGCAGTAAAAGGACGCAGACATGCGCCACCCCATCCTTGTTTCCCTGTGTGTGACCGGCGCGCTTGTGCTTGGCGCATGTGTAAAATCCTCCGAGGACAAGGTCGATCGCGCCATGCGCGATCTCAATGTCGTCGATGAGACAGGCCTCAACGACGTGATGCTGAACGCGGCCGATCCTGGCGAGGCGGTGGCCTATTTCCAGCGCGCCAGCACCGCCGATCCCGACCGCATCGACCTTTTGCGCAGCCTTGGCCAATCGCTGATCCGCGCGCAGCGCCCCACCGAGGCCGCCGCTGCCTGGACGCGCGTGACCGAACATCCCGACGCCACCGACGAGGACCGCGTGGCGCTCGCGGATGCGCTCATCCGCAACAGCGACTGGACGCGCGCGGGCGAGGTGCTGAACACCGTCCCCCCCACCTACGAGACCTATCGCCGCTACCGGCTCGAGGCGATGGTGGCCGACAGCAAGCAGGACTGGAAGAAGGCCGACAGCTTCTACGAGGTTGCCGCAGGTCTGACCACCAAGCCGGGCAGCGTCTACAACAACTGGGGCTTTTCCAAGCTCACGCGCGGCGATCATGCCGGGGCCGAGCGCCTCTTTGCCGAGGCCGTGCGCCATGATCCGGCACTCTTCACCGCCAAGAACAACCTCGTGCTCGCACGCGGCGCACAGCGCAACTATGCGCTTCCCGTCTTGCCCGTCAGTCAGGAAGAGCGCGCGCAACTCCTTTACACGTTGGCGCTTTCGGCCGTCAAACAAGGCGACGTGGCCATCGGCAAGGGCCTTCTGCAAGAGGCGGTAGAGACGCATCCGCAACATTTCGAAGAGGCCGCCCGCAACCTGCGCGCCCTTGAATCGAATTCCGGCTGAGCCGAGATGAGTTTCGTTCTGCCCGCGCAGGCGGCGCTCTGGTTTCTGCCCTTCGTGCTGCCCGTCTGCCTCTGGGTGGCATGGAGCGATCTGCGCACGATGAAAATCCCCAACACGGCGGTGCTCTGCCTTGTGGTCATCTATCTCGTGATCGGCCTCATCGCCCTGCCGCTGGCCGATTATGGCTGGCGGCTCACGCATCTCGCGGCATTGCTTGCGGCGGGGATCGTGGCCAATGCCGCCGGCCTCATGGGGGCGGGCGACGCCAAGTTCATTGCCGCCGCAGGGCCCTTCGTGGCGCTGGCGGATGCCGCCAAGGTTGCCCTGCTCCTTGCGGTCATGCTGCTCGCGGGATTGATCGTCCACCGGGTCGCGCGCGCCTCGCCGCTGCGCAATCTCGCCCCCGGCTGGGCAAGCTGGCAGGCGAAGGGCAAGTTTCCCATGGGTCTTGCGCTTGGCCCGGCGCTGGCGCTCTATCTCGGGCTGGCAGCCTTTGGCACTGTGTGATCCGCCGCGAATCCGCCCGCCGCGCACCACATTTCCTGCACCATTTCCGGGCATGATCGGCGCGAGACACCGTGAGGGCAGGATCACCGCCATGAACATGCAGACCCATCCGGGGGTTCAGCCCCCGCCGCCTCCGAACCGCCTCGAGGAGATGCGCCTGCCCATCGTGATGATGCGCGATATTCTTCTCAAGACCATGTTTCGCAAGAATCTTGACCTTGTGGGCGATATCGCCACGGCCATCTGCCTGCCGCGCGCCGTCACGCAGGAACTGATCGACCTTGCCCGCAGCCAGAAGCTGATCGAGGCGACCGGCACGCTTCACGCCAATTCCGGTGGCGAGATGGGGTTTCAACTCACCGATGGCGGCAAGAGCCGCGCGCTCGACGCGCTGAGCCAGTCGGAATATTTCGGCCCCATGCCGGTGCCGCTCGATGTCTACCGCGAGCAGGTCAAGCGACAGTCGATCCGCAATATCCAGATCACCCGCGCGCAACTGACCTCGGCCATGGGGCATCTGGTCCTGCCGCCTTCGCTGCTCGATCATCTCGGCCCGGCGGTGAGCGCGGGGCGCTCGATCCTCATGTATGGCCCGCCCGGCAACGGCAAATCCTCGATCTCCAACGGTATCCGTGACGCCATGGGCGACAAGATCTATGTGCCGCGTGCCATCGAATATGCCGGTCAGGTGATCACCGTCTATGACCCGATCGTGCATTCCGCCGCCGAGACCGAGGAGGACGATCCCAATTCGCTGCGCCGCAGACGGACCTTCGACACGCGCTATGTGCGATGCGAGCGCCCCACGGTGATCACCGGGGGCGAGCTGTCGCTCGACATGCTCGATCTGGTCTACAACCCCACCGCGCGCACCTATCAGGCGCCGCTGCAACTCAAATCCACGGGGGGCATCTTCATCGTCGATGACCTTGGCCGCCAGAAGGAACCGCCGCAAAGCCTCGTCAACCGCTGGATCGTGCCGCTGGAGGAATCCAAGGATATCCTCGCCCTGCAATCGGGCGAGAAATTCGAGGTGCCGTTCGACACGCTGGTGATCTTCTCCACCAACTTCCACCCCAACGAGATCTTCGACAAGGCCGCGCTGCGCCGGATCTTCTTCAAGATCAAGATCGACGGGCCGTCACAGGCCGATTTCCTCAAGATCTTCGCCATGGTGGCGCGCAAGAAGGGGATGCCGCTGGACGAGGAAACGCTGATCCACCTCATCAGGACGAAATACCCCACGATCAACAACATCTATGCGAACTATCAGCCCGTTTTCCTGATCGACCAGATGATAGCGATCTGCGAATTCGAGGGCACCCCCTACCACATGAGCCCTGACCTCATCGACCGCGCCTGGGCCAATATGTTCGTCAAGGATGAAGAGATCGTAAAGTGACGCGGGCCGCGCGCGGCCTCACACCCGCCCCTTCCACGGCACCAGCCATTTCTCGGCCTTGCGCATCAATATGTCGATGCCGTAGCCGATCACGCCGATCAGGATGATCCCCATGATCACGATATCGGTCAGTTGAAAGCGCGAGGCCACCATGATCATCATGCCCGCGCCTTTTTCGGCGGCCACGAGTTCAGCCGCCACCACGGTGCCCCAGCATACCCCCATGGCGACGCGCGCGCCGGTGAATATCTCGGGCAGTGAATTGGGGACGATCACATGGCGCAGGATCTGCCATTTCGAGGCCCCGAGCGAATAGGCGGCGTGGACCTTTGCGATGGCCACCCCCGACACCCCCGCCCGCGCCGAGATCGCCATGATCCAGAGCGCCGCCAGAAAGAGCAGGATGATCTTGCCGGTCTCGCCGATCCCCGCCCAGATGATCACCAGCGGGATAAGGGCCAGGGGCGGCACCGGGCGCATGAATTCCACGATCGGATCGAACCAGCCCCGGAACCAGTCCGAAAGGCCCATGGCATAGCCCAAGGGAATACCCACCAGCGCACCGAGGGCAAAGCCGATGATGACACGGGTGAGCGACCAGTAGAGATGTTGCCACAGGGTGAAATTCTGATAGCCGTCCCGCGCGATCTCGCCCACGCGCTTGACCACCGCCTCGGGCGGGGGCAGCCAGATCGGTTCCATCTGCATCCCCTTGGCCGGGGCGAAATTGAGCGAACCGCGCGGCGTGAGCGTCACCGTGCCATCGGCCACGCGCACGGTTTCGCCTGGCGCAATCGCGCGCCCGTCGATGGCGACAACGCGCGCGCCGTCCTCGCGGGTGATCTCGTCGTTCTGGTCCATCCGCAACAGCTGCGAGCGCCACGCGCCCACGATCAGCGCGTCATCCCTGGCAAAGCCGTCGCCGGGGGCAGTCTCGGGCGGGCTCACCTCTTCGCCCAGCCGAAAGACGCGGGCAAACACGGTGGCGTCGTCGCGCCGCCCGTCGGCAGCCTCCAGCGTGTAGGTAAAGCTGGTATCGCCCAAAAAGGGGCCCGGCGCATGGACCGGCACCCATCTGGAGCCGGTGAAGGCCCCCCAGAGCAGGAAAATCGTCAGCACCGACAACACGCTGGCCCAACGATCCGGGCGCACGGCGCTTTCATCGCCGAAGGTCACGGTCTTGAGCGAGGTGAAATCGCGCACCTGTCGGTATTTGCGCAAGCCGAACCGGACCACGAAGAAGGCCGCGACGAAAATGGCGATATAGAGAACGAGAACGATCATGCCTCGGCCTCCTCGGTGCGGCCCATGATCTCCTCTTCCATGTCCCAGATCATCGACAGGATTTCCTCGCGCTTCTCGCCGAATTCCGGGTTCTTCTTGACCGCGCGCAGGTCCTGTCCGACCCCGTCATCGGCGAAGGGCAGGCGGTATTCGCGGTGGATGCGCCCCGGACGCGGTGCCATGACCAGAAGGCGCTCGCCGAGCAAAAGCGCCTCCTCGACCGAATGGGTGATCAGGATGATGGTCTTGCCCGTCTCTTTCCAGAGCTTGAGGACCAGCCCCTGCATCTTCTCGCGCGTCAGCGCATCGAGCGCGCCAAGCGGCTCATCCATCAGGATCACGTCCGGATCATTGGCCAGGCAACGCGCCAGCGCCACGCGCTGCTGCATCCCGCCCGACAGCTCATAGACCGACTTTTCCTTGAAATCACGCAGGCCGACCACATCGAGCAGATGATCGACGGTATCGCGCCATTCGGCTTCCCGCTTGCCGGCCATGCGGGGGCCGAAACTCACGTTGTCGCGCACGCTCATCCATTCGAAAAGCGCGCCCTGCTGAAACACCATGCCACGCTCGGCATCGGGCCCTGTCACGCGGTGCCCGTTGAGCGTGATTTGTCCTTCGGTCGGGGCGAGGAAGCCCGCGACGATGTTCAGAAGCGTGGTCTTGCCGCAGCCCGAAGGGCCGAGCACGCTCAACAATTCTCCCGATTGCAGTTCAAGCGAGACGTCCTGCAACGCCTGCACGTGCCCGCCGTTCGGCAGATCGAACCGCATGGAAATGTTCTCGATGGAAAGTGTCGACATGCCGCCCCCTTGGCTCTGATGGTTCGCGGTCGGGCACGGAGGGGCCTGCCCGGTCATGCCGAACAGGCCCCCCGTGCCCTGTCAGAGGGTCACATGCCCCGGCTCGCCGCAAGCGGGCCGGTGTTGACGTTGTTCTCATAGGTGGCCAGCGCCGAGTCGATGCTGCCCGCCTCGACAAACACTTCGGCCACGCCCTTCATGAATTCCTGCGCGCCGCCGCCCAGCCATTTCGCGCTGAGTTGCTCCTCGACGGTGGGGAACACGAAGGTGTCGATGGTGCGGGCGGTGTCAGCGACATCCATGCCGCTATCCTTGGCAATGATGGGCAGCATCTTGTCGCGGTTCGCCGGGTCTGCCCACATGGCGTTGGCCTCGGCCGTCACCTTGAGGAAGGTCGCCACCACATCAGGGTTTTCCGCGACAAAGGCCGTCGGCCCCGAGGTCACGTCAAAGACCAGAATCCCGAGCTCTTCCTTCTCCGCTCCGGTCAGCAACACGTTGCCGTGTTCCTCGGCGCGGCGCAGCGACCCACCCCAGCCGCAAAAGACGTCAACCGCGCCCTGCGCGATCGCCGCGGCCCCCTCGGGAGGGGCCATGTTCACGATGTCCAGGGAGGCCAGATCGACCCCGAAATGGTTCATCTGCTTGAGAAAACCGTAATGCGCGGCAGTGCCGAGCGGCACGGCCACCTTCTTGCCCGCAAGATCGGCGGCATTGGTCTTGTCGATCTCGAGCACATCGCGCACGACGCAGTTGTCGTTGTCCGAATAGCTCACCGCCACGTCGAGCACCTGAAGATCCTGCCCCGCGCTGGTGGCCACCACGAAGGGCGGCACGCCCTGGCTGACCGAGAGGTGGACATCGCCCGACGCCATCGCCGCACTCATCGCCGTGCCGGTATCAAACGCGCGCCAGGTCACCTTCATGCCGAGCGCCTCGTCATACATGCCGGTTTCCTTGGCATATTGGAACGGCATCGGCCATTCGAGGAAATAGGCCACGGTAAGGTCCTGCGCGTTGCCTGCGCCCGCGAAAAGCGCGGCGGCTGCGGCGGCAGAGAGGAATTTTCCCTTGAGTGTCATGTTGTCGTTCTCCCGTTGGTCATGTGGTGCGGCGTTTCCCGCTTATCGTGCCCTGCGCATAAGGCGGCTTGGGCCGCTCTTTTCGGCGTCGCCCCTGCGTGTCGAGGCATCGCGCTGCAAAGTGAACCCGATTGCCGCAAACCGATCAACGCCTTAATCCCGAGTGTGCGGCCATTTAAGCATTTTGGAAAAGAGGTTTTCGTTTTGGCGCACGCACAGGGCCAGTGATGCAGTCACGGCCATTTTAGTAGAATTTTCAACTCCCTGCCCTCAGTCGGGCCCAAACGAAGTCCCATCTGGGCTCATCGAACGCACCCTTCTGGCCCTATCGCCCTGCCCGGATTTGCGGCGAAGTCGAACGCAGGACATACTCACCCTCCCCCGGACTCGCCGCGCGCGCGCCGGTGAAACCTGTAATGGAGCGCCCGATGGACGGAAAACCTCTCGACAATGACATCACCCGCGTGGTCGAGGCCGACCGCGCCCATGTCTGGCATCACCTCATCCAGCACGCCGCCTGGACGGGACCGGACCCCAAGGCCGATCCGCGCATCATCATCGAGGGACGCGGGATGCGCGTGTGGGATCAGAAGGGCAAGGAACATCTCGACGGCGTCTCGGGCGGGGTCTGGACGGTCAATGTCGGATATGGCCGCGAGCGGATCGCCAACGCGGTGCGCGACCAGCTCATTCAACTGCCCTATTTCGCGGGCTCCGCGGGCTCCATTCCCGGCGCGCTCTTCTCCGAGAAGCTGATCTCGAAAATGCCGGGGATGAGCCGGGTCTACTACACCAATTCCGGCTCGGAGGCGAACGAGAAGGCGTTCAAGATGGTCCGCCAGATCGCGCACAAGCGGTATGGCGGCAAAAAACACAAGATCCTCTACCGCGACCGCGACTATCACGGCACGACGCTGGCCTGTCTCTCGGCCGGGGGGCAGGACGAGCGCAATGCGCAATACGGCCCCTTCGCGCCCGGCTTCGTGCGGGTGCCGCATTGCCTTGAATACCGCGCGCAATGGGATCTGGAGGGCGAGGCTTACGGCGTCGCCGCCGCCAATGCCATCGAAGAGGTGATCCTGCGCGAGGGCCCCGATACCGTGGGCGCGCTGTGTCTGGAGCCGGTGACGGCGGGCGGTGGCGTGATTGTCCCGCCCGAAGGCTACTGGCCGCGCGTGCAGGAAATTTGCCGCAAATACGATATCCTCCTGCATATCGACGAGGTCGTGTGTGGCGTGGGCCGCACCGGCACCTGGTTCGGCTATCAGCATTACGGGGTGGAACCCGATTTCGTGACCATGGCCAAGGGCGTGGCGAGCGGATACGCCGCCATCGCGTGCTGCGTGACCAACGAGCGCGTGTTCGAGATGTTCCGCGACGACACCACCGATCCGATGAACTACTTCCGCGACATTTCCACCTTCGGCGGTTGCACGGCGGGGCCTGCCGCCGCGATCGAAAACATGGCGATCATCGAGGAAGAAGGGCTTCTGGCGAACACCACCGCCATGGGCGACTACATGCTCGATCAGTTGCGCGCGCTTCAGGAGCGGCACGCGGTCATCGGCCATGTGCGCGGCAAGGGGCTGTTTCTGGGGGCCGAACTGGTGGCGGACCGGACGACGAAAGAGCCTGCTCCGGAAAAGATGGTGCAGGCCGTCGTGGCCGACTGCATGGCGCAGGGCGTCATCATCGGTGCCACGAACCGCTCGCTGCCGGGCTTCAACAACACGCTGTGCTATTCACCCGCGCTGATTGCCACGCGCGATGATATCGACACGCTCGTGTCGGCAACGGATGCGGCGCTCACGCGCGTGTTCGGGTAAGAACCACCCCGCCCCGAGACCTGCGTTTCGGGGCGGGGCGGAGCCGGAATTTTCAAAAAATTCCGGACCGGAAACTTTCAAAGTTTCCGGTGCGCCCGTTTCCTCAGATCACCACCACGTCGAGCGGCGGAAAGCCGTTGAACCCGACCGAGGAATAGCTCGAGGTATAGGCCCCGCAGTTGCGGATGATCACCCGGTCCCCCGCCCGCAGACCGACGGGCAGCGCCACGGGGCGCTTTTCATAGAGAACATCGGCGCTGTCGCAGGACGGGCCGGCCAGAATGCACGGTCCCGTCGCCTCATGATCACGGTCGCTGAGGAACTGATAGCGGATCGCCTCGCCCTCGGTCTCCGCGAGCCCGGAAAACCGCCCGATATCGAGATAGACCCAGCGGCAGAGATCATCCTCGGCCTTGCGGCTCACAAGCAGAACCTCGGCGGCGATCATGCCCGCCTCGGCCACCATGCCGCGTCCCGGTTCGGCCATGATGCGCGCGGCCCCCGGAAAGCGCGGCTCGACCATTTCCATCACCGCGCGCGCATAGGCCTCGGGGGCTTCGATCGCCTCGCCGTAGAAGGCCGGAAAGCCGCCCCCGATATTGATCAGCGACAGCGCGTGACCGGCGGCCCGCGCCTGCGCCCAGACCGCGCCCACGCGGTCGAGCGTCTCGCGCCACATCTCGGCGCGCCGGGTCTGGCTGCCCACGTGGAACGAGAGGCCCACGGGCGCAAGGCCAAGCGTCACAGCGTAATCCATCAGCGCCGCGGCCCGCTCGGGCGCGCAGCCGAACTTGCGGCTCAAGGGCCAGTCCGCCCCGGTCGCCCCCACCAGAAGGCGGATATAGACCTGCGCGCCGGGTGCGTGTTCGGCGATTTTCTCAAGCTCCATCTCGCTGTCGGCGGCAAAAAGCGTGATGCCCGCACGATGCGCGAAGGCGATGTCAGAGGCACGCTTGACCGTGTTGCCAAAGGAAATCGTCGCAGGCGCTGCGCCAAGACCGAGGCAAAGCTCGATTTCACCGCGCGAGGCAGCGTCGAAATGGCTGCCCTCACTGATCAGAACCTCGATCACCTCGCGCGCCGGGTTGGCCTTGACGGCATAATGGATATCCGCGCGGCCCAGGCCGGATTTCAGCGCGCGATACTGCTGCGCCACGGTGTCGCGATGAATGACCAGCGTCGGGCGGTCAAACTCGCGGCCCCGGATATAATCGACAAGAGGGGAAGGCGCGAAAACAAAATCTCCGCCCGCAAGCGGGTTTACGTAGGCGTTCATGGTCATCTCCGATCAAGACCCGGGACAATGCCCGACCAGTTCCAAAAGGAGACGTTACCGTCGCTACGTAAACACGGGTGGCGAGCCACCGGCCAGAGGCGCGTGCGTTGGCGTCTATGAACCGCCAGATAGAGTCATGTCCCGAGTCACGCAAGAAATATCTGCGGGCGCGGGAAAAATTCTTCGACCCGTGCTCAGACTGCCCGCACCCAGTCCGGCAGGCCGTGCCCAAGGATGACCTGCATCCCGAGGCGGCCCAGTTCGTCGGAACATTTCGCGCCCCGGCCGCAGCCCGCCGTGGCCACGCCGATCCGGTCCGAGACCATGGCGATGCGGGCGCGGTCCTCAGGCGTGAAGGTGGTGACACAGGCGGCGCGGCTGATCCCGAGGATCGCCAGCCCGGGCATCCGCGCGCGGATCTCGCCTTCGAGAAACGCCGCCACATCGGCGCTGCCGCCCGAGCGGAACCAGTCACTGATCTCGTCGCCCGAGCCGAGCGGACGATCCACCGGATCGCCCCCCATCTTGAGATAAAACCGCCCGTCCGGATAGCGGATCGGCGGCAGGAGATACGGCCCGTCGCCATGCGCGTGCAGGTAGATGAGCGGCGGCAGGGTCGCAAGCCGCGCGGCCTCGACCGCGCTCACCTCGAAAAACGCCACCGTGCGCGCCATCACCGTCAGCGGCAGCGCCTCCGGCAAGAGCGTGTCGGTATAGCCACCCGCCGCCACCAGAACGCGGGCCGCGCGCGTCTCGCCGCCCTCATGACGGATCGTCACCCCGTCGCCGCGCTCCTCCAGCGTCAGCACGCGCGCGGTGACGATGCGTGCCCCGGCCCGTTCGGCGGCGCGGCTCTGCGCGGCCACAAGACGGCGCGGGCTGATATGGCCTGCATGCTGCGGCTCGTGCCAGGCCATCGTGCCGGGCGCAAAGCGGAAATCGGCAAAGCGTTCGGCAAGGCCCGCATGGTCGAGACGGTCGCAGGCGATGCCGTCCCGCGCCGCCACCTGCCCGATCCGCTCCATCGCGTCGCTGCCCTCGGGCCCGGCCATGACAACGCCGCGCTCGGAATAAAAGCCGATGCCGCTTGCCGCCTCGATCTCGGCGTAGCGCGCGATCGAGGCGCGGCTGACCCGGCTCCAGAACGGATCGGGATCAAGGCTGCGGGTGATGCGCCCCTCGTCGTAATGGCTGGCAAAGACGCCCTGATGCGCGGCCATGACCGCAGGCTCGTCGGGACCGATCAGGATGACCGCGTGTCCAGCCCGCGCCAGATGCCGCGCCGCGGCCGACCCGATCAACCCTCGCCCGATGACCGCGATTTCCATGCCCTGCCCCTCTCCCGGACAATCGTCTCAGCGACGGTCGTCCTCGTCCTCGTCCTCGCCGTCATCGTCGGGCAGGTTGAAGAAGCTGTCCGCGTCATAGTGCTTTTCGGGCTCCTCGCGCTCCGCCCCGCCAAGGGTGAACGTCTCCAGCCCCTCGATCGCGGTCGGGATGCGCGGCTCGGCCTCGGCCCCGAGGCTCTGCTCGGTGCTCAGAAGCTTGCGCCGCTCGTCATCGTTCAGCGTCGCGCCCTCAGCGGCCTTCTTGGCGGCGGCCTTTTGCACGGCGGCATCAAGCTCGGACTGCTTGCAAAGGCCAAGCGCCACCGGGTCGATGGGCTGCATGTTGGAGATGTTCCAATGCGTGCGCTCACGGATCGAGGTGATCGTGGGCTTGGTGGTGCCGACCAGCTTGACGATCTGGCTGTCGGCCAGTTCGGGATGGAACTTCACCAGCCACAGGATTGCATTCGGGCGGTCCTGCCGCTTCGAGAGCGGCGTGTAGCGCGGACCGCGCCGCTTCTCCTCGCCCACGGCGGAGGGGTTGAATTTCAGGTGCAGCTTGTAGGCCGGATCGGCCTCTGCCTTGGCGATCTCGACTGCGGTCAACTGGTTGTTGGCCACCGGATCGAACCCCTTGACGCCTGCGGCCACATCGCCATCGGCGATGCCCTGCACCTCCAATTCGTGCATCCCGCAGAAATCGGCGATCTGCTTGAAACTGATCGTCGTGTTGTCCACCAGCCAGACGGCGGTGGCCTTGGCCATGATCGGCATGGACATGCTGGCGTCTCCTTCGCTCAAATCTTCCCCAAGACCCGGAACGGGCGGTTCCGGCGGCCCGGAAGAGTTTCCATTGTCGGGGAATTCTGCTGTCATATACGCAAGCCGCGACAAAAAGGAAAGCCCCGAGATGCGCCCTTACCTGCTGATCCTTCTGGCCCTGCTGCTTGCCGCCCCGCTCCGGGCCGAGCGCGCGGGCGCGTTCGATTACTACGTCCTCAGCCTGAGCTGGTCGCCCACATGGTGCGCGCTCGAGGGCGATGCGCGGGATGCCCCGCAATGCGACCGCGCGCATGGCTGGGTGCTGCACGGGCTCTGGCCGCAATACACGCGCGGCTGGCCCGATTTCTGCCAGAGTCCGCACCGCCCGCCGCCACGCGCGCTCACCGCCTCGATGGCCGATATCATGGGTTCTCAGGGGCTGGCCTGGCACCAATGGAAAAAGCACGGCACCTGTTCGGGCCTGCCCGCGCCGGAGTATTTCGCCCTCGCGCGCCGCGCCTATGAGAGCGTCAACCGCCCCGAGGTGTTCCGCAAGCTTGATCGCCCGGTCAGGCTTTCCGCGCAGGTCGTGGAGGCGGCCTTTCTCAAGGCCAATCCCGGCTGGACCGCGGATATGCTGACCATCACCTGCCGCGCGGGGCGGATCGAGGAGGCGCGTTTGTGCCTGTCAAAAACACTCGACCCGGTGCCCTGCGGACGCGACGTGATCCGCGACTGCCGACTGGAGGACGCGCTGTTCGACCCCCTGCGCTGAGCTTTCATCGTTCTGAAAATACTCAATAAAATCGGCCTTTACCAATCAGAACGGCACCTCGTCCGCGCCGGTGATGAAGCGTGCGACGACCTTTTTCACACCTGCCTTGTCAAAGGCGATCTCGAGCTTGTCGCCCTCGATGCCGGTGATCTCGCCATAGCCGAATTTCTGGTGAAAGACCCGCTCGCCCACGCTGTGCGAGCTCAGCGCCTGCGCGTCGATCACCGGGGAGCGGACCTCGACCGGCTGGCCCATGGGCCGCGCGCCGCTGCGCGATTGCAACCTGCGCCAGCCCGGCGAGTTGTAGACATTGGCCTCGGCGGCGCGGGTCTCGATGCCGCTTGCGGCCCCGACGGGACCGCCATAAAGACCCGGCGGCGTCAGCACCTCGACGTGATCGGGGGGCAACTCGTCGATAAAGCGCGAGGGCATTTGCGATTGCCACTGGCCATAGACCCGCCGGTTGCCGGCAAAGGAGATGGTGCAAACCTCCTCGGCGCGGGTGATGCCGACATAGGCGAGGCGGCGCTCCTCCTCCAGCCCCTTCTGCCCGCTTTCATCCATCGAGCGTTGCGAGGGGAAAAGCCCGTCCTCCCAGCCCGGCAGGAACACGGCGGGAAATTCCAGCCCCTTGGCGGCGTGGAGCGTCATCAGGGTGATCTTCTCGCCGCCCTCCTCGCTTTCGTTTTCCATGATCAGGCTGACATGTTCGAGAAAGCCTTGCAGGTTCTCGAACCCTTCCAGCGCCTTCACCAGTTCCTTGAGGTTTTCCAGCCGCCCCGGTGCCTCGGGCGTCTTGTCGTTCTGCCACATGCCCGTGTAGCCCGATTCGTCGAGGATGATCTCCGCGAGTTCCAGATGGGTGATCGCGGGATCGTCCACCATCCGGCCCCAGCGGGCGAGGCCATCCAGAAGCCGCGCCAGGGCCAAGGCCCCCTTGCCGCCAAGCCCCTTCTGATCCAGCAGCAGCCGCGCGCCCGTCACCAGCGGCACGCCGTGCTGCCGCGAAATCACCTGGATTTTCTGCACCGCCTTGTCGCCCAGACCCCGCTTGGGTGTGTTCACGATCCGCTCAAATGCCAGATCGTCGGCGGGGGACGTCACGAGGCGGAAATAGGCCATGGCGTCGCGGATCTCCAACCGCTCGTAAAAGCGCGGGCCGCCGATCACGCGGTAGGGCAGGCCGATGGTCAGGAAGCGGTCCTCGAAGGCGCGCATCTGGTGGCTGGCACGCACGAGAATCGCCATCTGATCGAGGCCGAAGGCCCGCATCCCCCGCGTGCCGCGGCTCATCGAATCGATCTCCTCGCCGATCCAGCGCGCCTCTTCCTCGCCGTCCCAATGGCCGATCAGGCGGACCTTTTCGCCTGTCTCGGACTCGGTCCAGAGCGTCTTGCCCAGCCGGTCGCGATTGCCCGCGATCACGCTGCTTGCTGCGGCCAGGATATGCGGGGTGGAGCGGTAATTCTGTTCCAGCCGGATCACCGCCGCACCCGGAAAATCCGTCTCGAAGCGCAGGATATTGCCCACCTCGGCCCCGCGCCAGCCATAGATCGACTGATCGTCATCGCCCACGCAGCAGATATTCTTGTGTCCCCCCGCAAGCAGGCGCAGCCAGAGATATTGCGCGACGTTGGTGTCCTGATATTCGTCCACGAGGATGTATTTGAACCAGCGCTGATATTGCGCCAGAATATCCGGGTGGGTCTGAAATATCGTCACCACATGCAAGAGCAGATCGCCGAAATCGACGGCGTTCAGCTCGCGCAGGCGCACCTGGTAGAGCCGGTAGAGCGCGGGACCCTTGCCGTCATAGGCGCTGGCCTCGCTGGCGGGCAGGTTGTCGGGCGTCCAGGCGCGGTTCTTCCACTGGTCGATGATCCCCGCGAGCATCCGCGCGGGCCAGCGTTTGTCATCTATGTTGGCGGCCTGCACCAGTTGTTTGAGCAGGCGCAGCTGATCGTCGGTGTCGAGGATGGTGAAATTCGATTTGAGATCAAGCAGTTCGGCGTGACGACGCAAGAGCTTGACGCAGATCGAATGGAAGGTGCCAAGCCACGGCATCCCCTCCACCCGCTCGCCCATCAGGCGACCAACACGGGTTTTCATCTCGCGGGCGGCCTTGTTGGTAAACGTCACGGCAAGGATTTCATTGGGGTGCGCGCGCCCCGTGTTCAAAAGATGCACGATGCGCGTGGTCAGCGCCTTGGTCTTGCCCGTGCCCGCGCCCGCGAGCATCAGCACCGGGCCATCGAGCGTTTCCGCAGCGCGGCGCTGTTCGGGGTTCAACTCGTCGAGATAGGGCGCGGGCCGCGCGGCCATGGCGCGGGCGGCAAGGCTGGCACCCTCGAAAGCGTCACTGTCGTCAAAACTGCTCATGCGCGCGACAATAGCGCGGGCAATCCCCGAGATAAAGCCCGGTGTTCGGTTAATGTTCCGGGCTTTTCCACCTCTGGACAAGCCGCTGAAAACCCGCGCAAATGAGGCATGAACCTGCATGCAAGATACCCCGCCCTGTCTGATCTGCGCGACCGCGCACGCGCCCGTATCCCGCGTTTCGTCTGGGACTATCTCGACAGCGGCACCGGGGTGGAGGCCACCAAGGCACGCAACCGCGCGATGCTCGATCACGTTTTGCTCAGCCCGTCGATCCTGCATGGCGAGATTGCGCCGGACCTGTCGGTGACGCTTTTCGGGCAGAGCCACCCCTTGCCGGTGGGGATCGCGCCGGTGGGGATGTCGGGGCTGATCTGGCCCGAGGCAGAGCACCATCTGGCGCGCGCGGCGACACGGGCGGGGCTGCCCTATACGCTGTCGACCGTGGCGACGGTGCGCCCCGAGGACGTCGGGCCGCATCTGGATGGGCGGGGCTGGTTCCAGATGTATCCGCCGCGCGACGAGGGCATTCGCGCCGATATGCTGAAGCGCGCGCGCGAGGCGGGATTTTCCGTGCTGGTGCTGACCGTGGATGTGCCGGTGGCGAGCCGACGCGAGCGGCAGGTGCGCTCCGGCCTGACCACGCCACCGAAGCTGACGCCGCGCCTCTTGGCGCAGGTGGCGATGCGCCCTGTCTGGGCCATGGGCATGGCCGGAAAGGGCCTGCCCCGGATGCGGCTCATCGACGATTACGCAGGCGCGGTGAAGGGCCTGCCCTCGACCAAGCACGCGGGCTATCTGCTGCGGACCTCGCCGGACTGGAGCTATCTGCGCTGGCTGCGCGAGCATTGGCAGGGACCGCTGGTAGTCAAGGGCGTCAGCCGGGCCGAGGATGCAACGGCGCTGGAAAAGGAGGGCGTTGACGCGATCTGGATCTCGAATCACGCGGGCCGCCAGTTCGACGCCGCCCCTGCCACCATCGAGGCGTTGCCCGGTATTCGCGCGGCGACGCGCCTGCCGGTGATCATCGACGGCGGGTTCGAGGGAGGGCTCGATATCCTGCGTGCCATAGCCCTTGGCGCGGATTTCGTTATGATGGGGCGCGGCTGGCATTACGCGCTGGGTGCGCTCGGGGCGGCGGGGCCTGCGCATCTGGTGGAGATCCTCACCGAGGATCTCAAGGCCAATATGGGGCAATTGGGCACAGCGCGGCTTCTTGACGTGCGCGCCCGCCTCCTGCCCTGAACCGTCCAAAGGCCGATTGCACAAACCTTTCACAAATCTTACAAGACGGCAGCGCCGCAGCGCAGCACATTGACCATCCGGGGAGAGCCGCCCATGGCCGAATTTCAGAAAATCCTGATTGCCAACCGTGGCGAGATTGCCATTCGCGTGATGCGCGCGGCCAATGAAATGGGCAAGAAGACCGTTGCGGTCTTTGCCGAGGAGGACAAGCTCGGGCTGCACCGGTTCAAGGCGGACGAGGCTTACCGCATCGGCGAGGGGCTGGGGCCGGTCGCGGCCTATCTCTCGATCGAGGAAATGATCCGGGTGGCAAAGCTCTCGGGGGCGGATGCGATCCATCCCGGCTATGGCCTTCTGTCCGAGAACCCCGCCTTTGTCGATGCCTGCGACGCGGCGGGCATCACCTTCATCGGCCCCAAGGCCGAGACCATGCGCGCGCTTGGCGACAAGGCCAGCGCGCGACGCGTGGCCGTCGAGGCGGGCGTGCCGGTCATTCCGGCCACCGAGGTGCTGGGCGATGACATGGACGAGATCCGGCGCGAGGCCGCCGAGGTCGGCTATCCGCTCATGCTCAAGGCCAGCTGGGGCGGCGGCGGGCGCGGGATGCGCCCCATCGAGACCGAAAGCGAGCTTGAGGACAAGGTCCGCGAGGGCCGCCGCGAGGCCGAGGCCGCCTTCGGCAATGGCGAGGGCTATCTGGAAAAGATGATCCTGCGCGCGCGCCATGTCGAGGTGCAGATCCTTGGCGACAAGCATGGCAACATGTACCACCTCTTTGAGCGGGATTGCTCGGTGCAGCGGCGCAACCAGAAGGTCGTGGAGCGCGCGCCCGCCCCCTATCTTTCGGAGGCGCAGCGCGAGGAGATCTGCCAGCTTGGCTATAAGATCTGCAAACATGTGAATTACGAATGCGCGGGCACCGTCGAGTTCCTGATGGATATGGACACCGGCAAGTTCTACTTCATCGAGGTCAACCCCCGCGTGCAGGTCGAGCATACCGTGACCGAAGAGGTCACCGGCATCGACATCGTGCAGGCGCAGATCAAGATCGCCGAGGGCAAGACGCTGATGGAGGCCACCGGCAAGGCCAGCCAATACGACATCACGCTCAACGGTCACGCGCTGCAAACCCGGATCACCACAGAGGACCCGCTCAACAATTTCATCCCCGATTACGGCCGGATCACCGCCTATCGCAGCGCCACCGGCATGGGCATCCGGCTCGATGGCGGCACCGCTTACGCGGGCGGCGTGATCACGCGCTACTATGACAGCCTGTTGACCAAGGTCACGGCCAAGGCCCCCACGCCCGAGGCCGCGATTGCCCGGATGGACCGCGCCCTGCGCGAGTTCCGCATCCGGGGCGTGAGCACGAATATCGCCTTCGTCGAGAACCTGCTCAAGCATCCGACCTTCCTCAGCAACCAGTACACGACAAAGTTCATCGACACGACGCCGGAACTTTTCATCTTCACCAAGCGGCGCGACCGGGGCACGCGGGTGCTGACCTACATCGCCGACATCACGGTAAACGGTCATCCCGAGGTCGAGGGGCGCGCGCGCCCGCCCGCAGATCTAAAGCTGCCGCGCGCGCCGCGTCCGGCCAATGCCACCATCACCGACGGCCCGAAACAGATCCTCGAACGCGACGGCGCGCAGGCCGTGGCGGACTGGATGGCGGCGCAGAACCAGCTTTTGATCACCGACACCACGATGCGCGACAGCCATCAGTCGCTGTTGGCCACGCGGATGCGCTCGATCGACATGATCGGCATCGCACCCAATTACGCCCATGACCTGCCCGGCCTTTTCTCGGTGGAATGCTGGGGCGGGGCGACCTTTGACGTGGCCTACCGGTTCCTTGACGAATGCCCCTGGCAACGCCTGCGTGACATCCGCGCGGCCATGCCCAACCTGCTGACGCAGATGCTGCTGCGCGGCTCCAACGGGGTGGGCTATACCAACTATCCCGACAATGTGGTCACGGCCTTCGTCAAACAGGCGGCCGAGAGCGGCGTCGATATCTTCCGCGTCTTCGATCCGCTGAACTGGGCCGAGAACATGCGCGTGTCGATGGATGCGGTGCTCGCCTCGGGCAAGGTGCTGGAGGCCGCGATCTGCTACACCGGTGATATTCTGAATCCGGCGCGGTCCAAGTATGACCTCAAATATTACCTCTCCATGGCCAGGGAACTGAAGGCGGCGGGCACGCATATCCTCTGCATCAAGGATATGGGCGGGTTGATGAAACCCGCGACCGCCAGCGTGCTCTTCCGCGCGCTCAAGGAGGAGGTGGGCCTGCCGCTGCATTTCCATACCCATGACACGGCGGGCATTGCTGGGGCGACGATCCTTGCCGCCTCGGATGCGGGCGTGGATGCGGTCGATTGCGCGATGGACGCGCTCTCGGGCAACACAAGCCAGGCGACGCTTGGCACGATTGTCGAGGCGCTGCGCCACACGCCGCGCGACACGGGCCTCGATATCGACGCGATCCGGCAAATCTCGAACTACTGGGAATCAGTGCGCAACCACTACGCCGCCTTCGAAAGCGGGATGCAGTCGCCCACCTCTGAAGTCTATCTGCACGAGATGCCCGGCGGGCAGTTCACCAACCTCAAGGCGCAGGCGCGCTCGATGGGAATGGAGGACCGCTGGCACGACATCGCGCGCACCTATGCCGATGTGAACCGGATGTTCGGCGACGTGATCAAGGTGACGCCGATTGCCAAGACCGTGGGCGATCTGGCGCTGATGATGGTCAGCCAGGGCCTGACCTGCGAGGACGTGCTCGACCCCAGGACCGAGGTCAGTTTCCCCGACAGCGTGGTGACGCTGATGAAGGGCTATGTCGGTCAGGCCCCCGGCGGATTTCCCCCCGCCATCGTCAAGAAGGTGCTCAAGGGCGAGGACCCCATCACCGTGCGCCCCGGCACGCTTTTGCCGCCCGAGGATCTGGAGGCGCGCCACGCCGAACTGGTCGAACGGTTCGGCGAGAAGATCGACAACGAGGACCTGATGGGCAGCCTCATGTATCCCAAGGTCTTTGCCGATTACATGGAGCGGCACGCGGTCAACGGCCCCGTGCGCACCCTGCCCACGCGGACCTTCTTTTACGGGATGGCACCGGGCGAGGAGATCACCGCCGAAATCGACCCCGGCAAGACGCTGGAAATCCGCCTGATCGCCGTGGGCGAGACGCAAGAGGATGGCGAGGCGCGGGTGTTCTTCGAACTGAACGGCCAGCCCCGCACCGTGCGCGTGCCCGACCGCCGGATCAAGAGCACCGTCGCCGCCCGGCCCAAGGCCGAGCCGGGCAACCCGAGCCATATCGGCGCGCCGATGCCGGGTGCCGTGGCCACGGTCGCGGTCAAGGCGGGGCAAGCGGTCAAGACCGGCGATCTGCTTGTGACCATCGAGGCGATGAAGATGGAAACCGGCCTGCACGCCGAACGCGACGCCACCGTCAAGGCGGTGCATGTCCAGCCCGGCAACCAGATCGACGCCAAGGATCTTCTGGTGGAACTGGAATAACCGCTCACGGCCTGACCCGAGGGTCTCCGACCGCAAGAGATCCTCGGGACAAGCCCGGGGATGACGACAGGACCGACGGGTGACGCCTTTGCAAAAAGCCCGGTCATCCCCGGAGCAGACACCAAGGTATCCACCCCACTCGCTGACACTGACGGGTCACGCCCGAGGATGACAGCCCCTTGGTGAAACCGCTTTTGCAAGCCTGTCAATTCGGCAATGGTGCGGGCGTGTTTCCTTGTCGCGGACCGGCCCATGCAAAAGATCATCGTCTTCACCGACATTCACCTTGTGCCCGAGGGCGAGACCATCATCGGTCTCGATCCGTTCGCGCGCTTTACCCTCGGGCTGGCGCATGCCCTTGACCGGCACCGCGACGCGGAGCGGGTCGTGCTGTGCGGCGACCTCACCCATGGGGCGGCCCCGGAGGAATACGCGCGGCTCTGCACCGCGCTTGCGGCCTGCCCCCTGCCCGTCTCGCTGATGCTGGGCAATCACGACCGCCGCGCGCCCTTCCTTGCCGCCTTTCCCGAGGCGGCGCGGATGGAGACCGGCCACATCCAGCATGTCATCGACCTGCCCGGCTATCGGCTGGTCTGCCTCGACACGCTCGATGAGGCGGCCGCGGATGCCCATTCCGGCTGGCTCTGCGCCGCGCGTCTCGACTGGCTTGATACCGCGCTGCGCGAGGCGGGCGACCGGCGCGTGATCGTCTTTACCCATCACCCGCCGATCGAGACCGGCTTCAGGGGCATGGACCGGATCGGGCTCAGGAACCGCGCCGCCCTGATCCACCGCCTGCGGGCATCGGGACGGGTGGCGCAGGTCGTCTCGGGGCATATCCACCGCACGATCCAGGGGTCGGCGGGTGGCATTCCCGTAGCGATCCTCAAGAGCCCCTGCCACCAGATGCCCATGACGCTTGGTGATCACGACCCGAGCCTGTCCATCGACGAGCCGGGTGCCTATGGCCTTCTGCTGCTGACCGACGCGGGCGTGGTCGTGCATACCGAGGATTTCGGCCTGCCCGACGCCCGGCCCGCCACCTACGGCTAGGGCCGCACCCGCCGAGGCCGGTTTTCCATCGCCGGGCACTCGGGCTTTGACCTTTGGGGAAAATGCCCCATGATTGAACTTTGCTGAGGTCCGGAGCGCCCGCCGTGCCGGACAAGGGAGGACAGACCATGTGCCGCATATTCGCCGGGCAGGACCCGGACCGCTATACGCAAGAGACCCGCCGGATGCGCCTGAATGGCCAGAGCACCAGCATCCGGCTGGAAAAATCGTTCTGGGGGATTCTGGATGACATCGCCGCGAGCGAGGGGCTGAGCACCCCTGCCTTCGTGTCGAAACTGCATGCCGAAGTTCTCGAACTCCATGGCGAGCCAGCCAATTTCACCTCGCTTCTGCGCTGCTCCTGCCTTGTGCATCTGGAGAACCCGCTTGACGCGGAGACGCGGCAGATGGCGGCGGAGTGAGCCTTTTCCGGGCGTAGTAACCCCTTACTACCCGCCCTGTTCCGCGCATTGGTAAACTCTCCGGACCAGTTGCAACATCCGGGGGCAGGCATGGCCAAAGCCATTCACAGCATGATTCGCGTTCTCGACGAGGGGCGTTCGGTCGATTTCTACCGGCGCGCCTTTGGTCTTGAGGTGGCGCAGCGGCTCGATTTCGAGAAATTCACGCTGCTCTACCTGTCCAATCCGCAAGCCGCGTTCGAGCTGGAACTGACCGTCAACAAGGGCCGGACCGAGCCTTATGACCTGGGCGACGGCTATGGCCATATGGCCTTCGTCGTCGAGGATCTGGAGGCCGAGCACGCGCGCTTTATCGCCGAGGGGCTTGCCCCGCGCAAGATCGTGTCCTTCGCCCCCGATGGCGAGGTGATCGCCAAATTCTTCTTCGTGGCCGATCCCGATGGCTACGAAATCGAGGTGCTGGAGCGCGGAGGGCGCTACCAGTGAACAGCCCGGCGCGGCCCCATGGGTCGCGCCGTTTTCTTTGGGAGGAGAAAACATGACGCAGACAAGCGCCCGCAAGGGCATGACACGGCGCGCCTTGCTCGCGCGCTCGATGGCGGCGGGGGCATCGCTTGTGGTGGGCGCGGGTTTCGTCGCCGGGGCCAACGGGGCCTGGGCGCTCGAGACGCAGGCGCTGCGCCCCGAAACCATGGCGACGCTCATCCAGATGGCGCGCGACATCTACCCGCATGACCATGTGGCGGATGAATATTACGTGATCGCCGTCAAGGGCTATGACACGCCCGAAACCGCCCCCGCCATCGAGGCGGGCATCGCGGGGCTGAACGCGGCGGCGCAGGGCCGCGGCCATGCCGATTACCTCAGCATCGGGTGGGAGCGTGACCGCGTCGATATCCTGCGCGGCATCGAGGAAAGCGCGTTCTTTCAGCAGATCCGCGGTGGCCTTGTGACCGGCCTTTACAACCAAAAGGCGGTCTGGCCGCTCTTTGGCTATGAGGGCGAGTCCTACAGCCAGGGCGGCTATATCGACCGCGGCTTCGACGACATCACCTGGCTCTGAGCCATAGCCATCAAGGGAGGAACGACTATGGCTGCACCATTTGAGCATAACGACGACACGGTGATCGTCGTCATCGGCACCGGCGCGGGCGGCGGCGTGCTGTCCAACGAACTGGCGCAACGCGGCGTGTCCGTGGTGGCGCTGGAAGCGGGCGGGCGCTACCTGCCCGAGGATTACATCAACGACGAATGGGAAAGCTTTGGCCAACTGGCCTGGCTGGACCCGCGCACCACGTCGGGCGACTGGCGCGTGGCGCGCGATTTTTCCGGGCTTCCGGCGTGGATCGTCAAGGCCGTGGGCGGCACCACGACCCATTGGGCGGGCGCGTCGATCCGCTTTCAGGAGCATGAGTGGAAGGCCGCGACGACCTATGGCCCGGTGCAGGGCGCGAACCTGCTGGACTGGCCGATTGATGGCGCGGAAATGGCGCCGTGGTATGACAAGGCCGAGAAGAAGCTGGGCGTGACCCGCACCAACGGGATTCCGGGCCTGCCGGGGAACAACAATTACAAGGTGTTCGAGGCGGGCGCCAAGGCGCTTGGCTACAAGGAAGTCCACACCGGCCGCATGGCGATCAACAGCCAGGACTATGACGGACGCATGGCGTGCCAGCAGACGGGTTTCTGTTTCCAAGGCTGCAAATGGGGCGCGAAATGGTCGGCGGCCTATACCGACATCCCGCAAGGCGAGGCCACCGGCAATCTCGAGGTGCGCGAGCGCGCGCATGTGGCCCGCATCCTGCATGATGATCAGGGCCGCGTGACGGGCGTCGAGTATTTCGACGAGGCGGGGAACCTTCAGATGCAGAAGGCGCGCGCGGTCTGCGTTGCGGGCAACAGTTTCGAATCGCCCCGTCTGCTGCTCAATTCCGCCTCGTCCATGTTCCCTGACGGGCTTGCCAATTCCTCGGGTCAGGTCGGGCGCAACTACATGCGGCACATGACCGGCTCGGTTTACGGCGTGTTCGACAAGCCGGTGAAGATGTGGCGCGGCACCACGATGGCCGGGATCATCCAGGACGAGGCGCGGCACGATCCCTCGCGCGGCTTCGTCGGCGGTTATGAATTGGAAACCTTGGCGCTTGGCCTGCCCTTCATGGCGGCGTTTCTTGATCCGGGCGGATGGGGGCGCGAATTCACCACCGCGCTCGATTCCTACGAGAACATGGCCGGCATGTGGATCGTGGGCGAGGACATGCCGCAGGAAACCAACCGCGTCACCCTCAACCATGCGGTCAAGGATCAATACGGCCTGCCGGTGGCGAATGTGCATTTCGACGATCACCCCAACGACATCGCGATGCGCAACCACGCCTATGCGCGCGGCGCGGCGGTCTATGATGCGGTGGGGGCCACGCGCACCCTGCCGACGCCGCCCTATCCCTCGACGCATAACCTTGGCACCAACCGCATGTCGGAAAACCCGCGCGACGGGGTGGTGAACAAATGGGGCCAGACCCATGACATTCCCAACCTCTTCGTCTCGGACGGCTCGCAATTCACCACCGGGGCGGCGGAGAACCCGACCCTGACGATCGTGGCGCTTGCCATCCGGCAGGCGGATCACATCGCCGGTGAACTCTCACGCGGCACCCTCTGACAAGAGGCCTGCGTTTCCCCCGGCGGCTTCCTCTCCCCGAGACCGCCGGGGGAATGTCTACCGCGCTTCCTGCGCATGACGGCACAGCCGCGCGGCGTGATGCGCCACCCGCACCAGCCAGCGCAGGGCATCGGTGCGCGCGAATACCTCTGCCACGGGCACAAGCCCCGCATGTTCGCGCAAGAGCACGCCCCGCCGGTAGCGCCGCTCGCGCCGCTCGACGAGCCGCGCCAGCGGCTCGCGCATCCGGTCCCGGTCAAGCGCGGCGGCAAGGGCCGCCACATCACGCCCAAGCCGCGCCTCCTGCCGCAGCGTGGCGATACGGTCGCGCTGCCCGCAGCGGTCCAGAAGCCGCTGAAAATGGTCGATCTGATGGAGGAGCGCGGCATAGCGCGCGGCCTCGTCGGCGCGGTCGGGCGCGATGCGCACCTGTGCAAGGAACGCCCCGAGCGCGGCCACCGCCGCGCCCCCCTGCACCGCGACCGAGGCGAGCGCGCGCAGATCGCCCTCGGGGCCGATCGCACGGGCGAGCGCGACAAAGAGCGCGCGGCGCAGCCGGTCGGCCACTGCCTGCGCGGCATCGAGTGCCGCCCCCTCATCGGCCAGAAGCCGCCGGTCCAGCCCCTCGGCCAGCGGCACGGCGCGTTCCGGGACCAGCCGCGCAACCAGCGCGGCAAAGCGCGGGGTCAGCGGCAGGAAGACCGCCGCGCCGAGCAGGTTGAACCCGGTATGAAACAGCACCAGAGCCGTCTGGTCATCCCCACCCAGCCATGTGCCATGCAGCAGCGGCGCAACCAGATCGAGCAGCGGAAACGCCAGCGCCGCCGTGCCCAGATTGAAGAGCAGATTGGCCAGCGCCGTCATCCGCATCGCCCGCCCGCCGCCAAGCGAGGCCAAAAGGCCCGTCGCCGTGGTGCCCATGTTGAAGCCGATGACCAGCGCCGCCGCCTGCGCGAAGCCAAGCGCACCCGCGCCCAGAAGCACCAGAACCAGCGCCATCGCCGCCGAGGAGGACTGGATCAGCGCCACGATCCCCGCGCCCATCAGAATGAGCAGAAGCCGCCCGCCCCAGCCGTCTGCGCCGTCTGCGGGCAGCACCTCGGGGGTGAGCCACGCGCCAAGCCCGCCCGTGGCCGCCTGCATCATGTCCAGCCCGATGAACAGCAGACAAAACCCGGCCAGACCCCGCCCCGCCCGCGCCACCCGCCCGCGGCCCAGCAGGATCAGCATGGCGGCGACAAAAAGCACCGGTAGCGCCAATGTGCCCAGCTTGAGCTTCAACCCCAGCACCATGACGATCCAGCCGGTCACGGTGGTGCCGATATTGGCCCCGTAAAGCACGCCAAGCGATTGCACGAAGCCCAGAAGCCCCGCGCCGACCGCGCCGATGGTGATGAGCGAAACGGCGGAGGAGGACTGGATCACAGCCGTCGCCACCGCCCCCGTGGCCACCCCCCGCAGGGGCGAGGCGGTGAGCGTGGCCAATGCTTGCCGAAATCCGCGCCCCGCAACTTCACGCAGCGCGCCGGTCATGATCTCCATGCCCAGAAGAAACAGCCCGACCCCGCCAAGCCCGGTCAGAATATCGCCCGTCATCGTCGCCGCCCCCCGATGTCACGCGAGGATGCGGCGCGCTGGCGGGATTGGCAAGCGGGCGCGGCTCAGCCCTTGGGCAGGTAGGGGATGCCGCCCGCCGCGTCGGTGTCGTCGATCACCCAGAAATGCCCCTCGCTGCCCGCCTGCCGGGCGCGGGCCAAGGGTGCGTATTCGGGATCGCTGCCAAAGGCCTTCGCCGCCTCGAGCGAGGGAAATTCGATCAGCGCGATCAGGGTGGTATCGGGCGCGTTGCCCTCCAGCGTGGTGATGTTGGCGCTGCGCGACAGATAGCGCCCGCCATGTTTTGCCGCGATGTCGTGGGTCCTGGCCGCGTATTCGGGCACCCAACTGTCCTCGGCCACCTTGACCTGAGCGATGAGATAGACGGGCATGGCTGTCCTCCTGTTGCGGGCGCTCCTCCCGAGGCCCCACGCGAGCCTAGCACGGAAAACCCGTCCGCGCCCGACACAGACTTTGGTCGCAAGCCCATGCCGGGATTTTCTGCGCGCACCGCGATTTTCCTCTTGCGGCGCGGCGCGAGGCTTTGTATCTCACGCCTCACCCAAGGACGCGGGCGTAGCTCAGGGGTAGAGCATTACCTTGCCAAGGTAAGGGTCGAGAGTTCGAATCTCTTCGCCCGCTCCATTTTCCAGATTTTTCTACGAAAATGGGGCGCCGTCCGGGGTGCGCGCGGGCCTCTTCCCTTGCCGCGCGGCGCGCAGTATAGAGCGCGCAACGCCAGCCGGAGGCCCCATGCGCAGCGCAACCATCACCCGCAAGACCGCCGAGACCGATATCAGCGTGGAAATTGCGCTCGATGGGTCGGGCCGTTACGACAACCGCACCGGCGTCGGCTTTTTCGATCACATGCTGGACCAGTTGGCGCGGCATTCGCTGATCGACATGACCATCCGCTGCGCGGGCGATCTGCATATCGACGATCACCACACGGTCGAGGATGTGGGCATCGCCCTCGGGCAGGCGCTGGCCCACGCGCTTGGCGACAAGCGCGGCATCCGCCGTTACGGGGCCTGCCTTCTGCCGATGGATGACGCGCTGGTGCGCGCGGCGCTCGATCTCTCGGGGCGGCCTTATCTCGTGTGGAACGTGGCCCTGCCCACGGCCAAGATAGGCACGTTCGACACGGAACTTGTGCGCGAGTTCTTTCAGGCGCTGAGCACCCATGGCGGCATCACCCTTCATGTCGAGGCGCTCGCGGGCATCAACAGCCACCACATCGCCGAAGCCGCGTTCAAGGCCGTGGCGCGCAGCTTGCGCGAGGCGGTCGAGAGCGATCCGCGCAAATCCGACGCGATCCCCTCGACCAAGGGCAGTCTCTGAGCGCAGCCCGAAAAGTGGATGCCGGTTTTCGGAACAAGCTGCGCGACAAAGGATAAAGCCATGACCACCGTCATCGTCGATTACGAGAGCGGCAACCTGCACTCGGCGGAAAAGGCGTTTCAGCGCATGGCGCAGGAGACCGGCGCGGGCGATGTGATCGTGACCGCCGACCCCGAGGTGATCCGGCGCGCCGCCCGCATCGTGCTGCCGGGAGACGGGGCATTCCCGGCCTGCCGCGCGGCGCTGTTTGACCATCGCGGCGTCTATGAGGCCATCGACGAGGCGGTGCGCAGCCATGGCCGCCCGTTCCTTGGCATCTGCATCGGGATGCAGATGCTGGCCACGCGCGGGCTGGAATATACCGAGACCCCCGGTTTCGACTGGATCGGCGGCACGGTCGCGCATATTGCCCCCACCGACCCTGCGCTCAAGGTGCCGCATATGGGCTGGAACGATCTGGTGATCGACCATGCCCATCCGGTTCTGGGCGGGATCGAAACCGGCGATCACGCCTATTTCGTCCATTCCTTCCACTTCGAGGTCGCCGACCCCGCGCATCGCCTCGCGCATGTCGAGTATGGCGGCGCGATAACCGCCATTGTCGGGCGCGACACGATGCTGGGCACCCAGTTCCACCCCGAGAAGAGCCAGGCCACCGGGCTGCGTCTCATTGCCAATTTTCTGGCGTGGCGGCCCTGAGCGATCAGCTCTCCCAGAGGCGCGGCTCGGCCATTTCAATGGAATTGCCCGCCGGGTCGCGGAAATAGACCGAGCGCGCGCCACCGGGCCAACGGAAATCGGCCTCGATCGCCACCCCCGCCGCCTCGAGCCGGGTGCGCCAGCGATCGAGGGCTGGCCCCTCGACGGCAAAACAGAAATGCCCCGGCCCTTGCGCACCATGCGGTGGCACGGGCAGAGCGGGACTGTCGGGCGGCTTGGCCGTCTCATCGGGGTTGAAGATCAGCAGAACGCCCGCGCCCACGCGGTAGAACACATGGCGCGCCCCCACCCGCACGATCCGTTCGAGACCAAGCAAGCCGCCGTAGAACGCCTCGGCGGCGTCGAGATCGCAGGCGTAGAGCGCGGCCTCAAGGATGGCGGCGGGAGGGGGCAGGACATCATCCGTCATGACCCGAGTGTGCCGCAGCCCCGCCCCCCTTGTCAAAGCGCGCGGCTTTATTTCGCCCGCTGCCAGGTGCCGCCATCGCGGCAGATGCCCATCACGCAGCCGCTGACCTTGAGCGTATCACCATTGAGTTGCAGCTTGGAATTGTAGGTCTTGCCGCGATCCGGGCTGTAGACCTTGCCCTTGTAGGCCCCGCCGCCGGTAGGCACCGTTTCGGAGATGATGTTGCGCCCGATATTCTCGCTTGCGATCTCCTGCCCGGCGGAATTGTAGGACTTGACCAGCTTGCCGCAAATCGCGCTGCCGCAAGGGGCTACCTGAATCAGACCGGAATTGCCGTTGTCGTCGGCGGCCGTGCGCCACATGCCCAGAAGCGGCTCTGCCATGGCCGAGCCTGCCCCAAGGCTCAGAACCGCCGTGATCATCAGAAACTTGCGCATGTCGTTGTCCTCCCTGACTGCTGCGGCAAATCCTCTGACAGCGGGCGCGTTGAAATCAAGTCTGACGTTGGGTCGCGGCGGGTCGCGTTGCAAATCCCGCGCGGGCGTGCATAACCGCGCAGAGCAGACAGGAAAGGTGCGCCGATGATCCTCTACCCCGCCATCGACCTCAAGGACGGACGCGCCGTGCGCCTTCTGCGCGGCGACATGGAACAGGCCACCGTCTTCAACGAGGACCCCGCAGCGCAGGCGTTGGAGTTTGTCGCGGCGGGCTGCGAATGGCTGCATCTGGTGGATCTCAACGGGGCCTTCGCCGGGGCACCGGTCAATGCCGCGCCGGTCGAGGCGATCCTCGCGGCCTGCAAGGTGCCCGCGCAGCTTGGCGGCGGCATCCGCGACATGGCCACGATTGAGCGGTGGCTCGACCGGGGGCTGGCGCGGGTGATCCTCGGGACCGTGGCGGTGGAGAACCCGGCCCTCGTGCGCGAGGCGGCGCGCGCCTTTCCGGGGCAGGTGGCGGTCGGGATCGACGCGCGAGGCGGTCGCGTGGCCACCAAGGGCTGGGCCGAGGAGACTGATGTGGACGCCACCGATCTGGCCAAATCCTTCGAGGATGCCGGGGTGGCCGCGATCATATATACCGACATCAACCGCGACGGCGCGATGCAGGGGCCGAATGTCGAGGCCACGGCAGCGCTAGCGCGGGCGGTGTCTATCCCGGTAATCGCCTCGGGCGGCGTCTCGTCGCTCGAGGATCTCATTGCGCTGCGCGATACCGGCGTCATCGCGGGCGCGATCTCGGGTCGCGCGCTCTATGACGGGGCGCTTGACCTGCGTGCGGCGGTGGCCGCCCTGATGGAGTGAAGCGATGGCACTGCGCGCACTCTATGCGGTCCTTGTGCTTGGCATAGCGATTTGCGCAGCCCCGCTGCTGTCGGTGATCTGGGCTGAGGCGTTCGCCCGACGCCATGGCTGCACCCTTCACGAGGGATTCACCAACCCTTGCGTCGTCAATGGCCACGATTGGGGCGACACGCTTTACACGGCCTTCGTGGCGGGCTGGCTGATGCTGCTGACGCTCCCGGTCGGCGCGATCCTGTTGCTCGTCCTCATCATCACGGGCGGGCTGCATATGTGGCGACGCCGCCGCCGGTAAGAGCGCCGCGAAGGTCCCGGAGGTGCCGTGCGATCAGCGCCCGGCTACTCGACAGCGGCAGCGGTGAGTTTGCCCAGCGCGCCGGTCATCATCTTGAGATACGGCGCATCATCGGAAATCTTCAGGTCGGCGAACATGTCTTCGGGGTCTTGATAGGCGAGCCACACCTGCCCCTCGGCATCCTCATAAACCAGCACCCGCAGCGGCAGAAAGAGGCCCGCGCGCGGATCGTCCTGCATCGCCGCCGTGCCCATCTTCGGGTTGCCGAAGATCAGCAGTTGCGATGGCGCGAGCGCCATATCCACGCTCGCCGCCCCAGCGGCGTGATCGACGCGGGCGAATACCGTGGCCCCGGCCCCCGTCACCGCCGACTCGAGCCGGTCCATGGTGGCGGGCACATCTGCCCCGGCGCGGAGCTTGATGATGTCGTCATCGCCCGCAACTGCGGGCAACGCCGCCAGGGTGATCGCCACCGCGCTCAGAAATCGTCTCATGAAACCCTCCGTCAATGATCGATGCGAATCTGCGTCGCATCCTCTGGCATCCTGACGGATTTGCCCATAGAAACCGTGACACTGTCACCAAACCCGGCGAACCCATGCTCAAGACCCGCATCATCCCCTGCCTCGACGTGGCCGACGGGCGCGTGGTCAAGGGTGTCAACTTTGTCGATCTGCGCGACGCGGGCGATCCGGTCGATGCCGCGCGCGCCTATGATGCGGCGGGCGCGGATGAGCTGTGTTTTCTGGACATTCACGCCACGCACGAAAATCGCGGCACCATGTTCGACGTGGTGCGCCGCACCGCCGAGGCCTGTTATATCCCGCTCACCGTGGGCGGCGGCGTGCGCTCGCCCGAGGACGTGCGCGCGCTGCTGCTGGCGGGGGCCGACAAGGTCAGCTTCAACTCGGCGGCGGTGGCCGATCCGGATGTCGTGGCCCGCGCCGCCGACCGGTTCGGCAGCCAATGCATCGTGGTGGCCATCGACGCCAAGACAGTCAGTCCCCCTGCGCCCCTCCGGGGCGACCCCGGCAAATGGGAGATCTTCACCCATGGCGGGCGCAAACCCACCGGGATCGACGCGGTGGACTTTGCCCGGCTTGTGGCCAGCAAAGGCGCGGGCGAAATCCTGCTCACCTCAATGGACCGCGACGGGACAAGGACGGGATTCAACATCCCGCTGACCCGCGCCATCGCCGATGCGGTGGATATCCCCGTGATTGCCTCGGGTGGCGTCGGCACGCTTGACCACCTTGTCGAGGGCGTGACCGAGGGCCATGCCTCTGCCGTTCTCGCCGCGTCGATCTTTCACTTCGGCACCTACACCATCGCCGAGGCCAAGGCGCATATGGCCGCCGCAGGCATCCCGATGAGGCTGGCGGCATGACACTCGACGATCTCGCGCGCATCATCGCCGCCCGCGCACAAGCCGCCCCCGATGAAAGCTGGACCGCCAAGCTTCTGGCCAAAGGCCCCGAGAAATGCGCCGAGAAATTCGGCGAAGAGGCCGTCGAGGCCATCATCGAGGCGGTGAAGGGCGACCGCGACCGCCTGACATCAGAGGCGGCGGATGTGCTCTTTCACCTGCTGGTCATGCTGCACTCGCGCGATGTGGCGCTGGTTGACGTGATGGCGGAACTGGCGCGCCGACAGGGCACCTCCGGCCTCTCCGAAAAAGCCTCCCGTTCGAAAGACTGAGCTGATGATCCGTCATATCGTGTTCTTCTCCGCCGCCAATCCCGAGGACGTGGATCGCATCCGCGAGGGGCTGATGATGCTGGCGGATATTCCCCATGCCCGCCATTTCGAGGTTGGCCGCAACCTGCAAAGCGATGCCATCGCGGGCGCACGTGTCGATCTTGTGGTTTATGCCGAGTTCGCGGACGAGGCGGCCCTTGCCGCCTACAAGGCGCACCCGATCTATGCCGAGTGCATCGCTCTGGTGCGGCCCCTGCGCGACCAGCGTATCGCCGCCGATTTCAAATCCGGCTGAGCGGCGGTCGCCGGGAATTTTTTCGAGAAAAAATTCCGGCCCAAGAAAATTCGCGAATTTTCTTGGGGGTCGCCTCTCAGGCAATTGCTCCGAGCACGTCCTCGACCGCCTTTGCCACGCGCAACAGCCGCTCTTCTTGAAACGGCTTGCCGCACAGCAACAGGCCACAGGATGGAACGCCCGTGGGCAACGTCACGGCGCAAAGCCCCATCAGGTTGCCGACGCGGGTGTTGCGCAGCGTGAGCAGGTTCTCGGTCACGTAATACTCGCCCCCCTCCATCAGCCGCTCGCGGTCGGGCGGCAGGTTGGGGGAGGCGGGCATCAGCACCGCATCATAGCCCGCGACCCGCGCATGCCAGACCGCGCGCAGGCTCTCCAGTTTCTGCCATGCGGCGACGTAATCGGCGGCGGAAATCTCTCGCCCGCCCCGGAACCGCTCCAGAATCGGCGCGAACATCTTGTCGGGGGCGGCCTCGATCACCTCCCGCCAGAGGCCGTAAGCCTCACCTGTGAAGAGCGCCGGGGAAAGCGGCATGGCCTCGGCCACTTCGGGCGCGTCGATCTCCTCGATCACGGCTCCGGCGGCGCGCAGGCGCGCGACCGCCCCGGCATGGGCCGCCTCGGGTGTCTCGCGCAGATCATCGAGCACGGTGGTGGTGAGCGCCGCAAACCGCACCCCGCGAAGCGACGCGCCGCGCAGATCGGCGGGCTTGCCGCCTTCGAGCGCGGCGAGCATCAGGGCCGCGTCCTCGACCGAGCGGGCAAGCGGCCCGACCGTGTCGAACCTCAGGCAGAGCGGCACCACCCCGTTGAGCGACACCCGCGTGGCCGTGGTCTTGAGCCCCACAAGATCGTTCCACGCCGAAGGAATGCGCACCGAGCCCCCCGTATCCGAGCCGATCCCGCAGGCCGCCAGACCGAAGGCCACGCTTGCCGCCGCCCCCGAGGACGAGCCGCCCGGCACGGCAGCGGGGTCATTGACGCAAGGCGGGGTGGCGGTGATCGGGTTCAGGCCAAGGCCGGAAAAGGCCAGTTCGCTCATATGGGTCTTTCCCAGACACACCAGCCCCGCCGCCGTGGCATTGCGCAACACCTCTGCATCGCGGTCGGGCACGCGCCCCTTGAGCAGGGCCGATCCGGCCTCTGTCGCCACGCCGGCACTGTCGAAAAGGTCTTTCCAGCTGATCGGCACGCCATCGAGCGGGCCGCGCCGCTGCCCCGACGTCGCACGCGCCGCCGCTGCTGCCGCCTCGGCGCGGGCACGATCCTCGGTCACGGCGCTGTAGATCGCGTCGCGCAGCGGATGCGCGCTGATCGCCGCAAGATAGGTGTCGGTCAGCGCCTCCGGGTCGATTGCGCCGCCTTCGATCCCGCGTCCCAGATCGGCCGCGCTCATGGTAAGCCAGTCCTGCATGTCCATCCTCCCGCTTTGCCCCCTTGCTAGCGGCACGAGAGCGCATGGACAATCCCGCGCGCGCGGCCATATTGAGCAGCATGGAAAAGACGCGTGATCTTCTCATTGTCGGCGGCGGCCTGAACGGCCCTGCCCTTGCGCTGGCCGCAGCGACGGCGGGGCTTACCAGCACCGTGATCGACGCGCTGCCCGCGCCGGTGCGCGAGGCGGGCGATTTCGACGGGCGCGCCTATGCGCTGGCGCTCTCATCGGTGCGGCTCTTGCGCAATCTCGGGGTCTGGGAGCGGGTGGCCGGGAACGCGCAGCCGATGCTGGAAATCAAGGTCTCGGACGGGCGCGCGGGCGAGGGGCCTGCCCCCTTTTTCCTGCATTTCGATCATGCCGAGATCGAGGAAGGCCCGATGGGCCACATGCTCGAGGACCGCTTTCTGCGCCGCGCGCTGATCGACGCGATGCAGGAGGCACCCGGGATCACGCAGCTTTCGGGCGAAGAGGTTGTGGCGCAGGAGGTCAGCCCGCAAGGTGTCCTGCTCTCGCTTGCCTCGGGCAAGTCGCTTTGCGGGCGCGTGCTCATCGGGGCGGACGGGCGCGGTTCGGGCACCGCCGCGCGGGCCGGTATCCGGCGCACCGGCTGGGGCTATGGCCAGACCGCGCTGGTCGCCGCCATCGAGCACGCGCTGCCCCATCACGGCATCGCGCATCAGTTCTTCATGCCGCCCGGCCCGCTGGCGATCCTGCCGCTGCCGGGCAATGTCAGCTCCATCGTCTGGAGCGAGACCGACGAGACCGCCGCGCGGTTCGCGGCCCTGCCCGATGACGCCTTCATGGAGGTGTTGCGCCCGCGCTTCGGCGATTTCCTGGGCGAGATCACGCTGCGCGGCAAACGCTACACCTATCCGCTCAACCTCACCTTCGCCAACAGCTTCGTGGCGGACCGTCTCGCGCTCATCGGCGACGCCGCTCACGG
The DNA here is from genome assembly GCF_040547525.1 of Roseovarius sp. MBR-6. Taxonomy (NCBI): domain Bacteria; kingdom Pseudomonadati; phylum Pseudomonadota; class Alphaproteobacteria; order Rhodobacterales; family Roseobacteraceae; genus Roseovarius; species Roseovarius sp. MBR-6. Next base: position 185,159 of record NZ_JBEPPW010000006.1, on the reverse strand, counting down.
GATGCACCCCATTGCCGGACAGGGCCTCAATGCCGGGCTGCGCGACGTGGCGGCGCTGGCGCAGGTGCTGGGCGAGGCCACCCGCCGGGGCGAGGAGATCGGCGCGCCCGACGTGCTGGCCCGCTACCAGCAATGGCGGCGCTTCGACACGGCCACGCTGGCGCTGGCAACGGACCTTACCAACCGGCTCTTTTCCAATGACAATCCCTTCCTGCGCGCTGCGCGCGACCTTGGCATGGGGGCCATCTCGCAACTGCCTGCCCTGCGTCGCGGCTTCATCCGCGAGGCGGCGGGGCTCACGGGCGACTTGCCCGCGCTGATGAAGGGCTGACACCCCTCCTGACGCCGTGCCTTGACGCCATGGGGCGAAATGCCCACTGTCCGCGCGATCTTTGCCCCGAGGAGCCGACATGGCCGCAACGCCCCCCCCTTTTGCCCCGTTTGAGTGGATGATCGCCTGGCGCTACCTGCGCGCGCGCCGCGCCGAGGGCGGCGTCAGCGTGATGACCTGGATCAGCCTTGTCGGGATCACGCTGGCGGTCTTTGCGCTGATTGCCACGCTGTCGGTGCGCTCGGGGTTTCGCGCGGAATTCGTCGATACCATCCTTGGGGCCAATGCCCATGCCACCCTCTATCAGGCCGGGACGGCCGACCCGCTGACCGGGCGCGTCGACCGCACCATTGCCGAGTATGAGGCGATGGCCGAGAGGCTGCGCGCGGTCGAGGGCGTCACCCGCGCGGCACCGCTCGTGAAGGGGCAGGTCATGGCCACGGCGAACGGGCGCAACGCGGGCGTGCAGGTCTTCGGCATCGACCCGGCGGACCTGCTGACCATCCCGCGCGTGGCCGACCCCGAGACCGGGCGCGGCGATATCGCGCGGTTCGATGAGGGCATCGCCATAGGCAGCGGCGTGGCGCAGGAACTGGGCCTGTCGCTGGGCGACCGTATCCGCCTCATCTCGCCCGACGGGGTCAAGACGCCGCTCGGCACAAGCCCCCGGATCAACGCCTATGACGTGACCTATATCTTCTCCGCCGGGCGCTACGATATCGACCGGGTGCGCGTCTACATGCCCTTTGCCGAGGCACAGAGCTATTTCAACCGCGACGGGCGCGCCGACGAGATCGAGGTCATGGTGCGCGACCCCGAGCGGGTGGACGACATGATCCCGGCGCTCTTGCGCGCGGGCGGCGACCGGGCGCTGGTCTGGACATGGCAGGATTCGAGCGGATCGTTCCTGCGCGCGCTCGAGGTGGAGGATAACGTGATGTTCGTGATCCTCTCGATCCTCGTGCTGATCGCCACGCTCAATATCACCTCCGGCCTTGTGATGCTGGTCAAGAACAAGGGGCGCGATATCGGCATCCTGCGCACCATGGGCCTCAGCGAAGGCTCGATCCTGCGGGTGTTCTTCATCTGCGGAGCCTTCACGGGCCTGATCGGCACGGCGGCGGGGGTGATCCTTGGCTGTCTTTTCGCCCTCTATATCGACCCGATTTTTGCGTTCGTGAACATGATGATGGGCGGGCAGGTCTGGGATCCGTCGATCCGGGGGATCTATCACCTGCCCGCGAAATTGCAGGCGGGCGATGTGCTCACGGCCGTGGCGCTGTCGCTTGGCCTGAGCTTCGTGGTCACGCTCTTCCCGGCGCGGCGCGCGGCGCGGATGAACCCGGTGGAGGCGCTGCGTTATGAGTGATCCGATGCTGCGCCTCGCGGGTGTCGAGAAGGGCTATAACCGGGGTCGCGTGGGAGAAGTCCTCGTGCTCCAGGGCGTGGATCTCGAGGTGCAGCGCGGCGAGATGGTCGCGCTCGTGGCCCCCTCGGGCGCGGGCAAATCGACACTTCTGCACATCGCCGGGCTGCTCGACAGCGCCGATAGCGGCACGGTCGGGATCGGCGGCAAGGATGTCACCGCCCTTGGCGAGCGTCGCCGCACGGCGGTCCGGCGGCGCGAGGTGGGCTTTGTCTATCAGTTCCACCACCTTTTGCCGGAGTTCACGGCGCTGGAGAACATCGTGCTGCCGCAGCTGGCCGATGGCGTGGCGCGCGCCGAGGCCGAGACGCGCGCGCGGGCGTTGCTGGCGGAGGTGGGCGTCGCCGCGCGCGCCGGTCACCGGCCTGCGGCCATGTCGGGGGGCGAGCAGCAAAGGGTGGCCTTCTGCCGGGCGCTGGCGAACCGTCCGGGGCTGTTGCTGGCCGATGAGCCGACCGGCAATCTCGATCCCGGCACCGCCGATCAGGTCTTTGCCGCGCTCGAGCGGCTGGTGCGCAATGAAGGGCTGGCGGCGCTGATCGCCACGCATAACCTCGAGCTTGCGGCGCGGATGGATCGCGTGGTGCGGCTCGATCAGGGGCGGGTGGTGTAAGGCCGCCGCCCCGCCAAGGGGGCGGCGACGGATTGCTCAGGCGGTGACGGCAAGTTCGGTCATCATGCCGGTGGCGAGATGGCCCATGTGGTGACAATGCAGCATCCACGGCGCCGCCTCGCCCGCGTCAAAGGCGATGGTCACCATGCTCATCGGCGGCACCTGCACGGTATCGCGCAGCGCGCCCGAGAGCCGCGTCATGCCAAGCCCCACCACCTGAAACGCATGGCCGTGCAGATGCATCGGATGCGCCATCATCGACATGTTGTGGAAGGTGAGTTCGACACGCTCGCCGCTGCGGGCGGGAATCGGCGCGTGAGTGCCATAGGCCTGGCCATTGATGGTCCAAAGATAGGGGCTCATCGCGCCGCCCAGCATCACATGCTGGCTGCGGTCTGCCGCGCGGTCGGGCAGAGGCGCAAGCGCCCGCAGCGCGGCCTCCTGCGTGAGGTCGGTCGAGGCGGGGGGATGATCGGCCTCCGACAGGCCCGCGATGCGGGGGATCTCCGCGCCCCTGGGGGCAAGGATGAGGCCGGTGCGCTCGCGCGCGCCCTCACGCAGGGCCAGCACCGGCAGGGCGGTGCCGTCGCCGGGCAGGTCGATCTCGATATCGAGCCGCTGGCCCGGTGCGATGGCAAAGCGCGCGGCGGCATGGGGCTGGCACGCATCGCCATCGGTGGCGACAAGCCGCCCGGTCACAGCACCAAGATCGAGCCAGTAAACGGTCATCGAAGAGGCGTTGATCGCGCGCAGACGCACCCGCCCGCCGCGCTCGACGGCGATCACCTCGGGGTCGTCAAGCGTGCGGTCATTGGCAAGATAAGCGTCGAAATCAAAGTCGTTGAGGTCCATCGCCATTGCCCCCATACCGCCCATGCCCCCCATCATGCCCTGCATGCCCGCCATGCCCGGCATCGCCCCGTGACCCATGGCCGGGGCTGCGCCATGCCCGCCACCATCCCCGCCCGTGACCTCTGCCAGAATCTCCTCGGGTGTGCTGAACGAGAAATCGTGCAGGAACAGCACCACCTCCTGCCGGTCCTCGGCCAGATCGGCACCGGAGCGCACGACGAGCGGCGCGGCGAGCAGGCCGATTTCCTGCGCCGGGATGTGGCTGTGCATCCAGAACGTGCCGGGGCGGGGCGCGAAATCAAAGGCGCGCGTCTCACCCGGCGACAGCATCGGGTTGGTATTGGGCACGCCGTCCTGCGCATTGGGCGGGATCTGACCGTGCCAGTGGATAATCGTCTCATGGGCGAGGTCATTGATCAGATCGACACGAAACCGTTCGTTCGGATCAAGGACGAGGCCGAGTCGGCCGGCGTCATCGACTAGGCCCATGACAGTGGCGGCACGGCCCTGCACCTCGATGGTGCGGGTGGTGGCGGTCAGGCGGCGCGCGCCTGATGCGGCACGGACACGGGCAGGCAGAAGAAGGGCCGCAGATGCGGCGGTTGACGCGGCAAGAAAGCCGCGACGCGAAAGGAGGGTCATTGGAATTTCTCCGAAAACAGGGGGGCCGGAACGCATCCGGCGGGCCAGTTGGTGCTATTAGGCCAGATGTTTCGGAGGGGGCGAGACCGGGCGCACCCAATCGACCCAGAAGCGCGGGGCGTCGGTCCGGGGTTGCGCCGCGTGGGACGCGGGGGGGCGCGCATCGCCGGTCGTTCTGGTCAGGAGCGGGCCGGTGCAAAGCGCCTTGCAGGCGATGTCATCGCCGTCATCGGGCAGGTCCGACGGCATCGGGTGCGCGGGTGCGAGGTGATTGTGATGCGCCGCAACCTTGTCATGTGCCGCGCCGTGAAGGCCAAGCGCGGGCAGGCTCAGCACAAGGCCAAGCAGCATGGCCACGAATGGCAGAGCGGTGAAGATCCGGCGCATGCTTTGAAAATAGGGTGGCTTGACCGCTCCGGCAAGATGCAACATGCCGGAACGAGGCAAACCGGGAGGCGAACATGCGGGGCGCGGCAGTGGCAGCAGTCAGATCATTTCTATTTCCCGATCTGATCAACTTGCTCGATGCTGATGTAAACTCGAGACCCTCGTATTTCGATAGTTCCCCCTCCAGATATCGTGCACAGATCAGAATATGAAAACATGAAGCTTGTATTGTCACATTCTCTCTCAATGCGTTCGCGTGCGTCTCGACCCGTATCAACGGTCACGCCGAAAGGTTCTCGATTTTCGTCATAAAATGTGAATGACTTGTCACTACTATTGTATCGAATTTTCCCAGAAAATCGAACTTCTGTCCTGTCCATTGAAGACAGGTATTCTGATAACTGTGATGTCTCAGCAAGCGCGGCAGTGGATGCTGTCAAACTCACTAAAATCGATATGGTAACTCTAGTCATGGGCTTGGGACACTCTTTTCATGTTTTTTGCCGAACATTGATGCGCGCCGTGTTTCACCGTGGAAACTACGGTAGCTTGACCGCCCCGGCAAGATACCCCATCCCTGACAGAGGCAACGTCACAAAGGGGGCAGGGATGCGGGGCGCGACAGTGGCGGCACTCATGCTGATGACCGGGGCGGCAGCGGCGCAGGATACGCGCGTGGGCGCGGAGATCTTCAGTCGCTATTGCACCGCCTGTCACGGGACGGATGGCACCGGGGACGGGCCGATGCGCCGGGTGCTGACGCTTGATCCGCCGGACCTTACGCGGCTGGCTGCGGGCAATGGCGGGGTGTTCCCGCGCGCCCGTGTGATCTGGCGGATCGACGGGCGCGACCCGGTGCTGGCCCATGGCAACGAGATGCCGGTTTACGGGGATCTCTTCGCGGGCCGCGATCTGGTCATTCGCTCCGAGACCGGGGAGGCGGTCCGGAGCACGCAGCCGATGGCCGATCTGGTGGCCTGGCTGGAGGGGTTGCAGCGGCGCTGATCCGGGCTATTTCCCTGCCAAAGCGGAGGATTTGCCATGCGTGCCCTAGCCCTGACCCTGATGCTGGTTCTTGCCACCGCCCTGCCCGCCCGCGCCGAGGACGCCGCCGCGCGCGCCGTGATCGAGGCGCAGATCGAGGCGTTCCGGACGGGCGATTTGCCCCGCGCCTACGGTTTCGCAAGCCCCGTGATCCAGCAGAAATTCGGCTCTCCCGAGATATTCGGTCACATGGTCGAGCAAGGCTATCCGATGGTGTGGCGGCCCTCGGAGGTGACCTTTCTGGAGGCGCGCGACATCGGCGGCCGCCTGTGGCAGGAGGTTTTCCTGCGCGATGCGGCGGGGCGCGGCTGGATCGCGGATTACGAGATGATCGAAGAGGGCGGCACGCTGAAGATCAACGGCGTGCACCTGCGCGAGGCCCCCGAAAGCAGCGTCTGAGCGACAAGCACCGTGACGGTGGCCTGAGACCCCGTTAACCGCGCGTTGATACCCCCCTTCCCGGCACGCGGCCCATGCGGCAGATGGAAAGGGACCCCATGAACAAGGCAATCACCCAAGGCATCACCTTCATGCCCCAGCCCTTTGCGGCGGGGCTCGATCAATGGTCGAGCGGCGACGGGCGGCCCGGCTCCGACACCTATGCAAGCGCCCCCAATGCCGCCTTCGTCCCCGCCGATCAGGATTTCGGCGGCGCGCTGGAAGTGCAGAAGATCGAGGCCGTGCAGCGCGTGCGCTTCATGGGTGAAACGCCGATCCTGCCGGGCTGTTACCTTCAGATCCGCGCCCGGATCAAGGCGGTGGCGGGCAATCTGGCCAATGTGCGTATCGCCGCTTTTGCCGGGGGCGCGGGCGGCGTTGCGCTTTCAGGCGTGACAGTGAGCGGACCGCAGGTGACGCTCACGACCTATGGCGAGGTGGTCGAGGTGCGCGCCATTGTCGGCACCGGGCAGCGCACGGGCGTGGACATGGTCTGGGGGCCGCAGGCGGTGTTCGGCCATTTCGGGCTGGACCTGACCGGGCCGTCGGGCGGCGTGGTGCGGATCGACGATATCGAGATCGAGGATGTGAGCCGGTTTTTCCTGCGCGACATTGTCGCCACGGTCGATGTGCGCGATTTCGGGGCCATCGGCGACGGGGTGGCGGATGATCACGCCGCGTTCGAGGCCGCCGATACCGCCGCCGGGGGCCGCGAGATCATCGTGCCCGCAGGCACCTATTTTCTGGGCCAGAGCACCACGATCCAGAGCCGCATCCGCTTTGAGGGGACCGTGGTCATGCCCGATGCGGCGATCCTGTCGCTGACCAAGAATTTCGACCTGCCCGCCTATATCGACGCGTTCGGGGACAGCGAACTGGCGTTCAGGAAGGCGTATCAGGCACTTCTGAACAATGCAGGGCATGTCACGCTCGATCTGGCGGGGCGCAAGGTCGCGCTGCGCGAACCCGTCGACATGCAGGCCGCCGTGGGCAACCGCACCACCTATAACCAGCGTCACGTCATCCAGAACGGGCAATTCTCGGTCTTTCCGACGCCCGCCTGGGACACCGAAGTGGTCACGTCGCAGGCCACCTATGCGCCCGAAAGCAACACGCGGCGGCTGATCAACGTGGCGGATGTGGCCAATATCCCCGTCGGGTCGCTGGTCGAGGGCAATGGCGTGGGCCGCGAGGTCTATGTCACCGACCGCAACATCGCGGCGGGGCAGATCACACTGAGCCAACCGCTGTTCGATGCCGCCGGAACACAGGTCTTTACCTTCCGCCGGTTCAAATACATGCTCGATTTCAGCGGCTTTCAGGATGTCTCGCGCCTGGTGATCTCGGAAGTGGATTTCCAGTGCGGCGGCACGTGCAGCGCGGTTCTTCTGCCGCCGCAAGGCTCGGCCAACCATTTCCGCGACTGTTTCTTCACCCGCCCCAGGGATCGCGGGATCACCAGCCATGGCGAGGGCGACCAGGGCATGATGATCGACCGTTGTCAGTTCATCTCGAACGAAAGCCCGCTTCTGGTGGTGGATCGCGTCAGCATCGGATTCAACGCCAATGCCAATGACCTCAAGATCCGCAACAACCGCGTGATGCATTTCCGGCATTTTGCGGTGATGGCGGGGAGCAGTTCGATCATCTCGGGCAATCACGTCTTTCAGGGCGATTCGGGCCCCATCGGGCCGCGCATGGCCGGGTTTGTGCTGACACGCACCAACAATCGCGGCACCATCACCGGCAATTACATCTGCGATTGCTCGGTTGAATGGAGCAACGAGCACGACGCCGCCCCCGATTTCGCCAGCGAGTTCTCGTTCAGCACGCTGAGCATCACCGGCAACGTGTTCCTGTCGCAAAGCACCGCGCCCGCCTTTACCTTCGTCACGGTCAAGCCGCACGGCCCGGGGCATTTCATCAACGGGCTGACGGTGACGGGCAACACCTTCCGGCTGATCGACGGCAATATCGACCGGGTCGAGGGCGTGGACACAAGCTTTGCCGATTTGGATTTCGAGCGGGTGCGCAACATCCTGTTCACCGGCAACAGTTTCAGCAACGTCAATATCGACACGCAGAACCCGCTTTTGCTGCGGCACGAGGAGGCAAGCGCCGCCGAGACATGGGTGATCGAACCCGCGCCGCGCCTGCCGTTCCGGGGTTTGGCCAAATCGGTGGATGCGGTGGTGGCCGAGGGACAGATCAGCATCGGGACGGGTGCCGCGCATTTCGGGATGCCCTACACGCTGGGGCAGCAGGGCCCGGACCGGGACCGGGTGCATCTGCGCTGGGGCACGCCGGTGCGCGGCAGGGTGCTCGTCACGGTGCGGATGGACGAGCCGCTCTGACGGCTCAGAACTGACGCCAGAGGCCGAGTTTCAGCCCGCGCTCGCCGCCGCCCGAAAGCGGCTCGAGCAGGCCAAGCTCGATCTGCGCGCCGGGGCGCATTTCGTAGACGAACGAGGGGGCAAGGCGGAGATAGTCTTGCCCCTGATCGGGGGATCCGGCCTGAAGCTGCACGATGACCTTGGCGCGCGCCGTGACCGAGAGGCCGGCGGTGAGTTCGGTCTCGAACGCGGTATCGCCGTTGAGGATGGCGCGCAGATCGGCATTGAACCAGCCGTGACGTTCACCAAGGGAAAACCCCCGGCCCATGGACAGGCCGGGGCGCAGGGCGGTCTTGTCCTCGACCTGCCCCGCCCCCATCTCCAGCGCCAGTTTCAACCGGTGATCCGCGCGCCCGAGCGGCCAGCGCAGAAAGGCGATGGCCTTGGACATGCGCAGCGCGTCGCCATTGACGTCCAGCCCGAGGGTGAGCCGCGCGGTCGCGCCGTATTCGGCGTAAAATCCATAGCTTTGGCGGTTGATGCCATTTTCGTCCCGCGCCTCGATCTGGCTGGAAAAGGACAGGAATACCTGCCCCTTTTCGCGCGGCCATGCCCCCGCCTGTGCCATGGCGGCGCACCATGGCAGCAGGACAAGCGCGAGCCACAGGCGAGCGGGCATGGTCACCTCCGCCTTAACCTTGATTAAAAAGGGTAAACCGGTGGTTAATATCTGCGCGGAATTTACCGCCGCGCGCGTGGGTGCTAAGAAGGGGACAGGAGGACGCCATCATGCCCCGGATCAGCCAAGACACCAGCCATCAGACCGTTCTGACCACATTCGAGGTCACGCCCGGCACCTGCCAGGACCTGCTTGACCTGCTCACCGACGCCTACCGCGAGGTGATCTCGAAACAGCCCGGTTTCATCGCCGCGGGCCTGCATGTGAACGACGCGCAGACCCGCATCGCCAACTATTCGCAGTGGCGCGCGCGCGAGGATTTCCAGGCGATGCTGCGCACCGACGAGATGCGCGCGCGCAACCGGCAGATCAACGAGCTGTGCAAGGGCTTCGAGCCGGTGATGTATGACGTGGTGGCCGTGTTCTGATGTCGGAGCGGACGCCGCAGACCGATGCACTGGCCGAGGAGGTGCGCGCGCTGCGCGCCGAGGTGGCGCGGCTCAACTCGCACCGCTTCGTTCGTATCCATAACAGCCTGCCCCGCCTTCTGGCGTTCAATTTCGCGCGGGGTCTCGCGGTGGGGTTAGGCACGGTGCTGGGGGCGACGGTGCTCTTGTCGGTGTTCGTCTGGTCGCTGAGCAAGATCGAATTCCTGCCGATCATCGGCGACTGGGCGGCGCAGATCGCCGAACAGATGCGCACCGCGCAGGAGTGATCTGGATCAAGGCAGCGTCGGCGCGCCCGGGTCATGATCCGTCAAACGAACAGGAAAGGACCCTCTCATGTATGCTCACGTTCTCGTTCCCGTCTCCTTCGACACCGAGCGCGACAGCGCCGGTGCGCTTGCCGCCGCCCGGCTTCTGGCGGGTGACGACGGCCATATCAGCCTGCTGCACGTGGTCGAGCAGGTGCCGGGCTATGCGATTTCCTATCTGCCCGCAGGCTATCAGGCCGAGGCGCGCAAGGCGATCGAGGCCGAGTTGACCAAGATCGCGGACGGTCTGCCCGATGCCAGCGCGCATGTCGTCGAAGGACACTCGGGCCGCACGATCCTCGACTGGGCCGAGAGCCACAAGCCCGATTGCATCGTCATCGCCAGCCACCGGCCCGGAATGCAGGATCTGCTGCTCGGCTCCACCGCCGCCAAGGTGGTGCGCCATGCGCAATGCGCGGTGCATGTGATCCGCTGAGGCCCAAAGGCTTGTCAAACGGGGCAATTGCCCCCACCTCCTCTCTCACGAAACAGTGACAGGAGAGTGCCGATGCAATGCCCTATCGACGGAACCGCTCTGGTTCTTGCCGACCGCGCCGGAGTCGAGATCGACTATTGCCCGCAATGCCGCGGTGTCTGGCTTGATCGCGGCGAGCTTGACAAGATCATCGACCGCTCGTCGGTGCCGGAGGCCCCGGCACGGCGCAATGATGCCACGGGCTATGGGGACAGCGATCATCGGGGCCATTCCGGCGGCAAGCCGCGCAAAAAGCGCGAGGGCTTCCTCGCGGATATCTTCGACTTCTGAAATCGGCTTGCGGGGTGTTTCATGAGCGTCTAGCAACACGCTCATGGCCCAGATCATCACAGCGTTTATTGCCTTGGTCACCGCGTTGCTGACCCTGATTCCGCAGTCGCCGGGACCAAGTTTACCCCATCTCGACAAGCTGGCGCATTTTCTGGCCTTCGCCGCCCTCGCCGCCCCTCTGGCCTGGCGCCATCCGCGCCACTGGTGGGCTGTGGCGCTTGGCGCTCTCGCCTACGGGGGCCTTATCGAGATCATCCAGCCCCTGACCGGGCGCAGCGCCGAATTCGGCGATCTTCTGGCCGACGCGCTCGGGGCTTTTTGCGGCGCGTTTCTTGCCGCAAGGTTTGGCCGGTGGCGGCCGGCGTGAAAAAGCCGGTGCAAACCGGCCTATTTGGTAAAACTTCTTTACCGAAACGCTTGTGTTTGCGGAACAGCACGATACGATAACAGCGGTGCGGAGATTTGCAGCGGCGAATCGCCTTCGGGTGGACGTGTGCGCGACAATCCGGACGAACATACATGAGACATCTGGGAGGAATATCATGACCGACAAGACCAAACTCGACCGGCGCTCGTTCCTGCGCCGCGCCGCCATCGGCGCGCCCGCAGCGGTGGCCGGCGGCCTCGCTGCCCCGGCGGTGCTGGCACAGGCACCCATCGTGCTGAAGATGCAGACGTCCTGGGGCGCGGGCAACATCTGGCAGGAATTCGCGCAGGACTATGCCGACCGGGTCGAGGAGATGGCCGGCGGCCGCCTCAAGATCGACGTGCTGCCCGCAGGCGCCATCGTGGGCGCGTTCCAGGTCCTCGACGCGGTGAATGACGGTGTGCTCGACGCGGCCCATTCGGTGCCGGTCTACTGGTATGGCAAGAGCAAGGCCGCCTCGCTCTTCGGCACCGGCCCCGTATTCGGTGGCTCGGCCACCACGATGATGAGCTGGTTCTACGAGGGCGGCGGCAAGGCGCTTTATGACGAGCTTGTGAATGACATCCTCGGGATGGAAGTCGATGGTTACATGGGCTTCCCGATGTTCGCGCAGCCCTTCGGCTGGTTCAAGGGCGAGGTCAACACCGCCGCCGATCTCCAGGGCTTCAAGTATCGCACCGTGGGGCTGGCGGCTGACCTGCTGCAGAGCATGGGCATGTCGGTGGCGCAGCTTCCGGGCGGCGAGATCGTCCCCGCGATGGAGCGTGGCGTGATCGACGCATTCGAATTCAACAACCCCTCCTCGGACAAGGATTTCGGCGCGCATGACGTGGCGAAGAACTATTACCTGTCCTCCTATCACCAGGCCTCGGAGAGCTTTGAATTCCTGTTCAACAAGATCACCCTTGAAGACCTTGATCCCGACCTGCGCGCGATCCTGAAATACGGCGTCGAGGCCGTGTCGACCGCCAACACCGCCAAGGCGATGCGGCGCTACTCGGCCGATCTCAAATGGCTTCAGGAAGAGGGCGGCGTCACCGTGCACCGCACCTCCAAGGACATCCTCGCAGCACAGCTCGAGGCATGGGACAAACTGATCCCGACGCTCGAAGAGGATCCGTTCATGAAGAAATGCCTCGACAGCCAGCGCGCCTGGGTCGAGCAGGTCACCTATTACGAACTGATGAACGCGCCGGATCTGGAGCTTGCCTACGACCACTACTTCCCCGGTCGTCTCAAGCTCTGAGCGCGTCCCGCGACGCAGACATGGTGGCCCCGGCGCATCTCCGCCGGGGCCACTTTTCAAGATAGGAAAGGGGCTCCCGCGTGATCGGCTTCATTCGCTTCGCCGACAACCTGTCGGCCTGGTTCGGCAAGGCCTTCGCCTGGCTCATCATCCTGATGTCGGTGGGAACCGGCTACGAGGTGGTGGTGCGCTATGTCTTCAACAACCCGACGGCCTGGGCGCTCGATGTGTCCTTCATCATGTATGGCACGCTCTTCATGATGGGCGGGGCCTATACGCTCTCGCGGGGCGGGCATGTGCGGGGCGATTTCCTTTATCGCCTCTGGCAGCCGCGCAACCAGGCCAAGGTCGATCTGGTGCTCTATATCCTCTTTTTCTTTCCCGGCGTGACCGCGCTCATCCTTGCGGGGTGGAAATACGCCGCGCGCTCCTGGTCCTATGCCGAGGTGTCTGTCAACAGCCCGGCGGGCGTGCCGATCTACCAGTTCAAGACGGTGATCGTCGCCGCCGGTATCCTGCTCTTCATTCAGGGGCTGGCACAGGTCTGCCGCTGCATCCTGGCGATGCGGACGAATGAATGGCTCGCCGCCGATGAAGATGTCTTCGAGACCGAAGACCTGCTCATGCAACAGGCCGCCAAGGCCGAGAAGGACGCGCATCCATGACCGATCCCCAAGTCGCCCTGATGATGCTGGGGCTGTTCATCGTCTTCGTGTTCCTCGGCTTTCCCATTGCCTTCACGCTGATGGCCATGGGCATCGGCTTTGGCTATTACGCCTATTTCGACGCCCGGCGCATGTGGCGCAGCTTTGACCGGCTGGCCGAGGATGCGGGCACATGGGATCAATGGAGCCTGTGGTTCGAGGGGTTATTCAACAACCGAATATTCGATCTCTTCGTGAACCAGACATTCACGGTGATGTCGAACGAGGTTCTGACCGCCGTGCCGCTCTTTCTGTTCATGGGCTATATCGTCGAGCGGGCGAATATCGTGGACCGCCTCTTTTCCACGCTCAATATCGCTGCGCGCAACATGCCCGGCTCGATGGGGGTGGCGGCGCTTATCACCTGCGCGCTTTTCGCCACGGCGACCGGCATCGTAGGCGCGGTGGTCACGCTGATGGGCTTGCTGGCGCTGCCTGCGATGCTCAAGGCGCGCTATGATCCGTCATTTGCCTCCGGCATCATCTGCGCGGGCGGCACACTGGGTATTCTCATCCCGCCCTCGATCATGCTGATCGTCTACGCGGCGGCCTCCAATGTCTCCATCGTGCGGCTTTACGCGGCGGCACTTCTGCCGGGGCTGACGCTGGTGGGGCTTTACCTCGTCTACGTGATCGGGCGCTCGATCTTGCAGCCCTCGGTCGCGCCGAAACCGACCAAGGAGGACATCCCCGACATACCGATGTCCAAGCTTCTGGTGATGATCATCTCGTCCTTCGTGCCGCTGGCGTTCCTCATCCTCGCGGTGCTGGGCTCGATCCTCTTCGGCCTCGCCACCCCGACCGAGGCCGCGTCCATCGGCGCGCTTGGCGGCATCTTCCTTGCCTTCGCCTATCGTGCGATGACCTGGCAGCGGATGCGCGAGAGCGTCTATCTGACGGTGCGCACCACGGCGATGGTCTGCTGGCTCTTTGTCGGCTCCTACACCTTTTCGGCGGTGTTCTCCTATCTCGGGGGCGAGCATATCATCTCGGAATTCGTGCAGGGCCTGAACCTCAGCCCGCTGATGTTCCTGCTCTTGGCGCAGCTCATCATCTTCCTTCTGGGCTGGCCGCTCGAATGGTCCGAGATCATCATCATCTTTGTCCCGATCTTCCTGCCGCTGTTGCAGTTCTTCGAGGTCGATCCGCTGTTCTTCGGCATCCTGGTGGCGCTCAACCTGCAAACCAGTTTCCTGACACCGCCCATGGCCATGTCGGCCTATTACCTCAAGGGGATCGCGCCACCGGAAATCAAGCTGACTCAGATCTTCTCGGGCGTCATGCCGTTCCTGTTCTGCGTCTTCATCGCCATGGCGCTGCTCTATATCTACCCGCAGATCGTGTTCTATCTGCCGGAGCTGATGTATGGCCGCTGAGGCGATCCCCGGGGCGCATGTGCTGCGCGACAGGCTGGCCACGGGCGCGCTGCGCGCGTCCGAGCTGGCCGAGGCGCTGATCGCCCGGGTCGAGGCGCGCGAGCCCGAGGTGGGGGCGTTCGCGTGGTTCGACGCGGATTTCGTGCGCCAGCAGGCCAAGGCGCTCGACGCGCAGCGGCAGGCGGGGCGCCCCATCGGGGCGCTTCACGGCCTGCCGGTGGCGCTGAAGGACATCATCGACACCGCCAGGATACCGACGGAAAACGGCTGCCCGCTCGACGCAGGCCGCGTGCCTGTCAAGGATGCCGCCATCGTCGCGCGGCTCAAGGCGGCGGGCGCGATCATCATGGGCAAGACGGTCACGACCGAACTGGCCTATATGCAGGCCGGGCGCACACGAAACCCCCATAACCTCGCGCATACGCCAGGCGGCTCATCCTCTGGCTCGGCGGCGGCGGTGGCGGACGGCATGGTGCCCTTGGCCATCGGCACGCAGACCGGCGGATCGGTGATCCGGCCTGCGTCGTTTTGCGGTGTCACGGGTTACAAGCCCAGCTTCGGCGCGATCCCGCGCACCGGCGTGCTGATGCAGTCGCCTACGCTCGACACGGTGGGCGTGTTCGCCGCCTCGCCGCTTGACGCGGCGATGCTGGCCGAGGTGCTCATGGGCCATGACGCGGGCGACCGCGCCACCCTGCCCGCCCCGGTGCCGCGCCTTCTGGACGTGGCCCGCTCCGCGCCCCCGGTCAAACCGGTGCTGGCCTTCGTCAAGCCGCCGGGCTGGGACAGGGCCGACCCGGAGTTGCACGCGGCCTTTGACGAACTCGTCGCCGCCCTTGGCGATCAGGTCTTCGAGGCACCGCTGCCAAATGCCTTCGATCAGGCCGCCGAGGTGCGCGCGCGGATCAATTTCGCCGAGATGGCGCGCTATTACCACCGTTATGCCAAGAACCGCGCAGCACTCGGGGACCGCACCCGCGCCGCCATCGAGGAGGGCGAGGGCATCCCCGCGCGCGACTATCTGGCCGCGCTCGACTGGGCGGATGTGCTTTATGCGGGGCTTGGCGAGATATTCGAGCGCTGCGATGCGATTCTCTGCCCCGCCGCCACCGGTCCGGCGCCCGAGGGGCTGGATTATACCGGCGATGCGATCTTCAACGGGCTCTGGACGCTGACGGGCACGCCCGCCGTCACCGTGCCCGCCTTTACCGCCTCGAACGGCCTGCCCATGGGCGCGCAGCTTGTCGGGCCGCGCGGCGGCGATGCGCGCCTTTTGCGCACGGCGAACTGGTTACACGGCTGGCTCTCCGAGGCCGGCGCTTGATGAAAGGATAAGGACATGAACCGGATACTGGCGCTTTTTGCCTTCGCGGTGCTGGCCGCGTTTCTCTATATTCTCGCCAGCAAGATCGGCTCGCTCGATCTGTGGATGGTGACAGTGTTCACAGCGGCGCTTGCGGCCTATGATTTCATGACCTCCAGCAAGAACAAGAGCTGAGGCCATGGCAAAACCGGTGATCTGGATTCCGCGTCGCCTGTCGGACGCCACCCTGGAACGCGCCCGCCGCGATTACGCGGTGATCCTGAACGAGGCCGATACCCCCGGCACCGCCGAAGAGATCGTGGCGATGAGCGCGCGGGTGGACGGAATGATCCCCTGCCATTCCGAGCATTTCAGCGCCGATGTTGTTGCGCGGCTCGATCCCCGACTCAAGATCGTGGCCAATCACTCGGTCGGCGTCGATCACTGTGACCTCGACGCGCTCAGATCGCGTGGCATCGTCGTGACCAACACGCCCGACGTGCTGTCGGACGCCACGGCCGAGATTGCCATGCTCCTGATGCTGGGTGCCGCCCGCCACGCTGTGCGCGGCGACCGCCTTGTTCGACGGGGCGAGTGGGATAGCTGGTCGCCGTCCTTCATGGTGGGCAAGCAGGTGAGCGGCGCGCGGCTGGGGATCGTGGGCATGGGCCGTGTTGGCCGCGCCATGGCCGAAAAGGCGCGCGGCTTCGGCATGGAGATCCACTATCACAACCGCGCGCGGCTCTCGCCCGAGGCGGAACAGGGCGCGGTGTTTCACGCGGATGTGGACAGCCTGCTTGAGGTCGCCGATTTCCTGTCGCTGCATTGCCCCGCCACGCCCGAGACCACCGATCTGCTCAACGCGGACCGCCTCGCGCGTCTGCCCAAGGGGGCCGTGGTGGTCAATACCGCGCGCGGCGCGCTCATTGACGAGGGCGCACTTCTGGCTGCCATCGAGAGCGGCCATGTCGCCGCCGCCGGTCTCGATTGCTTCAAGGTGGAACCGGGCGGCAACCCGGCCTTTGCGGGCCATGAAAACATCTTCATGCTGCCCCATATCGGCAGTGCCACCCGTGCCACGCGTGACGCCATGGGCTTTCGCGCGCTCGACAATCTCGACGCGTTCTTCGCGGGACACGCGCCGCAGGACCGTCTGGTCTGAGCCTTACGAGGCCCGCCTGATCCCCATCACCCGCGCCCGCGCGCGCGGGTCGCTGTCGAAGAGCGCGGCAAGCTGTTCGGTCATCGCCCCGGCAAGCTGATCCACATCGGTGATCGTCACCGCGCGCTCGTAATAGCGCGTCACGTCATGGCCGATCCCGATGGCCAGAAGTTCCACCTGTTTGCGCCGCTCGACCATGGCGATCACGTCGCGCAAGTGCTTTTCGAGGTAATTCGCGGGGTTCACCGAGAGCGTGCTGTCATCGACCGGCGCGCCGTCGGAAATCACCATCAGGATCTTGCGCGCCTCCCTGCGGGCCACGGTGCGCCGGTGCGCCCATTCCAGCGCCTCGCCGTCGATATTTTCCTTCAGCAGCCCCTCTTTCATCATCAGGCCAAGGTTGTCGCGGGTGCGCCGCATCGGCGCGTCGGCCGCCTTGTAGATGATGTGACGCAGGTCGTTGAGGCGGCCGGGCAGTTGCGGGCGGCCCTCGGCCAGCCATTTCTCGCGGCTCTGCCCGCCCTTCCACGCGCGGGTGGTAAAGCCGAGGATCTCCACCTTGACCGAACACCGCTCCAGCGTGCGGGCCAGAACATCGGCGCAGATCGCGGCAATCGAAATCGGTCGCCCGCGCATCGAGCCGGAATTGTCCAGAAGCAGCGTCACCACGGTGTCGCGGAACTCTGTGTCCTTTTCCACCTTGAAGCTGAGCGGGGTGGTGGGATTGGCGACGACGCGGGCAAGGCGGCCCGCGTCAAGGATGCCCTCTTCGCGGTCGAATTCCCAGCTACGGCTCTGCTGCGCCTGAAGGCGGCGTTGCAGCTTGTTGGCCAGTCGTGACACCGCGCCTTTCAAGGGCTCCAACTGCTGATCGAGATAGGCGCGCAAGCGTTCCAACTCCACAGGGTCAGCCAGATCCTCGGCGCGGATCTCTTCATCGAATTCAGCGTGATAGATGGTGTAGGCAGGATCGGCCTCCGAGGCGGGGGGCGGCGGGGGCGGCTCGAGCGGGGCCTCGCCCTCGGGCAATTCGGCCTCCTCGTCCATCTCCTGATCGGCCATTTCGTCCTGGCTCACCTGCGCCTGTTGCGCATCCTGCTGATCGTCCTGAGAGCGGTCAGGGTCGGCGTCGGCCTCATCCTCGTCGCTGTCATCCTCGCCGGTGCTGTCGGGTTGCTGCTCCTCGCCCTGCTCCTCTGCCCCGTCCTCCTCGTTCTCGTCGGCGCTGTCGGGATCCTCGCCAAGCTGATCGCCATAGCCCAGGTCCTCGATCACGCGGCGCGCCAGCCGCGCGAATCCGGCCTGATCGGCAAGGATGTCCTGCAAATCCTCCAGCGTGCCGCCTGCCTGCTCCTCGATGAAGCCGCGCCAGAGGTCCATGACATTCTGCGCACCCGCCGGCATGTCGCGGCCGGTGGCCAGATGCCGGATCAGGTATCCGGCGGCGGCGGGCAGCGGGGCGTCGGCGGTCGAGGTGATCCGGTCATAGCCAAGGCGCGCGGCATCCTGCGCGATGCGCGCGTCGATATTGGTGGCGGTGCCGGGCATGTCCCGCGCGCCCACAGCCTCGCATCGGGCGGTTTCCATCGCCTCGTAGAGATCGCGCGCCATCTCTCCGGGCGGGGCATAGCGGGCATGGATGGCGTCGTCGTGGAACTTGTGCCGCAGCGCCAGCGCGTCCGCCGTGCCGCGCGCCAGCAAAACCTCCTCGCGGGTCATGCGGCGGCTGACCTGCGGCAGGCGCATGGCATCGCCCGACAGTCCACTCGGATCGACCGAATAGGAAACTGTCAGTTCGCTGTCATCGGCCATCACCTTGGTGGCGTTGGCGAGCGCCTTCTTGAACGGATCGGCGGGGTTGTCACTGGGCTTTGTCATGGTGCGAAAATGGCGCAGGGTCCGGGCCAAGGCAAGGGGCCATCGCCGCCCCTACCCCGCCGAAAGCCGTTCCAGCAGCGCGCGCATGAAGCCGTGACCGGCCTCAAACTGCGCGACGGTGATATATTCGTCGGGCTGATGGGCCTGCGCGATGTCGCCGGGACCGCAGATCGCCGCCGAATAGCCCGCCTCCTGGAACTGGCCCGCCTCGGTGCCGTAGCTGACCACATGAGAGCCATTGTCGCCGGTGATCCGGCGGATGAGCGCTTCGGCCGCGCCGTTCTCTTCGGGGCGCAGACCTGGCACGGTGAACCGGGGGACGGCGTCGATCCGGGCCTCTGGGCGCACCGATTGCATGGCGGCCTCGGCCGCGCGGACCTCTTCGAGAAAGAGCGCGCCCCAGGTCTCGGGGTCCTCGCCCGGCACGACGCGGAAGTCCATGCCGAACCGGCAGTCCTTGGCGGTGATGTTATGCGCCGTGCCGCCCTCGATCTGACCGACATGAAGCGTGGTCCAGGGCGGCTCGAACATCGCGGCAAGCTCGGAGGGCCGTTTCGCGCGGTTCTCGGCATTCATCCGGTTGGCCCAGTCAATGAGCGGGGCGGCGGCCATGATCGCGTTGACGCCCCGGTGCATGAGCGAACTATGCACCTCGAAGCCCTGGACATGCACGTTGTAGCCAAGCCCGCCCTTGTGGCCGGTGACCGTCTGCATTGTCGTGGGCTCGCCGATGATGGCCAGGTCCGCGCGCGGCACCACGCCCTGCATCGCCGCGATCATCGGCGGCGCGCCGAGGCAGCCCACCTCCTCGTCATAGCTGAGCGCGAGTTGCAGCGGGCGCGCCACGCCCTTTTGATGCGCCTCGACCAGTGCCCAGATGGCCAGCGCGTCAAAGCCTTTCATGTCGGCACAGCCGCGCCCGTAATACTTGCCGTCGCGCTCGGTCACGGTGAAGGGATCGGATGACCAGGCCTGCCCGTCCACCGGCACCACATCGGTATGCCCCGAGAGCACGACGCCGCCCGCGACCTCCGGCCCGGCATGGGCGAAGAGCGCGGCCTTCTGCCCGGTCGGGTCATAGTGGCGGTGCGCGGCGATGCCATGACCGGAAAGGTAGCCCTCGACCCAGTCCACAAGGTCAAGGTTGCTGTCGCGGCTCACGGACGGGAAGGCGACAAGCCGCGTCATGATCTCCAGCGGAGAGAGGGTGTCCATGCTCAATACCCGCTTTCAGAGGTCAGCACGAAATGCCCCGGCCCGACCTCTTCATAGACCGACGGCCCCGGCGCGTAGCCCACCGGATGAATCGGCGAAGGGATCGGCTTGAAATTCAGATCCTTCTCGGATTTGCGCTGGCGCGGATCGGCGATCGGCACGGCCTTCATCAGCGCCTGTGTATAGGGGTGGCGCGGGTCCTCGAAGACGGCGGCGCGCGGCCCGCGCTCGACGATGCGACCCAGATACATGACGCCGACATCGTGGCTCACGCGTTCGACCACGGCCATGTCATGACTGATGAACACGTAGCTGAGGCCAAGATCGGCCTGCAATTCCATCATCAGGTTCACGACCTGCGCCTGCACGCTCACGTCAAGCGCGCTTACCGCTTCGTCCGAGACAATGAGCTTGGGGTTCAAGGCCAGCGCGCGCGCGATGGCGACGCGCTGCCGCTGCCCGCCGCTGAGTTCGTGCGGAAAGCGGCGCAGGAACGAGCGCGGCAGTTCCACCCGGTCAAACAGCATCGCCACGCGATCCTCCATTTCCGACCGGCTGACAAGGCCGTAATTCTTCATCGGCTCGGCCACCTGCGCGGCCAGCTTCATCTGCGGATTGAGGCTGGCGAACGGGTCCTGAAAGATCATCTGCATGTCGGCGCGCGCACGGCGCAGCCCGCCCGCGTCGAGCGCCATGATGTCGGTGCCGTCCAGCACCACCGCGCCTGCCATCGGCTCGATCAGCCGCAGGATCGAGCGCCCGGCGGTGGATTTGCCGCAGCCCGATTCCCCCACAAGGCTGAGGGTGCGGCCCTTTTGCAGGTCAAAGGACACATCCTCGACCGCGTGGACATTGGCCAGCGTCCGGCGAAAGAACCCGCCCTTGACGGCAAAGCGCGTGGTCAGCCCCTTGACGGTCAGCAGCGTCTCGTCACTGCCCACGATGGGACGAATCTCGTGGCCGTCCGATCCCAGAAGGCGCATCGGCTCGGGGTATGCCTTGCCGCGCATCTCGCCCAGCTTGGGCACGGCGGCCAGAAGCGCCTTGGTATAGTCGTGCGTGGGGGCCTCGAAGATCTGTTCGACCGTGCCCTCCTCGACCTTGTTGCCGCGGAACATGACCACCACCCGGTCCGCCATTTGCGCCACCACGGCCATATCGTGCGTGATGAAGATCACCGCCGTGCCATGCTCGCGCTTGAGCCGGTCGATAAGGGCAAGGATCTCGGCCTGAATGGTCACGTCGAGCGCGGTCGTCGGCTCGTCGGCGATCAGAAGGCGCGGCTCGCAGGCCAGCGCCATGGCGATGACCACGCGCTGCCGCATCCCGCCCGAAAGCTCGTGCGGGTATTGATCAAGGCGGCGCTCGGGCTCGGGGATGCGCACCTCTTTCAGAAGCTCCAGCGCGCGGGCACGGGCCTGCGCCCTGTCCATCCCGCGATGGACGCGCAAACCTTCGGAAAGTTGCCGCCCCACCGTAAAGACCGGGTTGAGCGCGGTCATCGGCTCCTGAAAGATCATGCCGATCTCGTTGCCGCGGATCGTGCGCATCAGGCTCTGATCGGTTTTCGCAAGGTCGATCTCGCCGCCTTCCTTGCGGTCGAACAGCATCCGCCCGCCCGCGATCTCGCCGCCGCCATAGTCGATCAGCCGCATCAGCGAGAGCGAGGAGACCGATTTGCCCGACCCGCTCTCGCCGACGATGCAGACGGTTTCGCCGGGGTTGACCTCGAACGAGACATCCTCGACGCCCACGACCGGGCCGTCGCGGGTCTGGAACTCGACGCGCAGATTCTCGATACGGGCCAGCGGTCTGTCGAGCATGGGAGTCTCCCTGTCATATCGCTGAAACGCTAGGCAGAAGGTGCGCCGCTGTCAAACGCCGCGCGTCATTGGAAGATCGTTTTCGTTCCCTTGACGAGGACAGGCTTGCTTTTTGCCGCGATCCGGTCTGAGATGACCGGGCCGTCGGGGATGCGGCAGGGCCTGCTGCGGCCCGCCCGCCCCCCGTCAAAGCGCAAACGAGATGGCGCAAAGAGCCGTCCAACAGTGGAGAAAAACACGAGATGACCCTGAAACCATTGCTGCTGGGTGCCACCGCCCTTGCCGGTCTCGCCAGCATGGCGCAGGCCGAGCGCGGCGCGGACGGCCATGTGAACCTGATTTACTGGCAGGCCCCCTCGATCATGAACCCTTACCTGTCGGGGGGCACCAAGGAGGTTGAGGCCGCGAGCCTCGTGATCGAGCCGCTGGGCCGTTACAACACCAAGGGCGAGATGGTCCCCTATCTGGCCGAGGAAATCCCCACCGTCGAAAATGGCGGCGTGGCCGAGGATCTCACCTCGATCACCTGGAAGATCAAACCGGGGATCACCTGGTCGGACGGCACGCCCTTCACCGCAACGGACGTGAAATTCACCGCCGAATACTGCATGCACCCCGAGGGTGGTTGCGCGCAGCTTGGCAAATACGAAGGCGTGGAATCGGTCGAAGTGATCGACGATCTGACGGTCAAGGTGAATTTCTCGCAGCCCACGCCGGTGCCCTATGGCCCGTTCATGGGCGGACAGGCCCCGATCATCCAGGCGGCGCAATTCGCCGAGTGCCTGGGCGCGCGGGCGCAGGAATGCACCGATGCCAACTTCGCCCCCATCGGCACCGTCCCCTTCAAGGTGGACGAGTTCCGCCCCAATGACGTGATCTCGCTTTCGGCCAACCCCAATTACCGCGACCCGGCCAAGCCGCGTTTCGCCACCATGACCTTCAAGGGCGGCGGCGATGCCACGGCGGCAGGCCGCGCGGTGCTGGAAACCGGCGAATTCGACTATGCGTGGAACCTGCAACTTGCCCCCGACGTGATCGCCAACATGGAAGCGGCAGGCAAGGGCGTGGCCATGTCGGCCTTTGGCACACTGGTCGAGCGGATCGAGATGAACCTCACCGATCCCTCGCCCGACCTGCCCGAGGGCGAGCGCGCGACCGCCAAGCATCCGCACCCGTTCCTGACCGACATGCGCGTGCGCAAGGCGCTGTCGATGGCCATTGACCGCGAATTGCTCACGGAAATCGGCTATGGCAAGGCGGGCCGCCCGACCTGCAATCTCGTGCCTGCGCCGGAAATCTTTGCCTCGGACAATACCGAGTGTCTGACGCAGGACATCGAGGGTGCCAAGGCGCTTCTGGAAGAGGCGGGCTGGACCGTCGGTGCCGGTGGCATCCGCGAAAAGGATGGCAAGAAACTGTCGATCCTTTACCAGACCTCTACCAATGCCGTGCGCCAGGACTTTCAGGCGCTGATCAAGCAGTGGTGGCAGGAAATCGGCATCGAGACCGAGTTGCGCAACATCTCGGCTTCCGTGTTCTTCGGTAGCGATCCGGGCAGCCCGGACACCTTCCCCAAGTTCTATGCCGACGTGGAGATGTATGCCAACAACTTCGACGGCACCGATCCGCAAAGCTATCTGGCGGGCTATACCTGCAACAAGGCCCCGCGCCCCGAAACGCAGTGGCAGGGCGAGAATATCAACCGCTTCTGCGATCCGGCCTATGACGCGCTGGTCAAGGAACTGGGCCGCACCGCAGCCCTCGAAGAGCGGGCGGAGATTGCCAAGAAGCTCAACGACATGCTGACCAAGGACAGCTACACCATCGTGCCGCTGGTGGATCGTGGCCGGGTCTCGGCGCGCTCCAACACGCTGGGTGGGGTCGAGCTCAACACCTGGGACACCGAGTTGTGGAATGCGGCCGACTGGTATCGCATCAAGTAAGCCGCGACGAACAGGCCGGGGCCGGGCAAATGCCCGGCCCTTTCCGCCCTCTTTAGGACAGGCCGCCCATGCTCACCTATACCATCCGTCGGCTCGTGCTTGCGATCCCGACGCTCCTGTTCATCAGCCTCGTGATCTTTCTGCTGCTGGAACTGGCACCCGGCGATCCCATGGCGCAGGTGCCGCTGACCGTGCCGCCCGAGGTCAAGGAAAAGATGCGCCTCGCGCTTGGCCTCGGCGAGCCGACCCATATCCGCTTCGTGAAATGGATGTGGCAGTTCTTCGTGGTCGAGCCGATGATGCTCATCGACTGGCTCTTTGGCACCGCGCTGGCCGAGGGCCAACAGCGCGTGCTGAGCTGGCAATTCCGCTCGCCCGTCATGGACGTGATCGTGCAGCGGATGCCGCAGACGCTCTGGGTGGTGGCGATGTCCTATGTGGTGGGGATCCTGATTGCCCTGCCCATCGGAATCTATTCCGCCTACAGGCAATATTCGGTCTTTGACCAGACCGGCACATTCATCACCATGGTCGGCTATTCGGTGCCGCCGTTCTTCTCCGGCGTGCTGGTGATCGTGATCTTTTCGGTGCAACTGGGCTGGCTGCCCTCGATCTATGACACCACGCTGGTGGTGGTCGACTGGGCCACGTTCAAGAAGCAGTTGATGCAGATGGTCATGCCGGTGATGGTGCTGGCCTTGCAGACCACAGCGCAGATCAGCCGTTTCATGCGCGCCTCGATGCTCGACAACCTCAATCAGGACTATGTGCGCACCGCGCGCGCCAAGGGGCTGTCGGAATGGTCGGTGGTCATGGTCCATGTGCTGCGCAACTCGATGATCCCGGTGATCACCGTGATCGCGCTTGGCGTGCCGTCGATCTTTGGCGGGGCCATCATCACCGAGCAGATCTTCAAGGTGAACGGGCTGGGCCAGCTTCTGATCACAGCCATCGAGGCCAATGACCTGCCGATGGTGCAGACCGTCACCTTCATGATCGCTGTGCTGATCGTGCTCTTCAACATCGTGGCAGACGTGCTTTACGGCGTGTTCGACCCGAGGATCCGCTATGACTGATGCCCCCAAACCGATTGCCGCCCTCACCGATACCGGCCCCACCGCGCCGCCGCGCAGCCAGTGGCGCGACGTCTGGGACCAGTTCCGCAGCCATCGCGGCGCGCTCATCGGCAGTATCGTGCTTTTCACGATCATCGCAGGGGTGTTCCTCGGGCCGCTGGTCTGGCCCTATGACGCCACCTTCATCGACATTCGCGCGCGCAATCAGGGGCCAAGCTGGACGCATCCCTTCGGCACAGACCAGTTGGGCCGCGATACGCTGGCGCGGATGATGGCGGGCGGGCAGACCTCGATTGCGGTGGGGCTGACGGCCATGCTGCTGGCGCTGGTGCTCGGCTCGCTCGTGGGGGTGCTGGCGGGGTTTTTCAAACGCCTTGACGGGGTGCTGATGCGGCTCACGGACCTCTTTTTGTCGCTGCCACTCCTGCCGCTCTTGCTGGTGATGGTGCTCTTGTTCCGCGAGAGCCTCAACGGCGTGTTCGGGCCGGAGCGGGGGATTTTCATCCTGATCGTGGTGGCCATCGGCGTCACAAGCTGGATGCCCACGGCGCGGATCGTGCGCGGCGATGTTCTGGCGCTGAAAGAGCGCGAATTCATCCTTGCCGCGCGCTCCATCGGCACCACCAATTTCAACCTCATCACCCGGCATATCCTGCCCAATGTCATGTCGCCGATCATGGTCTCGGCCACATTGGGCATCGCCAACGCGATCATCACCGAGAGTGCGCTCAGCTTCCTCGGCCTTGGCTTTCCGCCCGATTTCCCGACATGGGGGCGGCTGCTCAACGATGCGGTGCAATACTTGCAGGATTACCCCGAGCGGGTATTCTGGCCCGGCCTTGGCATCTCGCTTACGGTGCTGTCGATCAACTACATGGGCGACGGGCTGCGCGATGCGCTCGACCCGAGAATACGGGGGCGGTGAAAGAGGTTGTCATCGGGCGGTTTGCGCGCATCATCGCTTCATCGGCTTGTTACGCGCGGGCGATACCCGGGCACCGCGAACCACAAACCAAGGGAGAGAGACATGAAAATCGCAATGACAGTCACCGCTCTCGCGGCACTTGCCGTGGCAGCACCGGTTCATGCCGAGTTCACGCTGAGCGACCGCTTTACCGACTATGACGGGGATCTGATCGCCGATATTCCCGAGGATCAGTCGCAATGGCTTGATCCCGCCACGCTCATCTTCGCCTATACGCCCGTCGAGGATCCGGCGGTCTATGCCGAGGTGTGGCAGGAATTTCTCGATCACATGGCCGAGGTGACCGGCAAGACCGTGCAATTCTTCCCGGTGCAGTCGAACGCGGCCCAGATCGAGGCGATGCGCGCGGGTCGGCTGCATGTGGCGGGGTTCAACACCGGCTCGAACCCGCTTGCCGTGGCCTGTGCGGGCTTTCGCCCGTTCACGATCATGGCCGCCGCCGATGGCTCTTTCGGCTACGAGATGGAGATCATCACCTATCCCGGTTCGGGCGTGACCAAGATCGAGGAGTTGAAGGGCAAACAGATGGCCTTTACCTCCGAGACATCGAATTCGGGCTTCAAGGCACCCTCTGCCCTTCTGCGGGCAGAATTCGGGCTGGAGGCCGGCCGCGATTTCGAGGCGGTTTTCTCGGGCAAGCACGACAATTCGATCCTCGGCGTCGCCAACAAGGATTACACCGCCGCCGCCATCGCCAATTCGGTCAAGGCGCGGATGATCCAGCGCGAGGTCGTCACCGAAGACCAGCTTGCGGTTCTCTATACCTCCGAGACCTTCCCCACCACCGGCTATGGCGTGGTCTACAACCTGCACCCCGACCTTCAGGAGAAGATCAAGGAGGCGTTCTTCGGCTTCGATTGGGAGGGCACCAAGCTTCAGGCCGAGTTCGAGAAATCCGGCGAGGCGCAGTTCATCCCGATCACCTTCAAGGACAACTGGTCAGTGATCCGCCAGATCGACGAGGCCAACGGCGTCGAATACAACTGCAACTGAGCCTTGCGGGCTGACGCGGGCGGCGATTGCCGCCCGTGATCTTTATCGAAAGGCTGTGCCATGCTGCATCTCAAGGGTCTGAGCAAGACCTACAAGACCGGCGACACCGCGCTGAGCGACGTGACGCTCGACGTGCCCAAGGGGCAGATCATGGGGCTGATCGGGCCTTCGGGCGCGGGCAAATCCACCCTGATCCGCTGCATCAACCGGCTGGTTGAGCCGACGGCGGGCGCGGTGATGCTGGGCGATGTGGACCTGGCAAAGCTTGGCAAGCGCGAGTTGCGCCGTCAGCGCCGCCGCATCGGCATGATCTTTCAGGAATATGCGTTGGTCGAGCGGCTGACGGTGATGGAGAACGTGCTGTCTGGCCGTTTGGGCTATGTGCCGTTCTGGCGCAGCTTCCTGCGGCGTTACCCGCCCGTCGACATCCAGAACGCCTATCGCCTGCTGGACCGGGTCGGGCTGATGGAACACGCCGACAAGCGCGCCGATGCGCTCTCGGGCGGGCAGCGGCAGCGGGTCGGCATCGCCCGCGCGCTGGCGCAGGAGCCCGAATTGCTGCTGGTGGACGAACCCACCGCGAGCCTTGATCCGAAAACCAGCCGCCAGATCATGCGCCTTTTGACCGAGATTTGCGCCGAGAGCGACCTGCCTGCCATCGTCAATATCCATGACGTGCCGCTGGCGCAGCAATTCATGCAGCGCATCGTCGGGCTACGCGCGGGCCGCGTGGTGTTTGACGGCCCGCCCGAGGCGCTGACCGAAGGCGCGCTGACCGAGATTTACGGGGCCGAGGACTGGAACGCCATGCGCGCGGGAGACCGCGAACAGGCCGAAGCCGAGGCCGAGGCGCTGGCCCGGATGGAGGCCATCGTCTGATGGCCACCTACCCGACACGCTGGCACCGCCCGCCGCAGATCGTCACCGACCGGCGCTGGCGCATCGCGCTGCAACTGGGCATCCTCGCCTATCTCGTGCTGGCCGTTGGCTCTGTCGATGTGGACTGGGCACGTGTGGCCGCAGGCATGGAGCGCGGGCAGCGCTTCATCCTCGGCTTTCTGCAACCGGATTTCACCAGCCGCTGGAAGGATATCGCCCAAGGGCTGGAGGAAAGCCTCACCATGACGCTGACCTCCACTGTGGTCGGTGTCGCCATCTCCGTTCCCATCGGCATCGGGGCGGCGCGCAACCTCGCGCCACGCTGGATCTACTATATCTGCCGCAGCATCATCGCCGTCAGCCGCGCGTTGCAGGAAATCATCATCGCCATTTTCCTTGTCGCCATGTTCGGTTTCGGCCCCTTCGCGGGGTTTCTCACGCTCAGCTTCGCCACGATCGGCTTTATCGCCAAGCTTCTGGCCGATGATATCGAGGAAATCGACGAGGCGCAGGCCGAAGCGATCCGCGCCACCGGGGCAAGCTGGGGGCAACTGGTCAACTACGCCGTGCAACCGCAGGTCATGCCGCGCCTCATCGGCCTGTCGCTCTACCGGCTCGACATCAATTTCCGCGAGTCGGCGGTCATCGGCATCGTCGGCGCGGGCGGCATCGGGGCCACGCTCAACACCGCCATCGACCGTTATGAGTATGACAGCGCCGGGGCGATCCTGCTGATCATCATCGGCATCGTGATGGTGGCGGAATACGGCTCCAGCTATCTGCGAAAGTTCCTGCAATGAGCGAGATCGGCCATTATTCCAAGGTCTGGGCGCATCGCACCCCGCGCGCGCGACTGCTGCGGTGGATGGGCTGGCTCGCGCTCGTCGCGCTGTTTGTGTGGTGCTGGCAGGTGATGACGGAAAACACCATCTGGGCCTTCGTGTCGGACGCGCCCAAGCAGGCCGCCGATATCGGCAACCGCATGTGGCCGCCGCGTCTGAGCTATCTGCCCGAACTGATGGTCCCCTTGTGGGACACGATCAACATCGCCACGCTCGGCACCTTGGGCGGCGTGATCATGGCGGTTCCGGTGGCCTTCATGGCGGCGCGCAATACCACGCCGTCACCGCATATCCTGCGGCCCATCGCGCTTTTCATCATCGTCGCCTCGCGCTCGATCAACTCGCTCATCTGGGCGCTTCTGCTGGTGGCGATCATCGGCCCCGGTCTGCTGGCCGGGATCGTGGCCATTGCGCTGCGCTCGATCGGCTTCATCGGCAAGCTGCTTTACGAGGCCATCGAGGAGACCGACGCGCGCCAGATCGAGGCGGTCACGGCCACCGGTGCCAGTGCGGCGCAGGTGGTGAATTACGGCATCGTGCCGCAGATCATGCCCGCCTTCTGGGGGATCACGGTGTTCCGCTGGGATATCAACATCCGCGAAAGCACCATCCTCGGGCTGGTGGGCGCGGGTGGCATCGGGCTGAAATTGCAGGCCTCGCTCAACGTGCTGGCCTGGCCGCAGGTGACGGTGATCCTGCTGCTCATTCTCGCCACGGTGGTGTTGAGCGAATGGGTCTCGGCGCGGATGCGCCACGCCATCATTTGAGGCGCACGCCGTGCCCCGGTGACGAATTTCACCCGTTCCCGATCTTACGGGGAAAGCCGCCTTGTTTGTCGCGCGGGCGCACTCTACATCGGGTCACATGAGACATCTTGTCCCCTTCCTCAAACAGCCACCGCGCGTGGCCGTGATCCGGCTCGCGGGCGTGATCGGAGCGGGGCCGCGCGCGGCCCTCAGCGACGAGGCGCTTGCCCCCGTGATCGAAAAGGCGTTTCGCCGCGGCAAGCCCAAGGCGGTGGCGCTGGTGATCAATTCGCCGGGCGGCTCGCCGGTGCAATCCTCGCTCATTGCCGCGCGCATCCGGCGGCTGGCGGAGGAAAAGAAGATCCCCGTGCATGCCTTTGTCGAGGATGTGGCGGCCTCTGGTGGCTATTGGCTCGCCGTGGCCGCAGACGATATCCGCGTCGATCCGTCCTCGATCCTCGGCTCCATAGGCGTGATCTCGGCGGGGTTCGGGGCCGATGTGTTCCTCAAGCGGCAGGGGCTGGAGCGGCGGGTCTACACCGCCGGCAAATCCAAGAGCACGCTTGATCCCTTTCTGCCGGAAAAACCCGAGGATGTGGCCCGCCTCAAGGCGCTGCTGGAGGATATTCACAGCGCCTTCATCGCCCATGTCAAGGACCGGCGCGGGCCGAAGCTCTCGGATGACCCGGCGCTTTTCACCGGCGAATTCTGGCTCGGCGGGCGCGCCATCGAACT
The DNA here is from genome assembly GCF_040547525.1 of Roseovarius sp. MBR-6. Taxonomy (NCBI): domain Bacteria; kingdom Pseudomonadati; phylum Pseudomonadota; class Alphaproteobacteria; order Rhodobacterales; family Roseobacteraceae; genus Roseovarius; species Roseovarius sp. MBR-6. Next base: position 155,561 of record NZ_JBEPPW010000006.1, on the reverse strand, counting down.
GGGCCTTGCCGACGGATTCGGCCATCTGGAGCCGCGCATGAAGGAGGTCTATGGCGACAAGGTCCGCCTTGTGCGCTATGGCCGCAGGCGCGGTTTCCTGTCGCGTTTCGGCGCGCGGATCGTCGGCGAGGCGCTCGGCACGCTGGAAGAACGTGCGCATTACGCGCGCTTCGGCCTCTGACATGCTGGTCAAGATCGTTGCCCTGTTTCTTGTCGGAATGGCCGTGCTGGCCATGTTCGGGCGCTTGCGCTTTCCGGGACAAAAGCGGCTGGCAGAGGCCAAATGCAAACGCTGCGGGCGCTACCGGATCGGCAAGGGGCCCTGCAACTGCGAGAAAGGTCCCCGGACATGATGCCATGGCTGATGGTCGCGCTCGGCCTCGTGATCCTGCTTCTGGCGGGCGATGCGCTTGTGAAGGGCGCGGTCAATCTTGCCCTCCGGATCGGAATTCCCGCTCTGATCGTCAGCCTGACCATCGTCGCTTTCGGCACCTCCGCGCCTGAACTTCTCATCTCGGTCAATGCCGTGCTGGTGGACAAGCCGGGGCTGGCGCTTGGCAATGTGGTCGGCTCCAACACCGCGAATGTGCTTCTGGTGCTCGGAATACCGGCGATCCTTGCGGTGATGCACACAAGCCGCTGCCATTGTCGCCATTCCTATCTTCAGATGCTGGCGGCGACTGTGCTGTTCATCGCGCTGGCGCATCGCGGCGTGCTCGACTGGATCGCGGGGCTGATCCTGCTGGGCGGCCTGGCGCTGATGCTTGGCGATGCCGTCTACCGGTCGATGGTCCATCGACGTCAGGTCGCTGCCGCGAAACTTCTCGATGACGAGGAAGAGGTCGAAGGGGCCGACCCCGACATGCCCTGGTGGCAGATCGGTGTCTTTCTTGTGCTGGGGCTGATCGGCCTGCCGCTCGGGGCGGATATTCTGGTGGACAATGCCTCTATCCTCGCCCTGCGCTACGGGGTGAGCGAGGCGGTGATCGGGCTGACGCTGGTCGCGGTCGGCACCTCGCTGCCGGAACTGGCGACGACGGTGATGGCGGCGCTGCGCAAACAGGCCGATGTGGCGCTTGGCAATGTGATCGGGTCGAACATGTTCAACCTGCTGGCGATCATCGGGATCGCCGCCCTGGTCGGCGATATCCCGGTCGATGCCGAATTCCTGCGCTTCGATCTCTGGGTGATGCTGGCGGCTTCGCTTCTCCTGATCCCCTTCGTGTTCCTGCGTCAGGATATCGGGCGGCTCTGGGGCATTGCCTTGACGGCCAGCTATGCAACCTATGTCCTCATCGTGGTGACATGATCGGAGGCCGGGCGTGACACGGGCATTGGTGACAGGGGCGGGCAAGCGGCTGGGCCGCGCGATGGCGCTGGAACTGGCGCGACAGGGGCATGACGTGGCGGTGCATTACGCCACCTCCGCGGCAGATGCCGAGAGTGTCGCCGCCGAGATACGCGCCATGGGGCGTCAGGCGGTGACGCTCTGCGCCGATCTTCTGGAAGAAGGGCAAGTGATGCCGCTGGTCTCCCGCGCGGCGCAGGCGCTTGGCGGCCCCATCCTGACGCTGGTCAACAACGCCTCGATTTTCGAGTATGACAACATCACCACCGCCACCCGCCAAAGCTGGGACCGGCATATGGAAAGCAACCTGCGCGCGCCCTTCGTGCTGATGCAGGAAATGGCCCGCCTCGTGCCCGAGCCCGTGACCGATCTCAATGGCGAGCCGCGCGCGCGCGGCCTTGTCGTCAACATGATCGACCAGCGCGTGCGCAAGCTCACGCCCGAGTTCATGACCTACACCATCGCCAAGATGGGCCTTTGGGCGCTCACGCGCACCGGCGCGCAGGCGCTCGCCCCGCGCATCCGCGTCAACGCCATCGGCCCCGGCCCCACGATTCAGGGCCACCGCCAGAGCGCGGCGCACTTCGCCGGGCAGCGCCGCGCCACCATTCTGGGGCGCGGCAGCGACGCGGATGAGGTCTGCACGGCCCTCACTTACCTGCTCGACGCCCCCGGCGTGACCGGTCAGTTGCTTTGCGTGGACGGCGGTCAGCACCTTGGCTGGCAAACGCCGGATGTCCTCGGGGTCGAGTGAAAAGATGACCTGCGCCAAGAAGTTTTGCACCCTTCACCGTTCCGCCACGTAAGCGTTACAAAATCGCTAATGTTTTCAATCAACTGCGCTCTCTCTAAAAAGTTATCCTTTAATATCAATGCTTTGATTATTTGCCCAAAATATAGGCAGGTCAAGGAACCCAGCCGGTTTGAACGGAAATTTCCGGCTGACCCGAAACTGTCTCCAGACTTATCCACAGGAATCGTGGACAGCTTCCCCCTTGCCCTTTGCGGCGCGCCGTTGCAGCACGGGACAGGAATCACACCCGTTCGCATATGACAGACACCGATCCGCCCCCCGCCCGCACCGGGCATGAGGTAATCCGCGATTACCTGCGCACGCTCGACGGCTCGCCGGGCGTTTACCGGATGCTCGATGCGCAGTCGCGCGTGCTCTACGTGGGCAAGGCGCGCAACCTGCGCGCACGGGTCTCGAGCTACGCGCGGCCCACCGGGCATACCGGGCGCATCTCCCGGATGATCCGGGAAACCGCCTCGATGATGTTCCTGACCACATCGACCGAGACCGAGGCGCTGCTACTGGAGCAGAACCTCATCAAGCAGTTGAAGCCGCGCTACAACGTGCTGTTGCGCGACGACAAGAGCTTTCCCAACATCCTTGTCACCGCGCATGATTTCCCGATGATCAAGAAGCATCGCGGGGGAAAACGCGAGAAGGGCAGCTATTACGGCCCCTTCGCCAGCGCGGGCGCGGTCAACCGCACGCTGGCGCAGTTGTTGCGCGTGTTCCAGCTTCGCAATTGCACCGACGCGGTGTTCGAGAGCCGCACGCGCCCCTGTCTGCAATACCAGATCAAGCGCTGCACCGCGCCCTGCGTGGGCAAGATTTCCAAGGCCGATTATGCCGTTCAGGTGCGCGATGCCGAGCGGTATCTGTCGGGGCGCTCCACCGAGATTCAGGAGAAACTGGCCATCGAGATGGCGCAGGCAGCGCAGGCGATGGAATATGAGCGCGCCGCCGCCCTGCGCGACCGGATCAAGGCGCTGACACAGGTGCAGACCGCGCAGGGCATCAACCCGCGCAGCGTGGCCGAGGCCGATATCGTGGCGCTCCATCTCGATCAGGGGCAGGCCTGCGTTCAGGTATTTTTCATCCGCGCGGGGCAGAACTGGGGCAACCGCGATTTCTATCCGCGTGTTGGGGCGGATGTGGATGAGGCCGAGGCTTTGGAGGCATTTCTGGGCCAGTTCTACGACAGCAAGGAGCCGCCGCGCGCCGTGATCCTGTCGCACGCGATCGAGAATCCCGACCTGATGGAGGCGGCGCTGTCGCAGAAACTCGGGCGCAAGGTCACGCTAAGTGTGCCGCAGCGGGGCGAAAAGGCCGAGCTTGTCGAGGCGGCGCTGCGCAACGCCCGCGAGAGCCTTGCGCGCAAGATGGCCGAGAGCGCCACGCAGGGCAAACTGCTGCGCGGGCTGGCCGAGGCGTTCGATCTGCCGGGGCCGCCGGGCCGGATCGAGGTTTACGACAACAGCCATATTCAGGGCGCTTTTGCTGTCGGCGCGATGATCGTGGCGGGGCCGGAGGGCTTTCAGAAGAACAGTTACCGCAAGTTCAACATCCGGGGCGAGGATCTGACCCCCGGCGATGATTTCGGCATGATGAAAGAGGTGCTCACCCGCCGTTTCAAGCGCCTGCTGAAAGAAGACCCCGACCGCCGCGAAGGGCACTGGCCCGACCTGCTGCTGATCGACGGCGGCGCGGGACAGGTGAGCGCGGTGGCGGGCATCATGCGCGAGATGGGCGTCGCGGATATCCCCATGGTCGGCGTCGCCAAGGGCGTGGACCGGGACCATGGCAAGGAGGAATTCCACCGCGTGGGCAAGCACCCGATGGCGCTGCGCCACAATGACCCGGTGCTCTATTTCATCCAGCGCCTGCGCGACGAGGCGCACCGCTTTGCCATCGGTACGCATCGCGCCAAGCGCGCCAAATCCATCTCTGCCACCCCGCTTGACGAGGTGCCCGGCGTCGGTGCCGCCCGCAAGCGCGCGCTGCTCGCGCATTTCGGCAGCGCCAAGGCGGTGAGCCGCGCGAACCTCGCCGATCTGAAGGCGGTCGAGGGGGTATCGGACGCACTGGCCCAGAAGCTCTACGATTTCTTCCACGAAAAGGACTGAGGCGCGCGCTTAGTAGAGCGCGGCGGTCCAGCCGATCACCAGCGCCACGCTCAGCACCGCCAGCAGGGTCGAGATCAGGATCGCCGATGACACGCGACGCGGGGCCACGCCATAGCTTTGCGCGATGATGAACACATTGCCCGCCACCGGCAACGCCGCCGCCGCGATCACCACCGCCGCCGTGTAGGGCGGAACATCAAAAAGCCACAGCACCGAAATGGCCACCGCCGCCGGGTGCAGCACCAGCTTGCACAGCGACAGCCACCCGGCCACATAGGGCCGCTCGGCGGATTTGGCCGCGAGCGATGCGCCGATGGCAAACAGTGCGCCGGGCGTCGCCGCACCGCCCAGAATGGCCAGAAAGGCGTTCATCGTCTCGGGGATCGGCAGGCGCAGCGCCGACCACGCGAACCCCGCCGCAATCGCCACGATCATCGGGTTGCGCACAAGGCCCAACCCGATACTGCCAAGGATGCGCACCGACATGCGCCCGTCGCGCGCCCCGGTGATGAGGATCACCACCAGCGAGCCAAAGACCAGAAGATCGACCGCCAGCACCAGCACGACCGGGCCGATAGCCGCCTCGCCCATCAGCATGGCCAGCATCGGGATCCCGAGAAAGCCCACATTGCCGATCACCGCGCATTGCGCCTCGATCGCCGCCTCCTCGAGCGGCACCCGCCGCAGCCAGGCGACGAGCGTGGCCAGCAGATACACCACCGTCGTCGCCGCGAGATAGCCAAGCACCACCTGCCAGTCGAGCACATCGCCAAGCGAGAGATTGGCCGAGAATCGGAACAGCATCGCCGAAAGCGCGAAGTAGAACACGAATTTCGTCAGCCAGGCCGTGCCCTCCTGCGGGAAGAACCCGCTGCGCCCGGCCCCGTATCCGAGGCCGATGATCAGAAAGAACGGCAGGGTTTGCAGGAACACGCTGAGCATGGCGCTAGGTATCAGCTTGCCCGCCCGCGTCAATCGCCAGCGACCTGTTTGACAGCGGCGCGGATTTTGGCGAACACGGGCAAAAGACGTTTTCAGGAGCACGCATTGACCGCCACCGCCCCCGGATCACGCCTCGTGGCGGTGGTGGTCACCCATGACCGGCTGACGCAGTTGCGCGCAACGCTGACGCGCCTGCTCGCCTCCCCGCCCCGTGATCTCGCCGCGCTCGTCGTGGTGGATAATGCCTCGACCGACGGCACGGCGGGCTATCTCGCGGGGCTGATCGATCCCCGGCTCGACGTTCTGCGGCTCGACACCAATACCGGCGGCGCGGGTGGCTTTGCCGCCGGGATCGCGCGGGCGCGCGACCGCCACGATCCCGACTGGACGCTGGTGATGGATGACGATGCGCGCCCCGAGCCCGACGCGCTGGCCAGGTTTCACGCCATCGAGCACGGCGATTGGGACGCGCTCGCCGCCGCCGTGTTCCTCCCCGATGGCCGCATCGCACCGATGAACATCCCCTCGTGCAACCCGTTCGCGGATCGCCGCATGTTCTGGCGCACGCTGCTGCGCGGGCGGCGCGGCTTTCACCTGCCGCCGGACGCCTTTGCGCCGAACGCGCCCGCCAGCCGGATCGACGGGGCCTCCTTCGTGGGGCTCTTTCTCTCGCGCCGCGCCGTGGCGCTTGCGGGGCTGCCCGATCCGGGCCTGTTTCTCTATGGCGACGACACGCTCTATACGCTGACACTCTCGGCGCGGGGCGGGCGCATCGGCTTCGTGCCCGCGCTTCGGTTCGAGCATGATTGCCACAGTCTCGGCGGCGGGGGGCATATCCGCCCGCTCTGGCGGCTCTATTACTATCACCGCAATCTGCTTTTGGTCTATCGCGCGGCGGCGGGAGCGTTCTTCTGGCCTGCGCTTTTGCTGATCGTGCCGAAATGGCTCTGGTCTGCGGCGCGCCACCCGGAGGGCGGCAGGCGCGCTTTGCGGCTGATGGCGCGCGCGCTGCGCGATGGCCTTCTGCGGCGCACGGGTATGACGCATGCCACCGTGCGGCACTGGGCCAGCCCTACCCGTTCTGAAGAATGTCGCGGTGATAGCGCCCCATGAGCACCACCCCGAAGAACAGTGTCAGAAGCCCAGTCAGCGCCACGAAAAGGACGCTGGCATAGCTCGCCTGATAGCTGACATAGAACCCCTCGCGCATGATGCCGACGATGTGGATAAGCGGGTTCCACCACAGGATCGCCTGCGCCGTGGCCGGCATGTCCTCATAGAGGAAGAACACGCCCGAAACGAGAAAGAGCGGGCGCGTGGCAATCGACCAGACCTGCATCCACACCGGGAAAAGACCAAAGAGCGCGCAGTTGAGCACGCCGACACCGCCCCCCAGAAGGATCGCCAGCGCCATCGCCCGCAGGACCGGGACCACGTCGAAGCTCATCCGCGTCTCGGTGAAGAGCGACACCAGCCCCAGAACGATCGCCGCCACCAGAATGCCCGTCAGCGTGTTGAGCACGAAGCGCGCGGCCAGCGCGTCCACCCATGTCACCACCGGATAGTAGAGCAGCGCGCGCGAGAAATTCACCGATCGCGCCACATGGTTGGAAAGGTCCTGGTAAAGAATGAATGGCATGAAGCCCGTGGCGTAGAAGAGAAGAAAGCTGTTGCCGAGTGACGGCGACCGAATGATCAGCGAGAAACCGATCGCCAGAATGGCGATTGCGCCGAGCGGCTCCAGCAAGGCCCAGACATAGCCCCCCGGCGAACGGCCATAGCGCGTGGCCATCTCGCGCAGCATCAGCGCAGCTATCGCGCGCAGGCTGCGAAAGCTGCGGCGCGCGGCGGCGGGGCGCTGGATCGCGGGGGCGGTTCGCTCTGGCATGATTCTCGTGCTGGCCCTTTCGGGGCCCAGTATGTAGACAGGAAAGGGAAATGGAAACGGAACCGATGACGGCAGGATGAACACCCAGGCCCAGCAACCCAAGGAGCTTGTGGCGGTGCGCCCGCCCGCCGGTCCCGCGCGGCTGCGCCGCAGGCATCGCGGGCTTTTGTGGTCCTTCGTGCTTCTGGTGCTGCTGCCCTCGACGGCGATTTCCATCTACCTATGGATCGTGGCCGAGGATCGGTATGGCTCGGTCACCGGCTTTACCGTCCGGCAGGAAGAGACCGGCGGCGCCACCGAAATCCTCGGCGGGCTGACCGCGCTTACCGGCTCCAGCCTGTCTTCGGATGGCGATATCCTTTATGAATTCATCCTCAGCCAGACCATGGTGCGCGAGGTCGAGACACGGCTGGGGCTGCGCGCGCATTTCGCCGCCCAATGGCGGCGCGATCCGCTCTTCGCGCTCTGGCCCTCGGCCAGCATCGAGGATCTCGAATGGTTCTGGCGGCGCATCCTGCGGATTTCCTACGATCAGCGGTCCGGCCTTATCGAGGTGCAGGTGGTGGCCTACAGCGCCGACATGGCACAGGCCATCGCGCGCGAAATCCTGCGCCAGAGCCAGGAGATGATCAACCGCCTCAACGAACGCGCCCGCGCTGACGCCATGCGCTACGCCGAAACCGATCTGGAAGAGGCGGTGGCGCGGCTCAAGACCGCGCGCGAGGCGCTCACCAGTTTTCGTACCCGCACCCAGATCGTCGATCCCGCCGCCGATATCCAGGGCCGCATGGGGGTGATCAACAACCTTCAGCAGCAGCTTGCCCAGGCGCTGATTTCGTATGACATCCTCGACCAGAACACGACGGCGAACGACCCGCGCAAGCTCCAGACCGCGCGCGAGATCGAGGTCATCCGCGAGCGTATCGCGCGCGAGCGCGAGGGCTTCGCCACCGAAACCGCCGGGGTCAGCGGTGAGGATTACCCGCGCCTCATCGCCGAATACGAGGCGCTACAGGTGGATCGGGAGTTTGCCGAGGAAACCTATCGCGCAGCACTCGCAGCGCTCGACGTGGCCCGCGCCAAGGCCTCTCGCCAGAGCCGCTATCTGGCCACCTATATCGCGCCGACCCTCGCCGAGACGAGCGCATATCCCAACCGCCTCCTGATCGAGCTTCTGTCGGGGCTCTTTCTGGTGCTCTCATGGGCGGTGATGGTGCTGGTCTATTACGCGATCCGCGACCGCGACTGAGGGGGCCGCGCGTGATCCGGTTCGAGCGCCTCACCAAAAGTTTCCGGGTGCGCGACACCCGCAAGGTGGTGCTCGACAACCAGACGCTGCGCCTTCCCGAGGGGGTGTCGGTCGCGCTTCTGGGGCGCAACGGGGCCGGAAAATCGACGCTGCTGCAACTGGTGGCAGGCAGCCTGCGCCCGGATGCGGGGCGGGTGATCCGGGACGGTCTGGTGTCCTGGCCCGTGGGCTTTGGCGGCTCTTTCCACCGCGACCTGACGGGCGCGGAAAACACCCGCTTCATCGCCCGCATTTACGGCGTCGACGCCGAGGAACTGGTGGATTTCGTCGCCGATTTCGCCGATCTGGGCAAGCATTTCCACATGCCGGTGCGCAGCTATTCGGCCGGGATGCGCGCGCGGCTCACGTTCGGCGCCTCCATGGGCATCCGCTTTGACACCTATCTGGTGGACGAGGTCACCTCCGTGGGCGACGCCGCCTTTCGCGCCAAGAGCCGCCGGGTCTTTGTCGACCGGATGCGCCACGCGGGGGCCATCCTTGTCAGCCACGAAATGGGACAGGTCCGCGATTTCTGCACCGCCGGTCTGGTGCTCGAAGGCGGACAACTGCGCTATTTCGACGATCTGGAAGAGGCGATAGACGTCCATGGTGCGGTGATGAGATCAGGGTGAGTGAACAGACTTGTTTCACAACTTCGCCCCATGCTAATCGGAGTTTCAAGAATAGCTCTTAGTTAAAAGGACCAAGCTGGCGTGGGTGATATCGACACCGATTTGGCAGAACTTCGCGAGGCCGAAGCCAAATATCCGATACCCGCTTGGGATATCGAACGCCGAACAGCGCGTTTGTGGGGTCTGCGTCTGCTCGCACCCGGCGGCGTCGGGCTGGAACCCAAACCCGGACAGCCTGCATAAGGGAGTGTATCGCGCTGTGAATGACTTCGTTAAGCGCGGTGAATGGGAGATCGCAGGGGCCGGGCCCGGCATGCAATGGGCGATACGGCGCAGCACGTGAGCGCGCGCATCCAAATCGAGGGTTTTTTATGTCAAGCTCGTCCACGCCACCGAAATCCGACGAAGCGATCTGGCGCGAGCGTGCCGACGACGAGGTTGTTTTCTGGCGCAAGTGGATCCGTTCGGGGGGAATGCGCTGGAAAGAAGGGTTCCAGCGCAAGACAGACCCAAACGCGCCCTTGGCTCCTCTTGTCGCCGACTTGCTTCCGACACTCGACCTGAAAACCGGTCAAACGCTTGAAATTCTCGATATCGGCTCAGGCCCCCTGAGTTGGATTGGAACCTCACATCCCGATTTCACGGTCAACGTGACGGCAGTCGACCCGCTTGCCGATGAGTATAATGCCGCGCTCGACAGCAAGGGCGTGACAGGCGTGGGACGACCGATCAAGGGATATTTCGAAACCGCGCTATGGCAGCTTGGCGCGGGGCGTTTTGACGTGGTTTGGTGTGCCAACTCGCTCGATCACTCGATTGATCCGATCATTGGTCTTTATAACATCATCAACCTCTGCCGCACGGGTGGCGGGGTCATTCTCATGTTTCATCCCGATGAAGCGGAGCGAGAAGAGTATGTTGGCCTGCACCAGTGGAACCTCAATATTAACAACGAGCGTCTGACCCTAACCCGTAAGGGCCGTCAATTCGACCTGATGACGATGCTCGCGGGACAGCAGGATATCCGCCTGAGAACGCTAGGCAAGGTTGGGCAGGACAAATCACGCGTCGTGGTCACATTCCGAAAACATGCGGATTGCAACCTGTCGGAATTGTTGATCGCGTGACACATTCAATCCTGTTCGCGTGTCTTGCAACCCGTGGAGCGGACAAATAAAAAGTCAGGCAACGATGCGAAAGCGCCGCTTTCTCATCATCGGCCTGCCGCGCAGCGGCACAACCTATCTGATGACGCGGCTCAACGCCCATCCCGCGATCCATCGCAGCGGCGAGCAGTTCAACCACGATGGGACAGGTCCGCGATTTCTGCACCTCGGGCCACGTGCTTGACGGCAGGCCGCTCCAGTATTTCGCCGATCTGGAAGAGGCGATAGAGGCGCACCGCGCGATCATGGCGCGCGCCTGAGCAGACGCGGCTCAGGCGGGGCCGCGCACCTGCTCGAACCGCAGGCCGGACGCATCGTAACCTGTCATGAGCTCAAGCTGCGCGGGCGTTGCGCGCCAGTCGCCAAAGGCGATGTAATCCTCTGCGGACACGCGCGTCAGCGCGCCGATGCCGGGGATCGCATCATAGGGCTGCAATGCGTCGGCGGGCCCGAAGTAATGCACCGAGTCGATGCTGTCTGCCAAAAGACAGATGCCCACGCCAAACGTGCCAAAGCCAAAGACCAGATGCCGCGCGCCAAGGAGCGTCTGCACGTCCTCACCAAAACTGCCGCTCTGAAAGCGAAAGCCGATGCCAAGCGCCGCAAGCCGCGCCTCCAGCGCCGCGATGGCGGGGTTCTTGCGATCCTCGGCCACAAGAATGGCGCGTTCGATGCGCCCCTCGGCCACAAGGCGCTCAAGGACGGCGATGTAATAGGCGGCAGGCGGCTGGACATAAAACGAATGCGGCCGGGGCCGGAACACATCGCCCGAGCGAAAGTGAAACACCACCGTGCGGTCATCGAGCCGCGCGGCCTCGGGCAGCGGAAAAAGATCGAGCCGTCGGCGGATATGATCGCGAACGATCTGCGCGCGGGCCGCATCCGCCGCGTGCGCGAGCGCCTTGTCGAAGGCGGACAAACGAAAGAAATCCCCGACCAGAATCCGCGTTTCGGGCCGTGCCTGCCCCTTGGGCAAAAGGGTGATGCCGTCGATCACGATCGGGTCGGTGCCCGTGAGATTGGCAAAGTCGGGCAGGTAGACGCGGCGCACCCCGATCCGCCGCGCGAAGGCGACCGCGTTCGTGACCTGCAACAGGATATTGGCAAAGCGCCCGAATTCGCGGACCTGCACGGCGCTCACCGCGCCTTCGCCGGTGAACCAGTAGCGCGGCTTGTGGAAATCCGGCCTTGACCCGAAATAGAGCTCCTGCGGCCCAAGCCCCCGCGCGCGCAGCCAGTCGCGGAGCGCCGTCTCCATCGTGCTGGTGTAAACCTCGACCTCGGCAAGATGCAGGGGCCTGTGGTCGTCAAGCGACAGGCGCACATGGCGCGCCAGCACCTGCCCCCCCAGTTCCAGAACGAAGGGCCGCCCCTCGGGTCCGGTGCCGAAATAGCTCAGCCCCTGATGCAGCAGAAACCACGACTTGCCGTTCGCCGAGGCCTCGATCCGCAAGCTTCGGCTGCGGAACTGCCATGCCGCCGCGCGCCGGTTATGCACGATGATGGCCTGCAACGGATAGCGCATTCCCAAATCGATCCGCCACCAGGGCCGCGCCTCGTTATCCGTGTGAAAGGCATAATCGCGGGCGATATGGCCATTCGCCCCGGCATGGGCCTCATGCGGGCGGCTGTAGTCGCTCAGTGACGATTGCTCGCACCTCTTGCCGACGGCGATATTGACCCAATCGCGCGGCAGACCTGCCCGCGCCTCCGGCTTGCCGGCCTGGGGCCTCAACCGTCCAAGCCAGCCACGCGCCCTGTTCAAGAATTGCGGCATCCTGCCCCTGCCCCGGCCGTTCGGCACTCTGGCGGGCACCTTGGCCCAAGCATGGCCCAGGCGCAAGCGGGTGACGCACCTGCGCCCTTGGCTTGCAACAGGCCGGTAATTGCGCGACAACGCGGGCGCATCCGAAACCTTGTGGACAGCCCCTTGCCCGAAGCCCCTCAGAGGACAGCCCCCCCCGGCCCCGCCCCGCGCCGCTTTCTCATCATCGGGCTGCCGCGCAGCGGCACCACATATCTGATGACGCTGCTGAACGCCCATCCCGCGATCCATTGCAGCGGCGAGCAGTTCAACCCCTATGCCATCGTCGGCGTCAGGGACCGCGACGACGCCCCCGAGCATCTGCTTGAGCGAGACCGTTCTCCGCTTGTGTTCATGCAGCGGTTTTTCGAGACGGCCGCGCCACCGGGCGTCGAGCGGGTGGGGTTCAAATACATGCTTGGCCACAACGTGCGCATCCTCAAGCGGCTGGCCGAATACCCCGAGATTGACCTCATCCATGTCTGGCGCGACAACCGGCTGGCGCAGGTCTCCTCGCTCATCAAGGCCGAGCAATCGCTGATCTGGGCCCAGTCCCGACCCGATGCCCATATCCACGAAAAGATCAACGTCGGCCCGCGCAGGATCTGCCAGCGCTGGCATGAAATGGCGAGCATGGACACGCTTTTCGCGCACTGGCTCGACAGCCTGCCCAACCGTCGCCTGACGCTGGAATACCGCCAGCTTTTCGCGCCGGATTTCATCGAGCGGATTACCGGGTTTCTGGGCACAACACCCGATCCGGGGATGAAAAGCCCGCTGGTCAAGCAAAGCCCCGACGACATACTCGCCCGATTCAAGTATCCCGACCCGATCGCCCGCTACTTTCGCCAAATCGGCTTCGGCCACTGGCTCGACCCGGAGATCTGAACAATGCGCCGCGTGCTTTATGTCAACTGGGTGGATTACCTCGACCCCGAACGGCGCGGCGGCGGTGTCTCGGTCTATCAGCGCAACCTGATGGCCGAACTGGCCAAGGCACCGGAGACCGAAGCGGTCTTTCTGTCCTCGGGCATCTCCTACGATCTGCGCCCCGGCCCGCCCCGCTGGGAGCAGGTCCGCCACGGCCCGGACACGGACCGCGCGCGCCGCTTCGAGATCGTCAATTCCGGCGTCATGGCCCCCGCCCATCACAGTTACGGCGACCCCGCCCAGATCAGCCACCCCGCGACCGAGGCCACCTTCTTCGATTTCCTGCGCGTCACCGGCCCCTATGACGCGGTGCATTTCAACAATCTCGAAGGGCTGCCCGCACCGGTGCTGCGCCTCAAGGAGACGGCACCGGACACCCGCGTCCTCTTCATGCTGCACAACTACTACCCGATCTGCCCGCAGGTGAACCTGTGGTATCAGGAGCGCCGCAGTTGCGCCGATTTCGACGGTGGGCGGGCGTGTGTGCATTGCCTGCCGCACCGGCCCGACAGGCGCGTGATCCGGCTTGCCAATGCCGTGGCCTACCGGCTCAAATGCCTTGGCATCGCGCCGGGAGGACGGGGGTTTGATCCGCTGTTTCGCTGGGGAATGCGGCTTTTCCGGCGGACGGGCTGGCTTCGGCGCAGTCTGGCCGGGCCTGCCCTGCCGCCCGCCCCCGATGAGGCGGTGATCTTCTCGACGCGGCGGCGCGCGATGATCGACACGCTCAACCGGCACTGCGACGCCGTTCTGTGCGTCTCCGATGCGGTGCGAAAAATAGCCTTGTCCTATGGGATCAAACCCGAGCGCGCCCATGTCTGCCCCATCGGCACGCTCGAGTCAGAGGCCTTCACCCGCACCGCGCCACGCGGCTCCCTGCCCGGTGCCGATGGCACGCTGACGCTGGCCTATCTGGGCTACATGCGCCGCGACAAGGGGTTCTATTTCCTGCTTGATGCGCTCGAGGCATTGCCCGAACCGCTCGCCCGCCGCCTGCGCCTTGTCGTCGCCGCCCGCCGTGGTGAGGCGGAGGCGATGATCCGGCTGGCCGCGCTCGGCGACCGGCTCGCGGGGCTTACCCATCTGGACGGCTATTCCCATGACGGGCTTGATGCGCTGCTTGCAGGCGTGGATGTGGGGGTGGTGCCGGTGCTCTGGCACGACAACCTGCCGCAGGTCGCCATAGAAATGCACGCCCGCCACATCCCGCTGCTGACCTCGGACATGGGCGGCGCGCAGGAATTGGGCAATTGCCCCGAGATGGTCTTTGCCGCAGGTGACACAAGCGATTTTCATGCCCGGATAGCGGCGCTGCTTGCGGGGCGCGTCGACATGAATCGCTATTGGGAAAACGCCCGGCCGCCCGTCACCATGGCCGAGCATATGGCCGCGCTTGGCGGCCATTACGGCTGGCACTGACCGTCAGCCAAGCCGCGCCGCCACGAACGGCACCGCGTGCCAGGGCAGCGATACCCCCGGATCATGGATCACGCGGCGGCCCTCGCTGACAAGCGCGAGATAGCGGCGGTATTCCTCGGCATTGCCCCAGTGCTGGCCGCGCGCGACCTCTGCCTCGGCCTTGCGGCGGAACTCGGCGTTATACTTGAAATGCCCCAGGATCAGCTCGCGCCGCGCCAGCCGCACGTCGCCCACGAAATGCAGCCCGGCCGAGAGCCGCATGAACGGGTGATACCGCAGCAGCGCGATTTTCTGCGCCACGAACATCTCGGGTCGCGCATCGGGAATGAGCCGATGGCGCAGCGCCGAGGTCCAGGTCGGCTGATCCGAAAACGGCCCGCGCATCGGGGTCGAGCGCAGGAACGGCATGCGCTCGGCAAATCCCGCCTCCGCGAAGGGATCGCCCGAGGCGAAACCGGCGCCCTCCAGCGGCCCGTCGGGATACATGTCGAGCATGAAGAGCCGCGCCGCATCGGCCCCCTCGAACGCGGGCGTGGCCAGCAGGTCTTGCAGGCTTTGACGCCGTTCGGTCTGCCACACCAGAAGCTCGTCGGCATCGGCCACGAGCGACCATTTGCCTTGCCGGAACTCGGCCAGCATGGCCTGTTGCCAGGCCACGCCCCAGGCCGCGCGCCGGTAATCGGTATCGACCGAAAAGAGCGTCACGTCGCGCTGTTCGGCCAGATAGTCCAACGTGCCGTCATCCGATCCGTTATCGGCGATCACGAACCGCTCGACGCCCAGACCGCGATAATGCCGCAGGAAATGCGGCAAGAGAAACATCTCGTTGCGCATCACCGAGACCACCGCGACCTGGGCCTCGCGCGCCGCCTCTGCGCTCGCCTCCGAGGTGATGAGATCGAGCGCATTGCTCTGCGCCCCGAGACGCGCCGCATGGAAGCCAGGCCAGATCTTCTTCGGCCAGAGCGCCGGGCTTGCCAACCGCGCAAGTGCCGGGGCCTGATCCTCGGCACTGTCGAGATGCACCATCTGCACCGGCATGGCGCGGCTGGCCAGGAACCCGTTATGCCAGGACGACACCGGTTTCGCCCCGGCATGGCTGCGACGACGGACCGCCGTATAATACCCGTCCTCCGCCACCGCGATGCCGCTCAACGCCAGAAGATCGCCGATCAGCTTGTCCTCCATGAAGGACAGCCGTTCAAGCAACCGGCCTTCGGTGCTGTTCATCGCGGCAAGCACCTCTGCCATGGCGCGGCGGCTGAGCGCATAGCCCGAGCCGCCATCGGCATAGCTTGAGGGTTCGGGCGACTTGTCAAGCGCGCGCCGCGCCCGATGCGACGTGGATTTGCCCTGATGCCAGCGCCGGTCCATCTGACCGGGAATGAGCGAGAGCTTGCGCCCGTAATAATCGAACCGGCGATAGTTGAGCGCGCGAAAGAATTCCGGCGCGTTCAGAAAGCAATCGTCGTCGATCTTGAGCATGTGGCCGAAATCGGTCTGGTCGTGCACCCAGCGGATCGCGGCGAGGGTCTTTTGCGGCAGGCCCTCGTAATCGTCCGGCGCATCGAGTCGCAGCACATCGCCCTCCAGCCGGCCATCGCCGCCGCCGGTGACAAAGACATGGGCGATCCCCATCTCCCCGAGCAGGCGCAGCCACCCCGCGCGCAGCGCCGGGGCGCGGGTTTCAAGATAGGGCGCGCAGGTAAAGATCACCACGAGCGTATCATAGAGCGGATGCGCAGGCCCGAGCGCCGCGCAACCGGGCGGCAAGGGCGCGCCCGGTCCGAGCGCGTCCAGCAGCGGCTCCGAACCGGGTATCCGCGCCGCGCGCAACCGCGCCGCCCCCTGCCGCACCGACGGTGCCGCCGCCAGCGCCGCGCGCCTGGCCTCGGGCAGATCGTCCAGCCGCACCGCGAGCCAGTCCAGACCCTCGGCGCGCAAGGCACTGTCGCCCAGCCCAGCCACCAGAGACAGGCCCAGCCCCAGGCCCAGATACTGCGCCTGCGCCCCGGCAATCAGGTCGAGCCGCTCAAAGAGCGGACCCGCCTCACCTGTGTCGGGCGCGGCCAGCGCCGCCTCGATCATCTCCGCACAGGCGCGCTGCAATGCGGTGTGGCGGGGGGGCGCTGTCTCGGGATAAAGCTTGGGCAGCGCCGCGCGCAGGTCCGCCATCTCGGCCTCGGGAACAGCGCCCGCGCCCGGGCGGGCCCATGCGCGCACCTGCTCGCCCGGCACCGCACAGCCCATCTCGCGCGCCACGCGCGCCGCATCAGGGTTGCCCGCCGCCGCGAACAGCCGCAGCGCCGCGTCCAGCCCGCCGCGCCCCTGCTCCACCTGGCGGAACGCCGCCCGCGCCTCTGCCAGACGTGGCGGCAGATCGGCCACGCCCTGCGCCTCCACCGCCTCCCAGAACAGCCGCGACAGCCCGTAGGCGCGCAGGCAGAACGCCTCGAAATCCGCGGCCAGGTAACGGCTCATCAGCGCCCGCTGGCCCAGCAGGGCGACGGCGGCGCGGGTGAGCTCGCGGCAATGCGCCCGGCCCCAGGAATCGGCAAGGCGGCGCGTGACGAAATCGATATACCCGTAAATCAGCGCCTCGCGGCGGTCCGGGTCCACCCGCCGCGCGCGCAGCGCGTGACGCGCCACATGCGCAATGCAGGTGGTCGGCAGCCACGCCTCCCCGGACGGCACCAGCGACCAGAGCGCGTCATGGACCGCATCGCCCCGCCCCTCGGCCAACAGGACAGGCAGGAGTGCCGCGCGGCTCCACGGATCGGTCGGCAGCGGCCCTTCGGCCAGCCCTGCCGCGCGCGCCATGGCCATCGCGCCGTCGAAATCCGCGCCATCATGCGCCTCGGCGGCCAGCGCCGCCACCAGCCCGAGACACAGCGCGCGCCGCTCTTTGGCGGGCACCGCCAGACCGGGCAGCACGTCGCGCGCATCCGGGGCGGGGGTGGCGCTCATGGCCCCGGCGAAACGGGCAAGCGCGCGCGCCACCTCGCGCCCGGTCTCGGGTGTCGGCTCCGGGACGGGCGCAAGCCCGAGCGCTCCTGCCATCCCGAACCGGACGGCCAAGGCCCGCGCGCGCGCCTGCCCCTCGGACGACAGCAGCGGCGCAAACCCGCCATGGACAAGATGCTCCAGCACCAGAAGGCTGCGCGGCATGTCCTCCGGCTCAAGCCGGTGCGCCAGCGCCGCATCGAGCCGCGCCACCATCTGCGCGCGCGGTATCCGCAAGGCCCCGCGCGCCGGATCATCCGCGACGATATCGAGCGTCGCGCCCTCCGGCACATCTGCCCAGAGCCACCCCGGCAGCGGCACCAGCCCCCCCGGCACGCCCGCCGACGCGATCACGCGCAGCGGTGCCTCATCCGGTCCCGCCCGCAGACACCCAATTCCCGCCGGCACACGCAAGAGCCAGCCCTCGTCAAGCACCAGCCCCTTGCCCGACCAGCCCGAAACCACATCGAGCAGCGTGATTGACCCCTGCGATTCCACGAACGCGATCCGGTCGAGACCGCCGAACCGCTCCCCGGCCTCGACCCGCACGAGCGGCACACCGTCCAGCGAGAGCGCCGCATCCGTCGCCGTCAGCCGGATCACCACCTCTACCATGCGCGGCCCGAGCGGCGCGTCATGGGCGATCTCCGCGCGCCAGTGCCCGACTGCATCGCGATCATTCAACACGGCCCGCCGTTGATCGCGGCGCAACGACACGTGAAACGGGATCGAAACGCGGTCCACGCCGTAAAACGACAGGTTGGCGAACGGGTCTGCCGCCAGATCGACCCGGAATCGCAGCCAGCCCGTGCCATCAAGCGCAAAGGGCCGGAGCGCCTCGGGCACCACGGGGGGCGGTGCCGCAGGCGGGGGGGGCTCGTCGAGCGGCGCAAGCAGGGCGCGCGGGGCCGTGCGGGGATCGAGCAGCGACACCAGCCGCGCAGGCAAATCGGCATCGACACCGGCAGGCGCCGCGCCGCGCCGCCCATAGCCGCGCCGTATCCCGCCGATCAGCGCCGCGACCATCGCGCGCCGCCGCTCGGGTTGCCAGTGTCGCCAGAGCGCGCGCAGAAACAGCCGCCGCTCCCAACCCTCGGGCAGCCGCGCGCGCGCGGCGGCGGGCAGGGCCGCGATGCAGGCGTCGTGATCGGCAAGGAAATCCGCCGCCTGTCCGTCCGCCGTCTCCGCCTCGAAAATCGCACCGGGCAGGCTGACCACCCGCACCGCCATCAGGCTGGCTCCGAGGCAAAGTGCCATGCCCCCGGCATCGGCAAGGCGCAGATCGTGCGACCGGATCAACGCCGCCCGGATCATGTGCGCCGCCAGCGGTGCGCGCCGCGCCAGCGCCGCATCGGGGACAAAGCGCCCGCCCTCCGGGGCCGTCTCGCCGATCACGCCCAGATCACCGCCCGCCTCCAGAAGCGCGCGCGCCTGCGCGTTCAGGACATGCGGATCGGGCCGCGCGCCCGCGTCGAGAACGATCACCAGTGCGCCACGAGCGGCCCCGGGCCCCTCCGCCGCCGGAACCGCCCGGATATGCGGTGCCGCGTCCAGCGCGACAAGCGCGGCGGCATCCTCCGGGCGCGGGCACAGGATCACCCCCTCCTGACCCAGCACCGCCCCCCCGGCCAGCGCGGCAAGCGTGTCCGAGAGCGGCCCCACCGCAGCCCCATCCCAGCGGATCACGACCGAAAGCGGGGGGCGGCCCGCCATTTCCTCGCGCCAGGAGACACAGGCCCCGTCCCGCGCGATCCCTGCCCGGTCGAGAAACGCCGCCGCCGCGCGCGCAAACCGTGCGCGCCGCTCGGGCGAGGCAAGCACACGCGCGCGCTCGGCGATCAGACGGTGGGAAAGCGTGGCCAGCGCCTCCTCTGCGCCGTCGTGCGGACCCTTTGCCATGATCGCGCCCGCGCGCTCCAGCACGGGAAACTGCTCGAACACCCGCTCGTCATCGCGGCCCGTGATCTGCCCCGCCCGCCCCTGCGTTTGCAGATAGAGCGGTTCGGGCAGGTGGATCAGGTGATCGGTGCGCGCGGCGGCCCGCAGGAAAAACCCGTGATCCTCGAACCACGTCCCCTCGTCGTATCGCAGCCCGTCGATGAGCGAGCGGCGATAGAGCTTGTTCCACGCCGAGGGGAAATGCGCGACCACATCCGGCCAGCCCGCAAAGTCATGACGCCGCAGCCCGACATGCGCGCCGAGGTCCGGTGCGCTGTGAATCCCCGAATGGGCCGCGCCGGTGCCGTCGGCAAAGACGTAGCGCAAGGCGCAGGCCACCCAGTCGCCCCCCGTCTCCTCCAGCGCCCCGAGCATCCGCCCGAGAAAATCCGGCATCACCCGGTCATCGCCATCGACGAAGGCGATGAACTCTCCGCGCGCCTCGGCGAGACCCGCGTTGCGTGCCACCGACAGCCCGGCATGGGACTGGCCCAGCAGGCGAAACCGCGCATCGCCCGCCATCGCCTCACGCGCCCGCGCAGCACTCGCGTCGCCGGAGCCGTCATCGACCACGATCACCTCGAAATCGTCAAAGGTCTGGGACCTGAGGCTCCTGAGGCAGGCACCGATATGGGCCGCCACGTCGTGAACCGGCACGATTACCGAAATCTGGGGGGCGCGGGCCATGGGAGCCTTTGTCTGAACGGTCTGCACTTGACGCTTGTCCCGCAGCAATGCCGACAAGTAAACCCCCGCGCCATGTTGCGATCTGGTATCGGTTCGGGCGTTACGCTATCGACGAGGCAGGAGGCGCGGCAATGCTGATCGGAATAGAGCGGAAATTCGTCTTCGTGGCCAATACCAAGACCGCCTCGACCTCGATCGAGACGGCGTTGGCACCCGTGTCCGAGATCGCTTTCAAGGGCACGCCCGAGCGCAAGCACGTCTCCTTGCACGCGGCCATAGAGGCGCATCCCGAGATTTTCGCGCAGTCCGGCCAGTGGCCGCGCTTTTTCTTCAAGTTCGGGGTGATGCGCGACCCGCTCGACTGGATCGGCTCGTGGTTCCGTTATCGCAAGTCCAACAAGGTCGACAGCCCCCTGCCCCCCGAGATGAGCTTTGCCGAGTTCTGGGAGCAGCAGGACTGGAATTTTCGCCGTGCGGACGGGCAACCCAACCTGCAACGCGACAAGTTCTGCGGCCCGCAGGGCAAGGTTCTGGCCGATGTGATCATCCCCTATGACCGCCTGTCGCCCATGTTCGGCCAGATTTGCGACGCTCTTGACGTGCGCCGCCCGCTGCCGCGCGAGAACGTGTCCAAAGAGCGTAGCACCGGGCCCATCCCGCCCGACCTGCTGGACGACTTGCGCGCCTTCTATGCCGAGGATTACGCGCTCTGGCAGCGGCTCGATAAGATCAATGCCGGGGGCATGGCATGGCTCCGGTCTCGCGCACCGGGCACCCCGCGCGATCCGTAGGCACCGCATTCAGAAGATGAAGTCACTGGCATCGAGATCGCTCGTCACGAGATTGCGCAAGACGATCACGCCACCCCCTCCGGTATCGATCACCAGATCACTGCCGATCTCGGTCGCGGCCGCCATCACGTCGGCCAGCGATCCGAGCGCACCGACAGCGCGCAGGTCGATCCGCTCCAGCGGGTCGAACGGATCAAAGTCGGTGATCGTATCGCGGCCATGGCCGTCCGCGAAAACAAAGGTATCGGACCCCGCCCCGCCGGCGATCTGATCGTCGCCCGCGCCCCCCACAAGCCTGTCCTGCCCGGGACCGCCCCAGAGCGTATCGCGCCCCTCTCCGCCGTCGAGCCTGTCATCGCCTCCGCCCCCGCCAAGCGTGTCGTTGCCCGCGCCGCCCATCAGCGTGTCGTTGCCCGCAGCGCCCCAGAGCGTGTCATTGCCGTCCGAGCTCCAAAGCTCATCCGCGTCCGGCCCGCCGAACATCAGGTCGTGCCCCGGCCCGCCACCCAGCATGTCGTTGCCATCGCCGCCAAGCAGCGTGTCATTGCCCTCCGCGCCGAAGAGCCGGTCACGCCCCGGCCCGCCGATCAGGCTGTCATTGCCAGGGCCACCGCCAAGGTCGTCATTGCCGCCGCCGCCATCGAGCGTGTCATCGCCGTCGCCGCCAAAGAGCGTATCGTTGTCTGCGCCGCCCGACAGGCTGTCATGCCCCGGCCCCCCGCCCAGAGAATCGCGCCCGTTCCCGCCCCGCAGCGTGTCATTGCCACCCAGACCGAAGATCGTGTCATCCCCCTCGAGACCGTCGATCACGTCCGCCCCGGCGGTCCCGCCGAGAGCATCCGCGTCCGGCGTGCCGGTGATCGGCAGGGTGAAGCTGCTGGTGAGGATCGGCAGCCGGTCGGGCCAGTCGAAGACCGGGCCAAAGAGCCGTGCAGCGTCGAGCAGGACCGGCGTTGTCGCGGTGATCTCCACCACCGTGTCGCGGAACCTGAGCCGGGCAAAACCCGCGCCCGCCTCGATCCCGAGTTGCCCCGCATTGCGCAGGAACGGCAGCGCCGAGAGGTCGAGCCGGTCCGTGCCGGGCGCAAAATCGGTGATCCGCACAAGGCCGGACCCCGCCGAGACGACAAACACATCCGCCCCCGCACCGCCGCGCATCGCGGTCTCGCCCGGTCCGCTCACAAGGATGTCGTTGCCCGCGCCGCCCGAGAGCGTGTCCGCGCCGAAGCCGCGCGCCATCAAGAGATCGTCACCCGCCGTTCCGGTCAGCAGCGCCGCCGCGTTGCCGCCGGTTTCCGCCACCACGCCAAGCGTGGAGAGATCGAGGGCGAACTGACTGATCCCGCCGCGCGGGTCGCCCGCCACGAAGAGTTGAAGTTGCGTGCCAAGGATGGCGGCGCTCAGTTGGCCCACATTCTCAAGCCCGAGCCCAAGGGCGTGCTCCACCGTCTCCACATGCAAAAGCCGCCCGTCGGGCAGAAGGCGAAACAGGCTCAGCCCGTCATCCGCGCCCCCCGCCGCAACGAAGACATGATCGCCCACCTGCGCCACGCTCACCCCCTGCGCCCCGCCGAAGCGCGTGGCGAGCGTGTCCAGCACGTGATCCACCAGCACCATCGTGCCGTCGGCCTCGATCCGCACCACGCTGAGCGATTGCGAGCCCGCCGCCGCGATGATCGCGAAGGTGGTGCCATGGGCGCTCACCACGTCGAGCGCGGTGACATCGGCGACCGCCAGACCGCCACCGCCATCCAGCGCACCGCGCGCCGAGAGCGCGCCGGTCGCGGCATCGACGGCAAAGCTGTAAAGCGCGCCCGCGCCCTGATCGAGCGCCAGAAGCTGCATGTCGCCCCCCCCACCCACCAGCGACAGAAGCGCCGGACCGGCAAGCAGGGCCGCGCCATCGGGCCCCTGCGGCATGGCGGACGAGGCGGGCGCGGCCAGCCCCGCCCGGAACACCAGAAGCTGCCCGCTGACGCCATCGGCCGCGAACAGCGTTTCCAAACCGCCGATCCGGGCCGACACCAGCGCCGACACCTCACTGCCCGCCTGCGGCAGGCGGCCCAGCGAGATCGTCGCACCAAAGCCGCCCGTCCCCGTCAACTCCTGCGCGAGAATCGCCCTCGCTCCCCCATCCGGCGCTGTGCCGAAGGCCAGCGCCATGCGCCCCGCGCCCGCGACCGCGACCGGGGCGGCAAGCCCGGTTTGACCGGTGGCGACCGCGCCGGAAAAATGAACGGTATCGACAAGCTGCGCGACACCATCCTCCGCCAGACGAAAGGACAAAAGGCCGCCAAGCGGCCCGGTCCCCGCCACCAGATGCGCCCCGGACGGCAACCACGCCACGCCCAGATCGCGCAAATCCTGATCGAGCAGCGGATCGCCAAGACCGAGATGCGCGACAAACTCCAGACCCATGACCCCCTCCACCCCACACCGGTCCCGGGTATCGCGGGCAAGAGCGGAGACAGCCGCGCAAAAAGCGGGCAGAACCGCGCCTTTTGCAGACGTCTTTAGGCAATTTTCATATTTTCACGCCAGTGTGATCCCGAGACTGGCCAAAAGCGACGCACGCCGCTACTTTCCCACGCGGGGGACTGAACCTCAGACCCGCCGAGGTTCGGGCCCGTGGCCTATTGCACGAGGACCGGACCACCACGGATCGAAGAGGGACGATATGCGGATACTTGTTGTCGGGGCCGGCTTCAGCGGGGCCGTGATCGCGCGCGAACTGGCCGAGGCGGGCCACAAGGTCACCGTGCTCGAATCGCGGACGCATGTGGCCGGAAACTGCCATACCGAACGCTGCGCCGAGACGGGCATTCTCGTCCATGTCTACGGCCCTCACATCTTTCACACCGACGACGCCGAGGTCTGGTCCTATGTGAACCGCTACGCGCGGTTTCAACCCTATGCGCACCGGGTCAAGGCCACGGTTGGCGGTCAGGTCTTTGGCCTGCCGCTCAGTCTGCACACGATCAACCAGTTTTTCGGCCGCGCCTTTCGCCCCGAGGAGGCGCGCCGCTTCATTCTTGACGATCAGGCGCAGCCATCCCGGCACGAGCCGCGCAATTTCGAGGAACAGGCGCTCGCCATGATGGGTCCCGCGCTTTATGGCGCATTCTTTCGCGGCTATACCGAAAAGCAATGGGGCCTGTCGCCCGATCAACTGCCCGCGTCCATCCTCAAGCGGCTGCCGATGCGCTTCAGCTACGAGGACAGCTATTTCGCTCACCGCTTTCAGGGGCTGCCCGAGGCGGGTTATACCGCGCTTGTCGCGGGCATTCTCGACCATCCCGGCATCGACGTGCATCTCGGTTGCCCCTACACGCCCGAGCAGGGGCGGCGCGCCGATCACCTGTTCTGGTCGGGGCCGCTTGACGGATATTTCGGCAACCGGCTGGGCGACCTGGGCTATCGCACGCTCGATTTCGAACGGTTCACCGCGCAAGGCGACTGGCAGGGCTGCGCGGTAATGAATTACCCCGACCGGGAAACACCCTATACCCGCATCACCGAGCACAAGCATTTCAGCCCCTGGGAACGCCACGAGATGACCGTGTGCTACCGCGAATATCCCCGCGCCTGTGCCCCCGGCGACATCCCCTATTACCCGATCCGCCTGACACAGGAAAAACTCCTGCTGGCGCAATACGAGCGTCTCGCCGCCGAAGAGTGCGGGGTGAGCTTTGTCGGACGTCTCGGCACCTATCGCTATATCGACATGGATGTGACCATCCGCGAGGCGCTTGACGCCGCGCGCGGCTTTCTTGCAAGCCACGCGCGCAGATCGGCAACAGTCGCGGCGCTCTGAGCACGCAACCGCGACGACACGGATTCCCCCAGGGGCGGAATGTGCTATCGCTGTGTCAGGATCGGCTGTAGCCCGCGATGCGGGCTTAGCAGGCTGAAGCCACAGGACCAGGGCACAGGGCAGAGAAGCAAAAACATATGAAACGGGCACTGATCACCGGCATCACCGGGCAGGACGGCAGCTATCTGGCGGAATTCCTGCTGAAAAAGGGCTACGAGGTTCATGGCATCAAGCGGCGGGCCTCGCTTTTCAACACCCAGCGGATCGACCATATCTATCAGGATCCGCATTCGAACCATCAGCGGCTCAAGCTGCATTACGGCGATCTGACCGACAGCTCCAACCTGACCCGCATCCTCTCGGAGGTGCGCCCGGACGAGGTCTATAACCTCGGCGCACAAAGCCATGTCGCCGTCAGTTTCGAGGCGCCGGAATACACCGCCGATGTCGACGCCATGGGCACGCTGCGCCTTCTGGAGGCGATCCGCTTTCTGGGGCTGGAGCAGGTCACCCGGTTCTATCAGGCCTCCACCTCCGAGCTTTACGGTCAGGTCGCGGAGACCCCGCAGCGCGAGACCACGCCGTTTCATCCGCGCTCACCCTATGGCGTCGCCAAACTGTATGCCTACTGGATCACGATCAATTACCGCGAAGCCTACGGCATCTATGCCTGCAACGGCATTCTCTTCAACCACGAGAGCCCGCGCCGGGGCGAGACCTTCGTGACGCGCAAGATCACACGCGGGCTGGCCAATATCGCGCAGGGGCTGGAGGACTGCCTTTACATGGGCAATATCGATGCGCTGCGGGATTGGGGGCACGCGAGGGATTACGTGCGGATGCAGTGGATGATGTTGCAGCAGGACGCGCCCGAGGATTTCGTGATTGCGACCGGTGTGCAGTATGCGGTGCGCGACTTCATCCATTGGACAGCCCAAGAGCTTGGCATCACGCTCGAATTTACCGGTGAGGGTGTCAACGAGATCGGCACCGTGACCGAGGTGCGCGGCGACAAGGCCCCCGGCGTGGGGCCCGGCGATGTGGTCGTGCGCATCGACCCGCGCTATTTCCGCCCCGCCGAGGTGGAGACGCTTCTGGGCGATCCGTCCAAGGCCCGGGAAAGACTTGGCTGGGTGCCCGAGATCACCGCGCAGGAAATGTGCGCCGAGATGGTCGCCGAAGACCTGCGCACCGCGCAGCGGCACGCGCTGCTCAAGGCGCATGGCATGGACATGCCGGTAAGCTTCGAGAACGGGTGAGCGATATGCGCGTCTACGTGGCAGGACACAGGGGCATGGTGGGCGGCGCGATTCTGCGGCGGCTGGCGGCGCGGGTGGCGGCGGGCGAGGCGATCACGCTCATCACCGCGACCCATGCCGAGCTTGACCTGACCGATCAGGCCGCCGTGCGCGCCTTCATGGCCGATCAGCGCCCCGATGTGGTGATCCTCGCCGCCGCGAAGGTGGGCGGCATTCTCGCCAACAACACCTATCCGGCCGATTTCATCTATGAAAATCTGATGATCGAGTGCAACGTGATCCATCAGGCATTTGCCGCCGGGGTGACGCGCCTCTTGCAGCTTGGATCAAGCTGCATCTACCCGCGCGAGGCCCGGCAGCCGATGGCCGAGGACGCGCTTCTGACCGGCCCGCTGGAACCCACGAACGAGCCCTATGCCATCGCCAAGATCGCGGGCATCAAGCTTTGCGAGAGTTACAACCGACAGCATGGCACCGATTACCGCTCGGTCATGCCCACCAACCTTTACGGCCCCGGTGACAATTTCCACCCCGAGAACAGCCATGTCCTGCCCGCCCTCATCCGCCGCTTTCACGAGGCGCGCGCGCAAGGGCGCGACGAGGTGGTGATCTGGGGGTCGGGCAAGCCACGCCGCGAATTCCTGCATGTCGATGACATGGCCGAGGCGTCGCTTTTCGTCCTGGACCTCGACAAGCCCACCTACGACGCCAACACAGCGCCGATGCTGAGCCATATCAACGTCGGCACCGGGCAGGATGTCACCATTCTGGAGCTGGCACAGATGGTGGCGCGGGCGACGGGCTATGAGGGCCGGATCGCTACCGACCCGACGAAACCCGACGGCACCCTGCGCAAGCTGATGGATGTGCGCCGTCTGGAGGATATGGGCTGGCGCGCCGCCATCGCGCTGGAGGACGGAATCGCGGGCACCTATCAATGGTTTCTGGAACATCAGGACGGCTTTCGCGGATGACGCGGGGCAAGGGAGGTTTGACCATGGCCGAGGATATCCATCCGCTCCTGCTCTGTGGCGGCTCCGGCACCCGGCTCTGGCCGCTGTCGCGCAAGAGCTATCCCAAGCAATTCACCCGGCTCACGGGGGAGGAAAGCCTCTTTCAGGCCTCGGCGCGCCGCCTGTCGGGCGCGGGATACGCGGCCCCCACGATCATCACCGGGTCTGATTACCGCTTTGTCGTGACCGAACAACTGGCCGGGGTGGACATCGCCGCCGCCGCCACGCTGATCGAGCCCGAGGCGCGCAACACCGCGCCCGCGATCCTGGCCGGAGCGCTGGACGTGCAGGCGCGCGCGCCCGGCGCGCTGATGCTGGTCGCGCCCTCGGATCACGTGATCCCCGATCCCGAGAGATTCCGCGCCGCCGTACAGGCCGCCATCCCGGCTGCCCGGGCAGGGCGTATCGTGACCTTCGGCATCCGGCCCGACCGGGCCGAGACCGGCTATGGCTGGCTCGCGCTCAGCACGTCCCCGGAGGCCGATTTCGCACCCGTTCCGCAGCCGCTCAGGGGATTTGTCGAAAAACCGGACGCAGCGACGGCAGCGGCGTTGCTGGCGGACGGGATGCATCTGTGGAACGCGGGGATTTTCCTCTTCTCGACCGACACGATCCTGTCGGCCTTCGAGACGCACCAGCCCGCGATGCTGGCCGCCGTGACCCGCGCCCATGCGACGGCAGAGCGCGACCTGCATTTCCTGCGCCTCGACCCCGAAGCCTGGGCCGCGTGCGAAAGCGAGTCCATCGACTACGCGGTGATGGAAAAGGCCGGCAACCTGAGCGTCGCGCCCTATGGCGGGGCCTGGTCCGATCTGGGCGGCTGGGATGCCGTCTGGAGAGAGAGCGCGCCGGACGGCGCGGGCATCGTCACCTCCGGCCCCGCGACCGCCATCGACTGCGCGGACACGCTCTTGCGCGCCGAGGACAGGCAACAGGCGCTGGTCGGCATCGGACTCACGGACATCATCGCCGTGGCCATGCCCGACGCGGTGCTCGTGGCGCATCGGAGCCGCGCGCAGGACGTGAAAAAGGCAGTGGAGGCGCTGAAGAAACAAGGTGCCAGACAGGCCGAGACCCTGCCCCGCGACTATCGCCCCTGGGGCTGGTTCGAGAGCCTCGCCACCGGCGGGCGCTTTCAGGTCAAGCGCATCCATGTGCATCCCGGTGCCGCGCTCAGCCTGCAAAGCCATCACCACCGCTCGGAACACTGGATCGTCGTGGAGGGAACGGCGAAAGTGACCATAGATGACAAGGTCCAGCTCATCAGCGAGAATCAGTCGGTCTATATCCCGCTCGGCGCGGTGCACCGCATGGAAAACCCCGGCAAGGTGCCGATGGTCCTCATCGAGGTGCAGACCGGCACCTATCTCGGCGAGGATGACATCATCCGATACGAAGACATCTACGCACGCGGTCAGGGGGCGAAGGGGTGAGCGGCGTCAGGGACCGCTTGTCTTGACGTCCGTCAGCCCGGCGCTTGCCCGCCGATCCGCGTGACCGATGCGCACAGGGCACGCGCGGCGGCAAGGGCGCGCGCCGTGGTCTCGGTCATTTGCGGCAGGATCATCCATTCCAGCGCCCAGGCCGCGCCCGAGCGTTCCTGTTCATGAACCAGCGCGTGATGCATCCCGGCAAGCTGCCCGGCGTTGTAGCGTGCGAGCGTCACCAGAAGTTCGGCCAGAACCGGGTTCTGCTTGTGCGGCATGGCCGAAGAGGTGCCACCGCCCGCCAGCGCAATCTCGTCCAGCCCCTGTTGCGCCATCAGGCAGATATCCTGCCCCATCTTGCCAAGCGTGCCGGTCACGAGCGACAGGAACCCCGCGAAGTCTGCCAGATCGTCGCGCGTCGTGTGCCAGGCGCGGGCAGGATTGCCAAGGCCAAGCTCCTGTGCCATCGCGGCGGCGATCGCCGCACCATGGGGGGCAAGGTCCGCGCGGGTGCCCACCGGGCCGCCCAGTTGCAGACGCTCCACGCGCGGACGCAGATGGACGAGCCGTTCGACATGCCGGTCAAGCGGGTCACGCCATGTGGCCAGCCGGTCGGCCACGTTGACAGGCAGCGCCGCCTGCATCCGGGTGCGGCCCATGAGGGGATTTGCGCCGAAGCGCTGCGCGAGGTCATCAAGCGCGTCCATCAGGCCGTCCAGCCGCGCAAGGAGGAGCACGTTCACCTCGCGCAGCGTGAGGCTGAGCGCGGTGTCGAGCACATCCTGCGAGGTG
This sequence comes from Roseovarius sp. MBR-6, assembly GCF_040547525.1. Lineage (NCBI taxonomy): Bacteria > Pseudomonadati > Pseudomonadota > Alphaproteobacteria > Rhodobacterales > Roseobacteraceae > Roseovarius > Roseovarius sp. MBR-6. The sequence goes on along the minus strand of NZ_JBEPPW010000006.1, from coordinate 126,504 downwards.
GCACCACGATGGATCGCACCCGGCTCGGCGGGAATGGCGGCGCGGAGCGCGGCCACCAGCGCCGGAACCGGCAGGCCGTCGCGCGCGGTGCCCTCGCGCAAGCCGTCGAGATCGGGCACAAAGGACATGATGGCGCGCGCCGTCTCTTCGGCATGGCGCGCCGGGATCACGCCGGTCACGCCAAGAGCACGGGTAAAGGCCGCCTCGAATGCCAGCATATGCGCAATCTGGCGCTCGGGGGCCCACAGCGCGTGCGCCTCGGCATCGCCGAAATGGACGCGAAACCAGGGGTTTGTGAACACATCCGTCACGAAAGTCTCCGGCGCAGCGCGCTTACGGCCCCCGCCACCGCCCCGGGGGCCTCTATGCAGGGCAAGTGGCCGCAGCCCGCCAGCACCTCAACGGTGGCACCGGGAATCAAGGCCGCCAGCGCCGCCACCAGATCGGGCGGGGTGGCGAGGTCCTCGGCCCCGGCGAGGCACCGGGTGGGCACGGCCAGCCGCGCGCTCTCTTCGGTGAAGTTGGTGTCGCGGATCGCGGCGCAGACCGCGGCATAGCCCGCAACGGGCGTGCGCGTCAGCATGTTGCGATAGCCTGCCAGCGCGGCGGTCTTTGTGGTGCGAAAGCCCATGCTGAACCACCGTTCCAGAATGGCCTCGGACATGGCGGCGATGCCATCGCGCCGGACCGTGTCGATGCGCGCATTCCAGCCCGCGGAATCGCCGATCCGCGCGCCGGTGCAGCACAGCACCAGCCCCGCCGCCAGATCGGGGCGCGCGGCGGCAAGCGCCTGCGCGATCATGCCGCCCACAGAGACGCCGCAGATCACGGCATGGCCCAGACGCAGGTGATCCATCAGCGCGGCGACATCCCCTGCCAGCAGGGCCATGGTGATCTCGCCCTCGTCGCTCAGCCCGTGACCGCGCTTGTCGAGGCAGAGGACCGGCACATCCGCGCCAAGCCCCGCGATCACCCCGTCCCAGATGCGGAAATCGGTGCCGAGCGAGTTGAGAAAGACCACCGGCACGCCCGCGCCGGGACGATAGCGATAATGCAGCGTGACACCGTTGAGCGTGGCAAAGGGCATCAGGCCGCTACCTGCCGCAGACCGAGGATACGCCGCGCCTCTTGCCATGTGGCGACGGGGCGTTCGTATGTCTCGCACAGCCCGACCGTGCGTTTGACCAGCGCCGCGTTGGAGGGGGCCAGCGTATCACGATCAAGGCGGATGTTGTCCTCAAGCCCGGTGCGCGCATGCCCGCCCGCCGCAATCGCCCAGTCGTTGACGACGCTTTGGTTCGGCCCGACGCCCGCCGCGCACCACGGCACGTCGCCGAACAGCCGCTTGACCGTGGTCACGTAGAAATCGAACACCTCGCGGTCGGCGGGCATGGCGTTTTTCACGCCCATCACGAATTGCACATAGGGCACGTCCTTGATCTGCCCGCGTTTGTGCATGAGCGCCGCATGAAAGATGTGCGACAGATCAAACGCCTCGATCTCGGGTTTGACGTCATATCGGATCATCTCGTCGGCGAGCCAGTTCACAAGGTCCGGCGGGTTCTCGTAAACCCGCGTCGGAAAGTTGTTTGACCCAACCGATAGTGACGCCATGTCGGGGCGCAGGGGCAGCATGCCGCCGCGCGCCTGCCCCGCGCCAGAGCGCCCGCCGGTGGAAAGCTGCACGATCATGCCGGGGCAGTGCTTTTCCAGCCCCTCTTTCAGCCGCGCAAAGCGGTCGGGGTCCGAGGTGGGGCGGCCTTCGTCGTCGCGCACATGACAATGGGCGATGCTGGCCCCGGCCTCGAACGCCGCATGGGTGCTCTCAACCTGCTCGGGAATCGTGACCGGCACGGCGGGATTATCGGCCTTGGTGGGCACCGAGCCGGTGATCGCCACGCAGATGATGCAGGGGTTGGTCATGGCAGGGGCCTCACAGGTCGAAGAATACGGTTTCATCATCGCCCTGAAGGCGAATGTCGAAATGATAGCGGTTGCCGTCCGCGCGCGCGACCAGAGTTTGCCGCCGATGCGCCTGCTCGATGAAGCCCAGCACCGGGTCGGCGGCATTGGCAGCCTCCTCATCCCCGAAATACATCCGGGTGTTGAGGCCCACATTGATGCCCCGCGCTACCAGCCAGAGGTTGAGATGCGGGGCCATGAGGCGGCCACCCCGGCCCATGACGGCACCCGGTTTGACCGTTTTGACCTCGAACACCCCGGTATCGAAATCCGGGATCACCCGGCCCCAGCCGCGAAAGCCCTCTTCAACCTTTTCGGCATCGGGCCCGGTGCCGGGATAGACACCCGCCGCGTTGGCCTGCCAGACCTCGATCAGCACATCCTTGACCGGCGCGCCGGTGCCATCGGTGACCGTGCCGGTGACGGTGATGCGGGTGCCCGTGGCGTTGGGGCCGGTGATGTCACGGCCAAGTTCGCGGGCGTAGATGTCGAACCCCGCATCGCCCGGCGCAAGGCCGATATGGACATAAGGTCCGGCAGTCTGCGAGGCGGATTCCTTGAGGTAATGCAATGACTGGACCATGATCAGTTCCCCTCGGGCCGGTTTTCGAAATAGGTCGAGCGATGCCCGCGCAGCACGATGTCGAACTTGTAGGCGATGGAATCGAGCGGCACGGTGGCGTTCAAATCAAGCGCCGCGACAAGCTGATCAATCGCGCGCGGGTCGGGGATGGTCTTGACGATGGGGCATTTGGCAATCAGCGGATCGCCCTCGAAATACATCTGGGTGATCAGGCGCTGCGCAAAGGCGGTGCCGAACACCGAGACATGGATATGGGCGGGCCGCCAGTTGTTGACCCAGTTGCGCCACGGGTATGCCCCCGGCTTGACCGTGCGAAAGGCATAGCGCCCTTCGGCATCGGTCAAAGTTCGCCCGCAGCCGCCGAAATTGGGGTCGATCGGCGCAAGGTAGCTGTCCTTCTTGTGCCGATAGCGCCCACCGGCATTGGCCTGCCAAATCTCGACCAGTGTGTTGGGGACAGGGCGCGCGTTTTCGTCCAGAACCCGGCCATGCACGATAATGCGCTCGCCGATGGGATCGCCGGATTGAGCGTAGTTGCGAATGAGGTCGTTATCCAGCGGGTCGATGTCGGTGTGGCCGAACGTTGGCCCGGTCAATTCGCTTGCTGAGGATTGCAACGACAGAAGCGCGTTGCGCGGCGAGCGGGCGACGCTGGTCTTGTAATCGGGCGCATAGGCGGGCGGATGCCATTCGCGGTCGCGCTGATAAAGCTCTGCGGTGGTCATGTCTTGTCCCTTTCCATCTCGGCATAGGTCTCCTTGGCCAGCCTGATCGCGTGATTGGCGCGCGGCACACCGGCATAGATGGCCACATGCTGGAACACCTCGATCACATCGCCGGGCGTGGCCCCGGTGCGGGCGGTGGCGCGGATATGCATGGGTATCTCGTCGAAATTCCCCGTGGCCGCCAGCAGCGCCAGCGTAATCATCGAGCGTTCGCGCCGCGTGATCGCGTCCGAGGCCCAGACCGTGCCCCATGCCCCTTCGGTGATGAGGGTCTGAAAGGCTGCGTCAAACTCCGTCTTCGCCGCCTCGGCCCGGTCGACATGGGCCTCGCCCAAAACCTCGCGGCGCACGCGCACGCCTTTGTCAAACCTGTCTGTCATCGTTTCGGTATCCCCTTCTGGCGCATCAGGCGTTTCTGCGCGGCGATGCGGAACGGGGCATTGGGCGCGCCATAGCCCGCATAACCGCCGCGCCGCTCCACGATCTCGAAGAACATGCCACCCGCATAGGGGCGCGAGTAAAGCTGGAAGAACGCGCCTTGCGCATCCTCGTCATAGAGGATGTTGCCCTCTCTGAGACGCGCCAGCATGTCGGGGGCCAGATCGAAGCGGGCCGCAAGATCGGCATAATAGTTCTCGGACATGGGCAGCGGCTTGAACCCGCGCGCCATGAGCGCCGCGGACGTGGCGAAGATGTCATCGCTCGCCAGTGCGATATGCTGGACCGAGGCCCCGAAACTGTCAGCGAGGAAATTGCCTGCCATCGTGCGATGGGTCTCGGCCCCGTTCAGCGTGATGCGAAACGCGCCATTCGGGGCCTCAAGCGCCTGAGAGCGCACAAGGCCATCGGGATCGACCACATCGACCATCGGTGATTTCTGCATCTCGAACAGCGTGGTGTAAAAGAGCGACCACGACAGCATTTCATCATAGCTCATGGTCTGCGCCAGATGGTCGATGCGGGTGAGGCCCGCGCCTTCGGCCTTTGGCACCTCGGGCGTGAATTCGACCGACCAGACATCGCTGAGACCGCTTTTGTCGTCGATGAAATGCAGCACGCTGCCACTGAGGCCCCGAATGGCGGGAATGTCCAGTTCGCCCGGCCCGATCGGCTGGGAAAAGGGCTGCGCGCCAAGGGCGGTGGCGCGGGCAACGGTGGCGCTTGCATCTTGCACCGCAACGCCCACGTCGCACACCGTGGTGCCGTGCATCGCATAGGCGCTGCTGGCATAGCCGGTGGACTCGCGGTTCACGACGACGCGGATCTCGCCTTGGGTCCAGAGCGACAGATCCTTGGCGATATGGCGGCCAGCGGGGGTGAAGCCCAGGGTTTGCAAAAGCGTTTCAAGGGCTGTCGCCTCATCCCCTCGGGTGGCGAATTCGACGAAAGACACGCCTGCCGTGCGCGCACGGGCGGGCATTTGGGGCAGGTCAGGCGTGGCGCTTGGTTCGGTGCGGCGCACGTCATCCATCAGCGCGACGAGCGAGCGATAGCCGTCCTTGGCCACCGCCTTTGGTTGCCCGCCCCGGAACTGATCGTTGAAAATTTCAAGCGAGACCGGCCCGCCGTAGCCCGTCGCCATCACCGCGCGCATGAAGCCGGTCACGTCAAGATCGCCCTCGCCGGGCATGTTGCGGAAATGGCGCGACCAATAGAGCAAGTCCATGTCGATGCGCGGTGCATCGGCCAGTTGCACGAAAAAGATCCTGTCGCCGGGAATACGGCGAATGGTGTCGGGGTCGATCTTGCGCGCCAGCGTGTGAAAGCTGTCGAGGATCAGGCCGACATTCGGGTGATCGGCGCGGCGCACCACCTCCCACGCGTCGCGGTGGTCATTGACGTGATGCCCCCAGGCCAGCGCCTCGAACCCCACGCGCAGGCCACGGCGCGCGGCACGTTCCCCAAGGTCGTGAAAATCCGCCGCCGCCCGGTCGATCCCGCCAAGCGCCTGCGGATGGCAGGAGGAACAAACCAGCACCAGATCGGTGCCCAGTTCCTGCATCAGATCAAACTTGCGTTCGGCCCGGTCAAACGCCTTGGCGCGCTGCGGGTCGGGCAGGCCCTCGAAATCGCGGAAGGGCTGAAACAGCATGACCTTCAGCCCCATGTCGCGGATCAGATCGCCCACCTCGCGCGGGCTTCCGTCATGGGCGATGAAATCCTGCTCGAAAATCTCGATCCCGTCATATCCGGCGGCGGCAATCGCCTCGAGCTTCTCGGGCAGGTTGCCGGAAATCGACACGGTGGCGATGGCGGTTTTCATTGCCCCTCCTCCTGAATGGCGGCGCGTAGTGCGGCGTGATCGAGGGGAATGCCGGTGAAGATGTCCCAGGCATCGACGCCCTGGCCGAAAAACAGCTCATAGCCGGAGATCACCGTCAGGCCCGCCGCTTTCGCGTCTTGCAGGAATTGCGTCTCGACCGGGGTATAGACCGCATCGAAGGCCCATTTCGCGCCCGCCATCGCCTGCGCCGGCAAGGCGGTGCCGCCGATCCCGACCATGCCAAGCGGTGTGCAATTGATGATCCCGTCCGCGCCTTTCGCGGCGGCGATTGCGTCGGTGGCTGTCTCGATCCGGGTCTCCGAGCCAAGCGCGCGCAGCGCCTCGGCCAGTGCCTCGGCCTTGGCCGCGTCAAGATCGACACAGCGGATCGCCTCGGCCCGCAGTCCGATCAGCCCGAAGGCCACCGCCTTGCCCACCCCGCCCGTGCCAATGAGGCAGACGGTGCCGGGGCCAGCCTCGCCGCGCACGGCGCGATAGGCGGCCATGAAACCGGTGTAATCGGTGTTGAACCCTTTGGGGCCATCCGCGTCAAAGACCACGGTATTGACCGCCCCGATGGCGCGCACCAGCGGATCGGTGACCGTGACCTTTGCGGTCACAAGTTCCTTGTAAGGGTAGGTCACGTTGATGCCACGAAAGCCGCCCGAACGGGCCTGCTCGAATACCTCGTCAAAGGTGAGGTGCATGTCGCGCGGAATCAGCCGGTCATAGGTCACATCGCGCCCGGTCAGCCTCCCCGCCGTGCGATGCAGGCGCGGCGATTTCGAGCGGGTGATGTTATCGCCGATCAGGCCAAGTTTGATGGCATGGGTCGCGGTCATGATGTGGCCTTTTTGAACAGACGGGTTTTCAGGGCGGTCCAGAGCGGGGTCTGGCTGACGAAGATCAGGATCACCGAGAGGAAGAGGGTGAGGGAAAGGGGGCTGGTCACGATGCCTTCGAAAAAGCGGCCCAGATCCTCGCGCTCCGAGATGATCGCGCGGCGCCAGTTGTCATCCAGCAGCCGCGACAGGATCACGCCAAGGATGACCGGCCCCAACGGATAGCCATAATGGCGCATGAAATACCCAAATACGCCAAAGCCCAGCATCCAATAGACGTCTGAAACCCGGTTGTTGACGGCATAAGCGCCCACAATCGACAAAAGCAGGATCAGCGGGATGATGACGGACCGCGGCATTTCCACGATCCTGGTAAAGATACGAATACCGGTCAGGCCAAAGATCAGCATGAAGACATTGGCCGTCATGAGCGCGCCGACGATGAACCAGAACATATCGGGCTGATCAATCATCAGCATCGGCCCCGGGTTCAGCCCGTGAATGAAGAGCGCGCCGATCATGATGGCGGTCACCGCGTCGCCGGGAATACCCAGCGTCATCATCGGGATGAAGGCCCCGCCGACAGCGGCGTTGTTCGCGGTCTCAGGCGCGACAAGCCCTTCCATCGCGCCTTTGCCAAAGGGCACCTTGGGGTTCTTGGTCACGCGCTTGGCGTGGTCATAGGCCATCAGCGCCGCGATATCGCCCCCCGTTCCGGGCAGCGCGCCGATCACCACCCCGATGGTCGAGGTTTGCAGCGACAGCGGCAGGTATTTGCGGATTGTGCCGAAAGAGGGCACGATCTTGTCGATCTTCTGGCGCACCGCCGTCATGTTGACGTTCTGAAGCTGCAACAGCGCCTCGGACACGCCGAACATGCCGATCATGACGGCGATGAAGGAAATGCCGCCCTCCATCAGTTGCAGATCGAACGTGAAGCGTTCGGTAAAGGTCAGCGGGTCACGCCCGACCGCGCCGATGGCGATGCCCAGGGCACCGGCAAAGATGCCCTTGACCAGCGACCCGGACGACAGCGAGCCGACCAGCAGGATGCCCAGAACCGCCAGCAGCATGTAATCGCGCGGCTGGAATTTCAGCGCGAAATCCGACACGAAGGGTGCTGCCAGCGCCAGCACCAGAATGCCGATCAGCCCGCCGAAGAAGGACATCACCGTGGTCACGCCAATCGCTTGCCCCGCCTCGCCGCGCTGCGCCATCGGGTAGCCGTCCATCGCCGTGGCAATGGCCGAGGGCGCGCCGGGGATGTTGAGCAGGATCGCGGTGCGCGACCCGCCATAGACCCCGCCCATATAGATGCCGACCATCAGCGAAATCGCCGGATAGACATCCCATGAAAAGGTGAACGAAATCAGGATCGACACCGCCATGGTGACCGACAGGCCGGGAATTGCCCCGATATAGATGCCCGCAAAGGTGCCGACACCGACCAGCACCAGCAATTCGGGCTGGGTAAAGATCGTCAGGATGGCAAGAATCGTGTCCATCACGCGGCCCCCCCGGAGAGCAGGGTGCGGAAGAACTGGATGAATTCGGCCTCGGGCAGGATGCCTGACGGCAACAGCACGGTGAACACCACGCGGAACACGATCCAGATCAGGATCAACGCGCCGAGTGCCACGACAAGCGTATAGCCCCAGCCGCGCCGCGCCAGCACCTTGATCGCGATTGTCAGGAACAGTGCCGCCGTAGGCACAAACCCAAGCGGTTGCAGAAGCAGGCCAAACACGATCAGAAAGCCGATGAAGAGCATCACCATCCCCGGCAGGATGTCGCGCGCCAGTGTTTCGGTCGTGACCTTTGGCAGGCGCGCGGTGCGCACTGTCACCACTAGCGCCGCGATCACCATGACGAAGGTCGTGGCCATCGGCACAGCACCGGGAGCCGAGAGCGCCTCGAACCCGGAAATGCCATAGGCGCTGTAAAGCAGGAACAGGCTTGCGAGGCTCAGAAAGAGGGCAAAGCCCAACTCGCCGGGTCTGCGCCGCTCCACATATCCGCCCGGTGTCGCATCGGACGTGCCGTCGTGGTGGTCGCTGTCGCCTCTGAATTCGGGGTCCATCGGGCTCTCCTCCCTTGGGGTAATCCGGGCTCCTCTCCCGGAACGCAAAGCGCCGCCCGACCTTTTAAGTGGCGCGGGCGGCGCCGTGTTCGTCAGGCCCGAAGGCCAGCAGGTCGCACGTGAAAGCTTAGTTGCCCGGGCGGGCAATCCCGAACTCTTCCGGCGACGCTTTGGTCAGACCGGCATCGTGCAAGAGCCACGCGGTGCCTTGCTGCCATTTGGTCAGGAACGCGTCGGCCTCTTCGCCGCTGATTGCCATCATGGTGAACCCACGGCTGTCCATCAGCTTGACGAAATCGGGGTGCTCGGCCCCTTTGGCATAGGCGGCGCTCAACTCTGCGATCACGTCATCGGGCGTGCCTTTGGGGACGAAAACACCAAAGAACGGCCCCCAGGGCAGGTAGGTGGCGTAGCCTTCGTTGAACGAGGTGACGGCGGGCACCTCCGGTAGCTTGTCGCTGGGTTGGGTGTCAAACAGCGCCAGCGGCTTCATCGTGCCCGCGCGGATCCCTTCGATGGCAGCTCCCAGAACGGCGGGCATGACGTCGATCGCCCCCCCCTGAAGCGCGGTCAGCGCCGGGCCGTCGCCGTCATAGGGCACCGAGATCACGTCAAGATTGCCTTCGACCGTGTTCATCATCGCGGTCACGACCGACGGCACGCCACCGGGGCCGGTCGAGCCAAGGCGCAATTCACCGGGATTTGCCGCGATATGGGCCATCATGCCGGCATAGTCGTCAAACGGGACATCGTTATTGGCCACCAGAATGGGCGTGCCGCGCGCCAGAATGTTGATCGGCACGAATTCCGAGTAATCCTTGTCGCCCAGACCCATGATCTTGTAGAGCATCGGGTTTTCCGCACCCATGAGCAGGGTGTAGCCATCTGCGGCCGCGCCTGCCACGTGGTTCAGCGCAATGGCCCCGACCGCGCCGGTCATGTTCTGCATGACGACCGTGCCGCCAAGCGCCTCCTCGGCATGGGGCGTGACCGAGCGCATGACCGTATCGGTCGAGCCGCCCGCCCCCCATTGGATGATGCCCTGAATTTCCTTGGTAGGGTAATTCTGCGCGGTGGCGATGGTGGCGCTCAGGCCAAGCGCCGCAAGCGTGCCGAGAAACTTAAAAGACATTCCGTCCTCCCTGATTGTGGTCTGTCCGACGATTCGCTCCTCGCCCCGCCGGTCTCCCCCAGTTATTAACCCAGAGGTTAATTTGTCAAATTAAAAATGGACCCGTGGGTTAATTTTATGCTACGCAACTTGCGCAGCACCCATGGAACAAGAGGCAAGGCGATGGACGGAGGGGCGGAAACACCGAAAAAGGAACGCAAGACCTCGTGGAAAAAGGACCCTGAGACGGTCAGGGCGGACATCCTCGGCGTCGCCACCGACGAGTTTGCCGCCCATGGCCTTGCCGGGGCCAATATCAACGAGATCGCCCGCCGGACCTCGACCTCCAAGCGCATGATCTATTATTATTTCGGCGACAAGGAGGGGCTGTATTGTGCCGTGCTCGAAGGCGTCTACGCCTCGTTGCGCAACGCGGAGGACCTGCTCGATTTTGCCGGGCTGGACCCGGTCGAGGCGCTGCGGCAACTGGTCGAGGCAACCTTCGAGGCGCATGTCACCTCACCGCATTTCATCCGGCTGGTGATGATCGAGAACATCCACAACGCCGCTTACTTGCGCAAATCCGAAATCGTGCCCAAGCTCAACCGCTCGATCATCGAAAAGCTGACCGATGTGTGCGAACGGGGCAAGGCCATGGGCCTGTTCCGGTCAGGTGTCGATCCGCTGGAACTGCATTGGCTCATCAGCTCTTTCAGCTTTTACAACGTGTCGAACCGCGCCACCTTTTCCACCTCTTTCGGCGAGACGCTCTACACGCCCGCGCATCAGGCGCTGCTCAAGGCGCGCGCCACCGACATGGTGCTGGCGGCCGCCGTGATCGGCCATGAGCCCGCATCATGGAATACCGCCGGCGCATGATGGCACCGGAACGCGCGGGCCAGAGACCCGCAAACGCAAAGGTCCCCGCCACTGGCGGGGACCCTGCCGGTTCTGACCGGTCCGCGTGGCGGGCCGGAATCTAGTCCTCGGCGGCCTCTTCGGCCTCAAGCCGCGCGCGGTCCTCGGCGCCCTTGGCGCTCGGATCGCGGTCGACGAGTTCGATGATCGCCATCGGTGCCATGTCACCATAGCGGAACCCGGCCTTGAGCACGCGCACATAGCCGCCCTGACGTTCGGCATAGCGGGGGCCGAGCACCTCGAACAGCTTGGCCACATGCTTGTCCTGCTTGAGCTGCGCCGCCGCCTGACGACGCGCGTGCAGATCACCGCGCTTGCCGAGCGTGATGAGTTTTTCCACCACGCGGCGCAATTCCTTGGCCTTGGGCAGGGTGGTCTTGATCTGCTCATGTTCGATGAGCGAGCCCGACATGTTCGCCCACATCGCCTTGCGGTGTTCGTGGGTGCGGTTTAGTCGGCGGTATCCTCTGGCGTGACGCATTGTCTATCTCCTGGGCGTTTTGCTTTGTCCGGCGGTCTGATGCGTGTCAGCCGCTCTCCTTGGGGCGGGATTGCCCGGTTGGCAGGGAACCGATTTCTTGAAAAGAAATCGGAACGGAAACTTTTCAAGTTTCCGTCCCCTTGTCTCAAAAGGCGTCTTCGAACTTCTTGGCGAGGTCCTCGATATCGTCGGGCGGCCAGTCCTCGACATCCATGCCGAGGTGAAGGCCCATGCCCGAGAGCACTTCCTTGATCTCGTTGAGCGACTTGCGGCCGAAGTTCGGCGTGCGCAGCATCTCTGCCTCGGTTTTCTGGATGAGATCGCCGATATAGACGATATTGTCGTTCTTGAGGCAGTTGGCCGAGCGGACCGACAGTTCCAACTCGTCCACCTTCTTGAGCAGAAGCGGGTTGAACTCGAGTCCGTCCTCGTCATCCTGACGGAGCGAGGATTCCGGCTCGTCGAAGTTGACGAAGATGCCAAGCTGATCCTGAAGGATGCGCGCGGCATAGGCCACCGCGTCCTCTGGCGTCAGGGAGCCGTCGGTGTCGACCTTCATGGTCAGCTTGTCATAATCGAGCACCTGGCCTTCGCGGGTGGGCTGCACGTCATAGCTGACGCGCGTCACCGGCGAATAGATCGCATCGATCGGGATAAGGCCGATGGGCGCGTCCTCGGGCTTGTTCTTGTCTGCCGGAACATAGCCCTTGCCGGTGTTGACCGTCAGTTCCACGTAGAGATCGGCACCCTCGTCGAGATGACAGATGATGTGATCGCGGTTCAGGATCTCGATGCCCGCGCTGTCCGAGATATCGCCGGCGGTGACGGCACCCGGACCCTTGGCGTTGATCGTCAGCCGCTTCGGCCCGTCCACTTCCATGCGGATCGCCACGCCCTTGAGGTTGAGGACGATGTCGGTGACATCCTCGCGCACACCCGCAACCGAAGAAAACTCGTGCAGCACGTTGTCGATCTGAACCGCCGTGATGGCCGCGCCCTGAAGCGACGAGAGCAGAACGCGCCGCAACGCGTTGCCCAGCGTGAGGCCAAAGCCGCGCTCGAGCGGCTCGGCCACGACCACCGCCTGACGCAGCGGATCGTTGCCCGGCTTGATCACGAGCTGTGCCGGCTTGATCAGGTCTGCCCAGTTTTTATGGATCATGCGTCCCTCCATTCCAGTCCCCGCCCCATGTCCGAAAGGCGGCGACGCCCGAGGATTTCTAAATAACGTGCAGGACCGCGCCCGTGGCGCGGCCCTGTTGGCAATCGTTGCGCTCAGACCCGGCGGCGTTTCGGCGGGCGACAGCCGTTATGGGCAATCGGCGTCACGTCACGGATCGAGGTGATGTTGAAACCGACGGCGGCCAGCGCGCGCAGCGCCGATTCGCGGCCCGAACCGGGGCCCTGCACCTCGACCTCGAGCGTTTTCATGCCGTGTTCCTGCGCCTTGCGGCCCGCGTCCTCTGCGGCCATCTGGGCCGCATAGGGGGTCGATTTGCGCGATCCCTTGAAGCCCATCGTGCCCGCAGAGGACCAGGCAATCGCGTTGCCCTGAACGTCGGAGATGAGGATCTTGGTGTTGTTGAAGGACGAATTCACATGAGCAACGCCCGTGGCGATGTTCTTGGAAACCTTCTTCTTGGTGCGTTTGGTCTCGCGTGCCATATCTGCTGCCCTCCCTTATTTCTTCTTGCCGGCAATGGCTTTTGCCGGGCCCTTGCGGGTGCGGGCGTTGGTATGGGTGCGCTGGCCGCGAACCGGCAGGTTGCGGCGATGGCGAAGGCCACGGTAGCAGCCGAGGTCCATCAGCCGCTTGATGTTCATCTGCGTCTCGCGGCGCAGGTCCCCTTCGACCGCGTAATTGGCGTCGATATGCTCGCGCAGCGCCAGGGCCTCGGCATCCGAAAGCTCGTTGACGCGGCGGGACAGGTCGATATTCACGGCCTCGCAGATGGCCTTGGCCGAAGCATGGCCGATTCCGGTGATATAGGTGAGGGCGATGGGAACCCGTTTGCTGGTCGGGATGTTAACGCCGGCGATACGTGCCAAGTGTCTTTTCCTTTTCGTTGCGGTTCCGTTGTGCCAGAACCTTTTTTCACAACGTAAGCCCGAGGCTTGCGCATCGGGCCGCGGCTGATCTCGGGTGGTCGACTCGATGAGGGCGCGCCCCTCAGGGAATCAAGAGCGGAAGTCAGAAACTGCCTGTTATGGAGAATCGGAAGGGGCGTCAAGTCCCCGCCCGGTCATTTGTCAAGCACTGCCGCGATCGCAGCCTTCACATCGTCGATTTCGCCCAGACCATCGACAGCGGCCAATTGCCCCTTGGCGTGGTAATAGCCGATGAGAGGCGAGGTTTTCTTGTAGTATTCGGTCAACCGGTGGCGCACGGCCGCTTCGTTGTCATCGGCGCGCACCGGCTGCCCTGCGGCGGCTGCCTCCTCGGCCCGGTTCACGATGCGGCGGATCAGCGTTTCGTCATCCACCTGCAACTCGATCACGGCATCGAGCACCTCGCCCTGCTCATCGAGAAGCGCGCCAAGCGCATCGGCCTGCGCGAGCGTGCGCGGGAAGCCGTCGAAGATGAACCCGCCTGCCTTGTCGCCCTGCAGTTTCTCGCGGATGAGGCCGATCACGATCTCATCCGTCACCAGATCGCCGCGCGCCATCACGTCGGCCACGATCCGGCCCATCTCGGTGCCGCTGTCCTTCGCCGCGCGCAGCATGTCGCCTGTCGAGAGCTGGATCATGCCGCGCGTCTCGACCAGATGTTGCGCCTGCGTGCCCTTGCCCGCGCCGGGCGGTCCGAGAAGAATAAGGTTCATCGCCGTGCCGGTCCTCTGCGATTGGTGCGTTTGCGACCCTTCCCGCTGAGCTGAGACTTTTCGATCAGCCCCTCATACTGATGGGCCAGAAGATGCGATTGCACCTGCTGGATCGTGTCCATCGTCACCGACACCACGATCAGCACCGAGGTGCCGCCGAAATAGAACGGAATCGCAAACTGGTTGCGCAGCACCTCGGGCAGAAGGCAGACGGCGGTCAGATAGACCGACCCCAGAACGAGGAGGCGGTTGAGCACATATTCGAGGAATTCCTCGGTCCGCTTGCCGGGCCGGATACCCGGCACGAAACCGTTCTGGTTCTTGAGATTCTCGGCCACGTCATCGGGCTTGAACGAGACGTTGAAGGTGTAGAAATAGGTGAAGAATACGATCATCGCCGAGAAGAACAGCAGGTAAAGCGGCTGTCCGGGGCCGAAATAGGCCATGATCGTGGACATCACCGGATTGGTCGAGTTGCCCGAAAACGTGCCGATCGTCGCAGGCAGGAGCAAGAGCGACGACGCGAAAATCGCCGGGATCACGCCCGCCGGATTGACCTTGACCGGCAGATGCGACGAGCCGCCGTCATAGACCTTCATGCCCACCTGACGGCGCGGATACTGGATGTGGATCTTGCGCAAGGATCGTTCCATGAACACGACGAACGCGATGACCGCCACGACCATGACGATCACGCCCACGATCACCGCCGGGCTGATCGCGCCGGAGCGCCCGGAGGCGAAGAACTGCGCCAATGCGGCGGGCACCTCGGCTATGATGCCGACGAAGATGATGAGCGAGATGCCGTTGCCGACGCCCCGTGCGGTGATCTGCTCGCCCAGCCACATCAGGAACATCGTGCCGCCGATCAGCGTGATCATGCAGGACGCGATGAAGAACATGCCCGGATTGGTCACCATCTCGCCCGACTGGAGCGAGACCGCCAGACCATAGCTTTGCAATGTGGCAAGGCCCACCGTGCCATAGCGGGTGTATTGGTTGATCTTCTTGCGGCCCTGTTCGCCCTCTTTCTTCAATTGCTGAAGCGCGGGCACCATGGCCGTCAGAAGCTGCACGATGATCGAGGCCGAGATATAGGGCATGATCCCGAGCGCAAAGATGCCCATGCGGCCAAGCGCACCGCCGGTGAACATGCTCATCATCCCGCCGATGGTGGCCTGCGCGCCCTCCATGAACTCTCGCAGCGCCGCGCCGTCGATGCCCGGCACGGGAATGAACGTGCCAAGGCGGTAAACGATCAGCAGCCCCAGCGTGAACAGGATGCGGTTGCGGAGATCGGTCGCCTTGCCAAGCGCGGACCAGCTTGTATTGGCCGCCATTTGCTCTGCTGCAGATACCATGCGAGGGTCTCTTTCATGTGCGAACGCCGCCGGAACCGGTTTTCGGCTCGGGCGGCGTCATCGGAAAACCTGAGGCCTATGTAAGCGGGCCACGGCCCGCTCACAACCTCTTATTCGGCGGCCTGCGCCGCCGTGACCGAAAGCGAACCACCCGCCTTGGCCACCGCCTCGACGGCGGATTTGGAGGCACCGGTCACCGAGATGTCGAGCTTGCCCGTGACATCGCCCTTGGCCAGAACCCTGATCCCGTCGAGCCTGCGCCGCACGAGACCGGAGGTCACGAGCACCTCTTCGGTGATCGGCTGGGCGGCGTCGATCTTGCCCGCATCGACGAATTTCTGGATGAGGCCGAGATTGACCACGGCATAGGATTTGCGGTTCGGCTTGGTAAATCCGCGCTTGGGCAGACGCTGATAGAGCGGCATCTGGCCACCCTCGTAGCCCTTGATCGCCACGCCCGAGCGGGATTTCTGGCCCTTGATGCCACGGCCACCGGTCTTGCCCATGCCCGAGCCGGGACCACGCCCGATACGCTTGCGGCGCTTGGTCGCGCCCTCGTTGTCACGAAGTTCGTGCAGTTTCATTGTCGCTTCTCCTTGCCGGATGCGGCCCCCAGCGACGGATGGGCCGACCACGGCGTGTTTGAGTCAGGATGCGGCCCTCTGGCCACCGGCGGTGTCTAGACCCCGCCGCGCCAAAGATCAAGGGCCGGCGTCCCGGCGCGGTCAGGGGATGAAGCGCGCGGCCACGGTGACGATCAGGGAGGGCAGTTCGGCAACCTTGTAGCCGCCGGGCTTGTTCGACATCGCCCACACGATCAAGGCACCCGCGATCACCACGGTGACGGCACCGACACGCGGCGCTCGCGCATCCGACACGGCCGAAAGCATCGCCGGGATCGACAGTACCCCCAATACCGTGCCGATTGCCATGGCCAGATCCGCATCCATCACCCACCCCCTGATAACCAAAACAGTGCCGAAGCTTAGCCCGGATCGGTCGCGTAGATCAAACTTTCCTTGCAGGGCGCGACGCGCAGGATATTCGTGGTTCCCGGCACGTTGAAGGGCACACCCGCCGTGACGACGATCTGATCGGTTTCCTCGGCATAGCCCTGCGCGCGCGCGGCCCGCGCGGCGTTGATCACGGCCAGCTTGAAGCGGGTAAGTTCCGGTGTCATCACGCAGTTCACCCCCCATGTCAGCGCCAGCCGACGCGCCGTGGCGCGCAGGCTGGTAAGGGCGATGATCGGCACATGCGGCCGCTCGCGGGCGGTCAGAAGGGCAGTCGTGCCCGATTCGGTATAGCAGCAGATCGCCTTGATATCGGTGGTCTCGGCGATCTCGCGCGCGGCCACAACGATGCCGTCGGCGATACTCTGGCGATTCACCTTGCGGCTGGCCTCGATCACCTCGCGGTAGGTCGGATCGTCCTCGACCTCGCGGGCGACATTGTCCATCGTCGTCACCGCCTCGACCGGATAGTGACCGGCCGCCGACTCCGCCGAAAGCATGATCGCATCCGCCCCCTCGTAGATCGCGGTGGCGACATCCGAGACCTCGGCGCGCGTGGGCATCGGCGACTCGATCATCGATTCGAGCATCTGCGTCGCCACGATCACCGGTTTTGCCGCCGCGCGGCACTTGCGCACCAGCCGCTTCTGGATCGGTGGCACGTTCTGGACGGGCAGTTCCACGCCCAGATCTCCGCGCGCCACCATGATCCCGTCGCTGACCGCCAGAATATCGTCAAAGCATTTCACCGCCGCCGGTTTCTCGATCTTCGACATGATCGCGGCGCGCCCCTTCACCAAAATCCGCGCCTCGTTCACATCCTCGGGGCGCTGCACGAAGCTGAGGGCGAGCCAGTCCACCCCCAATTCGCAGGCAAATTCCAGATCGTCGCGGTCCTTTTCGGAGAGCGCCGCCAGCGGCAGCACCACATCGGGCACGTTGACGCCTTTGCGGTTGGAGATGGTGCCGCCCACCACGACTTCGCAATCGGCGAAATCGGGGCCGCAATCGCGCACCCGCAGGCGGATCTTGCCATCGTTGACCAGAAGCTGCGCGCCCGGCTCCAGGGCGGCGAAAATCTCCGGATGGGGCAGGCAGACGCGATCCGCGTCCCCCTCCGCCTCGTCAAGGTCGAGCCGGAAGGCTGCGCCCTCGATCAACTCCTCCTCGCCGCGCGCAAAGGCGCCCACCCGCAGTTTCGGCCCCTGAAGATCGGCGAGAATGGCAATCGGGCTGTCCATCTCCTCTTCGATCTGCCGGATGATGGCATGGCGCGCGGCGATGTCGTCCTGACTGCCGTGGCTCATGTTGAGGCGGAACACATCCGCCCCCGCCTCATGCAGGGCGCGGATCGTCTCGTAATCCGAGGAGGCCGGGCCAAGCGTGGCCACGATCTTGACTTTGCGGTGCCGTCTCATCTCATCTCCTTCGCGGGCGGGCCGGACTGTTATCGCTAACGTGATGCTTGTCCGGCTTATGACCCAATTCCCTTTTCCCGGCAACTGTCCTAGACCGGTGCGACAATAGAAGCCAACCCGGACCATGTATCAGCCATATGACATCGCGGGCGCCGCGCGCCCCTCCCGCTGGCTTGTGACCTGCGATCACGCCACCAATACCGTGCCCGATTTCGTGGGTGGCGGCAGCCTTGGCATCGCGCCCGAGGACATGGCACGCCACATCGCCTATGACGTGGGCGCGGCGGGGCTGGCGCGGGGGCTGGCCGATGCGCTCGATGCGCCGCTGATCGCCACGAATTTCTCGCGCCTCGTGATCGACCCGAATCGGGGCGAGGATGACCCCACCCTGGTGATGAAGCTCTATGACGGCACGGTCATCCCCGCCAACCGCCATGTCGATGACGCGGATTTCATGCGCCGCCTCAACCGGCTCTACCGCCCCTATCACACCGCGCTGGCAGAGCTTGCCGCGCGCCGGAGCGACACCGCGATTCTCTCGATCCACAGCTTTACCCCGCAATTGCGCGGCCGCCCGCCGCGCCCGTGGCATGTCGGCCTGCTCTATGCCGCCGATGAGCGCCTGGCCAAGCCGCTGCTGGCGCGGCTGCGGGCCGAGCCGGATCTTTGCGTCGGCGATAACGAGCCCTATGGCGGGCACCTGCCCGGCGACAGCATCGCGCGCCACGCCATCGCCCATGAGCGGCCCAATATCCTGATCGAGCTGCGCAACGACCTCATCACCACACCGGCGCAGCAAGAGGCCTGGGCTGCGCGCCTTGCACCGATGCTGCGCGAGGTTCTGGATCATGTCTGACCCCTTGCGCCCCGGCGCATCGGGCCGCATCTTTGGACAAACGACAGGAGAGAGCCATGGACGACCAGACCCGTATCGAACTTGAGGCCGCCGCCTTTCGCAAGCTGCGCCATCACCTGATGGAGAAGCGCACGGACGTGCAGAACATCGACCTGATGAACCTTGCGGGCTTTTGCCGCAACTGCCTGTCGCGCTGGTATCAGGAGGCCGCGCATGAGAAGGGCCTCGGGATGACCAAGGACGAGGCGCGCGAAATCTATTACGGAATGCCCTATCCCGAATGGAAATCGCGCTACCAGACCGATGCCGATGCCGAGAAGCAGATCGCGTTTGACGCCGCCTTCGCCGCCAATGTGGGTGACAAGGCCTGAGCGCGCGCCCGCGCCATGCCCTACCGGCTGCATTACGCGCCCGACAACGCCTCGCTGGTGATCCGGCTGGCGCTGGAGGGCATGGGCGCGCCCTATGAGACCGTGCTGGTGGACCGTGCCACGCGGGCGCAGAAATCCCCCGCCTATCTCGCGCTCAACCCGGCGGGGCTCATCCCCGCGCTGGAAACGTCCGAGGGCGTTCTCTTCGAGACCGGGGCCATTCTTCTCTGGCTTGCAGACCGCCACGGGCAGGGCGCGCCTGCGCCCGATGCGCCCGCGCGGGGCGATTTCCTCAAATGGCTGTTCTACCTCTCCAACACCCTGCATCCCACCCTGCGGATGAGCTTTTACCCCGAGCAATATCTGGATCACAGCGCCGGGGCGCTCTGCACGGCGGCGCAGGCGCGCTTTGCGGGGCAACTGGATATTCTCGAAACCCGTGCCGCGCCCTGGTTCGGGGCCGATCACCCCTCAGTGCTCGACCCCTACCTTGCCTGCCTGATGCGCTGGCGCGCGCTCTATCCCGCCCGCGACCCCGGCCATGATCCGCGCCGCTGGCCGCGCCTTTATGCCATGCTTGAGCGGATCGAACGCAGCCCCGCCACACGCGCCGCCATCGCCGCCGAGGGGCTGGGGCCGCACCCCTTCACCGCACCCGCGCCCCCTGATCCGCCCGAGGGCAGCGCGCTCTGATCGCCCATATGTCACCGCGCGCCCCTTGAAGCGTCGCTTTTGGGCGCGTAGCTCTGGTAAGGTGCGACGATAAGCGCCGCATATCAGGGGGGCGTGCGATGTTTCTGTCGGTTTTCGAGATGTTCAAGGTCGGGATCGGCCCGTCGTCGTCGCACACCATGGGGCCGATGGTGGCCGCCGCGCGGTTTCTCGACCGGATGCGCAATGAGCCGTTCCACTATGCCGGGTTGCGCGGTTCGCTGCATGGCAGCCTCGCCTTTACCGGGGTGGGGCACGCGTCTGACCGCGCCACCATCCTTGGCCTTGCAGGCTTCCTTCCCGAAACCTATGACCATGACCGCGCCGAGGCCACGCTCGACGCCATCCGCGACAGCCACACGATCACGCCGCCCGACCTGCCCACGCTCCGCTTCAGCCCGAAAGAGGACCTGATCTTCGATTTCGGCCCCAACCTGCCCGGCCATGCCAATGGCATGATCCTCATGGCCACCGACGCGCAGGGCGATGTGCTCCTGCAGGAGACCTATTATTCCATCGGCGGCGGATTTGTCATGACCGAGGCGGAACTGTCCGCAGGCAAGGCCACCGACGAAGGCCCTCCCGTGCCCTATCCGTTCAAGTCCGCCGCCGAGATGCTCGACATGGCCGAGCGGTCCGGCAAGACGATCGCCGAGATGAAGCGCGCCAACGAGATTTCGCGGCGCGGGCATGACGGGCTGCGCACCGGCGTGGCCCGCATCTGGCAGGTGATGAACGACTGCATCGAGCGCGGGCTGGAGGCGGAGGGCACGCTTCCGGGCGGCCTCGGCGTCAAGCGCCGCGCCAAGGGCATCCGCGACGCGCTTCTGGCCGAGCGCGGCACCAACCTCACCGCGCCGCACAAGATCAACGACTGGATGAGCGCCTATGCCATGGCCGTCAACGAAGAGAACGCCGCCGGCGGTCAGGTGGTGACCGCCCCCACCAACGGCGCGGCGGGGGTTGTGCCCGCGGTGATCCGCTACTGGCTCGACCATGTGCCGGGCGCGCATGAGGGGCGGGTGGAGGAATTCCTGCTGACCGCCGCCGCCATCGGCGGGCTGGTGAAATTCAACGCCTCGATTTCCGGAGCCGAGGCAGGCTGTCAGGCCGAGGTGGGCAGCGCCGCCGCCATGGCCGCCGCCGGGCTCTGCGCCGTGCTGGGCGGCACGGCGCAACAGATCGAGAACGCCGCCGAAATCGCGCTCGAGCATCATCTCGGCATGACCTGCGATCCGGTCAAGGGCCTTGTGCAGGTGCCCTGCATCGAGCGCAACGGGCTGGGGGCCATCAAGGCCGTCTCGGCCGCCTCGCTCGCGCTGCGCGGCGACGGCACCCATTTCGTGCCGCTCGATGCCTGCATCGAGACCATGCGCCAGACCGGCCTCGACATGAGCGAGAAATACAAGGAAACCTCGCTTGGCGGCCTTGCCGTCAACGTGCCCAATTGCTGAGCGGCGGCACCCGCGCCCCGCACCTGCCTGACATAAACCCGCACACAGGCCCGACGATGAAGAAAACCGGTCTCGATGCCATCGACCTGCGAATCCTCAACGCGGTGCAGCGGCACGGCCAACTCAGCAAGACGCGGCTTGCCGAGATCGTGAACCTGTCGCCCACGCCGTGCTGGGCGCGGCTCGACCGGCTCAAGGCTGCGGGCTTCATTCGCGGCTATCACGGCGATATCGCGCTCGAGCGGGTCTGTGACGTGACCGAGGTTGTCGTCACCGTCTCGCTGTCCCATCACCGCAAGGCCGATTTCGACCGGTTCGAAACGCATATCCGCACCATCGACGAAGTCACCCGTTGCGTGGCCACGGGCGGCGGCGTCGATTACATCCTGACGGTGGCCACCCCCTCGATGGCGGCCTTCCAGACGCTTATGGAGGCCCTGCTGTCGGCCGATCTGGGGATCGACCGTTACATGACCTATTTCACGACCCGCCGAATCAAGTCCACCCAGCCCAACCTCCTGAAACTGGCGCGCGGAGAGGCCCCATAGGATCATGCGACCGGATGTTCCGGGATCGGGGCGAAAATCAGCCCGATCAGTCGCGTTCGAGGGCCATTTTCGGCCCGCGCCGACGCCGCCTCCGATGATATCACCCCGGCCAGACAGACACTGTGCCCGAAATCCGGGCACCTGACCGGGAGGTGACGACATGATGCACTCTGACGATTTCGGCTTCGGCACGCAGATCCGCAAATCCCCGTTCTTCGACGCCACCGTTCGGTGGGGCGCGCAGGGATTTTCGGTTTATAATCATATGTATATTCCGCGCGATTTCGGCGATCCGGAGCAGAACTTCTGGACCCTCGTCAATGACGCGATCCTCTGCGATGTGGGTGTGGAACGGCAGGTCGAGATCACCGGGCCGGACGCCGCGCGCTTCACCCAGATGCTGACGCCGCGCGATCTGTCGGGCATGGCTGTGGGACAGTGCAAATACGTTCTGATCACAAACGCGGAGGGCGGCATTCTCAACGACCCGATCTGCCTCCGGCTGGGCGAAAACCATTTCTGGCTGTCGCTCGCCGACAGCGACATCCTGCTCTGGGCGCAGGGGGTGGCGGTGCATTCCGGGCTGGACGTGACGATCCGCGAACCCGATGTCTCGCCCCTGCAATTGCAGGGTCCGAAATCCGGCGAGATCATGCGTGCGCTCTTTGGCGACGAGATCATGGACCTGCGCTATTACTGGCTGCGCGAGATGGAGCTTGACGGCATTCCCCTGATCGTCTCGCGCACCGGCTGGTCAAGCGAGTTGGGCTACGAGATCTACCTGCTCGACGGCACCCGCGGCGACGCGCTGTGGGAGCGGATCATGGCCGTGGGCCTGCCGTTTGGCCTCAAGCCCGGCCACACCTCGACGATCCGGCGCATCGAGGGCGGGATGCTCTCGTATCACGCCGATGCGGACATGCACACCAACCCCTACGAGCTTGGCCTTGATCGGCTCGTGAACCCCGACATGGAGGCAGAGTTCATCGGCAAGTTTGCCCTGCGCCGCATCCGCGACAGCGGTGTGACGCGCAAACAGGTGGGCCTCGTGATCGACGGCCCGCGCCTTGCCGGACCCAATACGCGGTTCTGGGATGTCGCGCAGGATGGCACGACCGTGGGGCGCGTGACGTCGGCGGTTTACTCGCCGCGTCTTGACCGGAACATCGCGCTTGCGATGGTCTCGGTCGACTGCGCCGACCTGGGCACTCGACTTGATGTCACGACGCCGAGCGGACCGGTCTCGGCCACGGTGGTGGAGAAACCCTTCTTCGATCCGAGGAAAGAGCGCGCAGTCACCGACGCCCGCGTGGGATGATCCCGGGCGCTGTCAGGCGCTGTGCATCACATCGGCCTGCGCGCCCCCGCGTGCAGGCCGCCGCCGGGACAGCGCCCCGCGTCACTCGACCTGCCGCCCCTCCAGCACCCGGAACGGCTCCAGCCGGTCGCCGTTGACCCAGGCCAGCCCGCCGTCTTCGGTGCGCACCAGCGCATAGGGCGTCCAGCCGGTGCTGCGCCACCAGCTCTCGTAATCGTGGGTCTCGGGATTGGTGCGCCAGCGCCCCTCGTCGGGCTTGCCGCCCTCGGGCACATAGAGCGTGGTGCCATCCGGGGCGAAATACTGGCGATAGGACGTGCCGGACCAGGTGCCGACGATGGTATTGCCTGCCAGCAGCGCCTCGACCTCGTCGGCGCCGAGCTTGACGATGGCGGCGCTCACAGGCTGCGCGATCGCCAGCAACGGCGCAGCCAGAAGTCCGAAAATGGCGCGGCGTTTCATGGGCAATCTCCCTCAAATTACTTGTGCAGTATCGCAAAAGCGGG
Source organism: Roseovarius sp. MBR-6 (assembly GCF_040547525.1). NCBI lineage: Bacteria > Pseudomonadati > Pseudomonadota > Alphaproteobacteria > Rhodobacterales > Roseobacteraceae > Roseovarius > Roseovarius sp. MBR-6. The sequence goes on along the minus strand of NZ_JBEPPW010000006.1, from coordinate 103,161 downwards.
CCCGGGATGCGACTCGATTCCGCGCGCGCGCGCGGAACGTCAGGCGGGCGCAATCAGGATCGCGCGGAAATCATTGACATTCGTCAGCGTCGGCCCGGTTACCACCTGCCCACCAACCGCGCCGAAAAACCCGTGCGCGTCATTGCTTGCCAGCGCCGTTTCGGGGTCTGCGCCCGCCGCGCGCGCGCGCGCCAGGGTCTGTGGCCCGATGACCGCGCCGGCCACCTCGGCCGCGCCATCCACCCCGTCGGTATCGCAGGCAATCGCGTGGATGCCCGCCGCCCCGCCAAGGGCCAGCGCCAGTGCCAGCGCATATTCGGCATTCGGCCCGCCCACCCCGTCGCCGCGCCGCGTCACGGTCAACTCGCCCCCCGAGAGCAGCAGCACCGGTGCGTCACCGGCCTTCAGCGCGCGTTGCACCGCCCGCGCCCGCGCGGCATGGTCACGCGCCACCTCGCGCGCCTCGCCTTCCAGATCGTCGCCCAGGATCTCCACCCGCAGCCCCTCGGCGCGCGCCAGATCCGCCGCCGCCGCCAGCGATTGCGAGGGGGCGGCGTAAATCACGTTTTCCACCCGACTGAGGCGCACATCCCCCGGTGCGACCACCCCTGTCGGGCCGCGCAGCACCGCCTCGGCCGCATTGGGCAGCACGATCCCGTAACGCGCCACGATGGCGCGCGCGTCCTCGGGCGTGCTGGCCTCGCCCACCGTGGGGCCAGAGCCGATCATCCCCGGATCATCCCCCGGCACATCGGAAATCATCAGCGCCAGCATCCGCGCAGGAAAGGCTGCGGCGGCCAATTGCCCGCCCTTCACCCGGCTCAGATGCTTGCGCAAGAGGTTCATTTGACCGATGGGAGCGCCCGAGGCCAGAAGTGCCGCGTTGACCGCCTGTTTCTCGGCCAGCGTGATCGCGCCCGCAGGCTGCACCAATAGCGCCGAGGCGCCGCCCGAGATGAGCGCCAGCACCGTGTCGCCTTCGCCAAGACCCTCGACCAGCCGCAGCATCCGCGCGGTCGCCGCCAGCCCCGCCGCATCGGGCACCGGATGCGCGGCCTCGACGATCTCGATGCCCGCGCAGGGCCGCGCGTAGCCGTAGCGCGTGATCACCAGCCCCTCACAAGGCCCCCATTCGGCCTCCACCGCCTCGGCCATGCGCGCGCTTGCCTTGCCCGCGCCAATGACCACCACGCGGCCCTCGGGGCGGGGCGGCAGATGCGCGGCGAGGCTCTGCATCGGGTCGGCCACGGCCACGGCACGCGCGAAGAGTGCGCGCAAGAAGGTCTCGGGATCGGTCACGGGCGGGCTCCTGAGTTGGGTGGCTCACGCTAGCGTGGGCACGGCCCCTGCAAAAGAGGGCACACGCCGGTTTCTGTCCCGTGTCGCCGCATTTGCGCTTGCCGGGAAAAAACACGCTGGTAGCCTGCGTGGGTCAGGGTGCCGCCCCTCGGGGCGGAGAATTGGGAAGCCGGTGAGAGACCGGCGCTGCCCCCGCAACGGTAAGGGAGGGCGTTTCGGCACGATGCCACTGGGACCACGGGTCTCGGGAAGGCGCCGAAGCGCACGGGCCGGACGGCCCACCCCCCAAGCCCGGAAACCAGCCCCGGCACTGTCGCAATCGCGGGGGGCGATTCGGGCGCGCGCGCCCTTCCCCCTCGCCCCATCCGGTCCGGGGTGCGACCGGGGAGAACCACCATGACACTGACCCGAATCATCGACGCGCTCGAGGAAAGCCCCGCCATCGGCGCACAGGCGCAGGCGCTTGCGCGGCTGGGATTTCTTGAATGGGTATTTGCCACGCCCGGCCCCGTCACCACCGACACGGCGCGCGAGGCGCTCACGAGCGATGCCGCCCAGGGCGCGCAAAGCGCGGCGGCCCGCGCCTTTGTCGATTTTTTGAGCACGGCCGCCCTGCCCTGCCCCGCACCGATGCGGCGCGGGCGCGCGCGCTGGCTCAACTGACGAAAAGCAACCCGGAAAAAGGAAAAGCGGCGACCCCAGGGAGGAGGAGGGGGCCGCCGCTTCCTGACACGTCCGGCCCAGGGAGGAGGAGAGGGCCATTCGCGATCTTGCGGGGCTTGCGCCCCGGTCTTCCGGTCGCGGGCTCCAGGGAGGAGGAGAGGGAACCCGTGACCGTGTCGGCTGCACCCGGGAGGAGGAGAGGTGCCGCCGATCTCTTGAGGTTCAGGCGCGCGCGCCGTAAACCGATTCGTAAGCAACGCGCCGGATTTCGCTGTGATGCAGGCCGAGATCGGCCAGATCATGAGCGCTCAGTTCCGACAATTCGCGGATCGTGCGCCGGTAGGCACGGTAATCGGCGAACCGCTGCATTGCGGCATGGATGGCCCGGCGCAGCTCTTCGCCGACCGAGACGGCGGCGCTGTGGCGCGTGACAATCGACTGTGCCATTTTCGTATCCTTGCGTTTCGTTTCGTTAGAGGGGCAAACCCGCGTCTGCCGCCCTTCGTTGAGACAAAGATAGCTTGTTTCTGCACCTGCACAATACCCACCGTGAACATTTCTGCCATGCAGAAAACGCATGGGCGAAAATTGACCTAAGGTTAACCAATTGAACAGTTTTCAGGCGCATCCGCTGCCTATTTAAGCACAGCACGTATAGTTTGCATGTGCAGCAATAGCGCTAATAAAGGGATGTTCGTTCCCGAAACCGCTGGACCGGCGCACAAGACATGCTAGCAAAAGGGCATGACACCGAAGGATCTGGTTCTCACCCCGCTTGGCCTGCGCTTTCAGGGCCGCCTCTATCCCTGCACCATCGGGCGCGGGGGCATCAGCGCCGCCAAGCGCGAGGGCGACGGCGCGACGCCCGCAGGCAGCCACCGCATCGTGGGAATGCTCTATCGCCCCGACCGCATCGCGCGCCCCGCCGATTGGGCGGTCCCCATCCGCCCCGGCGATCTGTGGTCGGACGATCCGGGGCACGAGGATTACAACCTCATGGTCCGTGCCCCCTACCCGCACAGCCACGAGGCGCTGCGCCGCGCGGATCCGCTCTATGATCTGGTGATCGTCACCGACTGGAACTGGCCCTTTGCCGTGCGCGGGCGCGGGTCCTGCATCTTCATCCACCGCTGGCGGCGACCGGGCTATCCCACCGCGGGCTGCGTGGCGCTCGCCCCCGGCCACCTGCGCACCATCGCCGCCCGCCTCACCTTTGGCGCGCGGTTGATCGTGCGCGCCCCTCACCCGTAGGCGCGGGCGCCAAAGATTGCCGAGCCAACGCGCACATGGGTCGCCCCTTGCGCGATGGCGCGCTCGAAATCGTCGCTCATGCCCATCGAGAGGCCCGAAAGCCCGTTGCGCGCCGCCAGTTTCGCCAGCAGCGCGAAATGCAGGCTCGGCTCCTCGTCCACCGGCGGGATGCACATGAGGCCCACGACCGGCAGATCGAGCGCGCGACACTCGGCCACAAAGGCATCGGTCCCGCCCGGTGCGATCCCCGCCTTCTGTGCCTCCTCGCCGGTGTTCACCTGAATGAACACCTCGGGACAGCGCCCCGCCTCCTGCGCCAGCCGCGCCAGCGCCTGCGCAAGCTTTGGCCGGTCAACCGAGTGGATCGCGTCGAACATCTCCACGGCCTGCCGTGCCTTGTTGGTTTGCAACGGGCCGACAAGATGCAGCCTGACCCCTTGAAAACGCGCCTGAAACGGTGGCCAGCGCTCGGCTGCCTCCTGCACGCGGTTCTCGCCAAAGACACGGTGGCCCTGCGTCAGAACGGCCTCGACCCGCGCCTCGGGCTGCACCTTGGAGACCGCAATCAACGTCACGCTGCCCGGCGCGCGTCCGGCATCCGCCTCGGCCTGCGCGATCCGCGCGGTGATCTCGCTCAACCCCATGTCATGCCTCCGTTGCCCTTGATCCTGTCGCCTGAGTGCCACGCGCGGCGCGGCGCACGCAAGGCCCCGCGCATCGGGCTTGCCCCGGTTGACCGGCTTGGATACTAGGGTGGAAACAATACCGGACGATACCATGATCTCTTCGCGTCTCAAGTTTCTCGGCCTTGCAACAGCATGTCTCGCGGTGCTCGGCGGGTGCAGCGCCTTCCAGAACGCCCGACTGGATGAAGATGCGATGCGCGTCAAGTCGGGCCGCGAACGCACGGTCGATCCCGGCGAGGGCTCGTTGCTCGATGCGTTCCGGGGCGGGCGCGAAACCGTCAAGGTCAACCGGTTCCTGTGGACCGCGTCGCTGGAAGTGCTGAATTTCCTTCCCATTGAAGCCGCCGATCCGTTCACCGGCGTGATCTCCACCGGGTTCGGCGTGCCGCCGGGCGGTGGTCAGGCCTATCGCGCGACCGTGCTCATCAGCGATCCCGCGCTTGACGCGCGTTCGCTCAAGGTTGCGCTCCAGACACAGCGCGGACCGGTCGATGCTGCCACCACCCGCGCCGTCGAGGACGCGATCCTCAACCGTGCGCGGCAATTGCGCATTCAGTCCGGCAAGTTCTGATCCGGCCTACATCGCGGCAATATCCGTGACCCATTCGACCTGACGCGGCAGGCAGATGCCGCGCAGGTCATAACGGGCCTCTATGAGCCGTCGCGCCGCCTGACCGAGCGCGCGCCGCGCCTCGGCATCCTCCAAGAGCGCGCAGACCTCCGCCACCAGCGCGCCGGTGTCGAAGAAATCCACCAGCCGCCCGGTCTCGTCATGCGTGATCACCTCGCGCACCGGCGCGGTATCGCCCGCGACAATCGCCGCCTCGCAGGCCATCGCCTCCATCAGCGACCAGCTCAGCACGAACGGGTAGCTGAGATAGACATGCACGCGGCTCACCTGCAACAGACGCAGGAACCGGTCATAGGGAATGCGGCCAAGGAAATGCACCCGCGCCCAGTCCGGCGTGGCGATGCGCCCGCGCACCTCGTCTATGAAAATCTGCTTCCACGTCTGCCCCTTGGGCGGGCGCGCGCCATAGCTCACCTCGTCGCCCCCCACGATCAGCACCCGCGCGCGGGGCCGCTCGCGCAAAAGCTGCGGCAGCGCGCGCATGAAGATGTGATAGCCGCGGTAAGGCTCCAGATTGCGGTTCACGAAGGTGATCACCTCGTCGTCGCGGGTGAGCGTGCCCGCGCCGTCCACCTCCAGCCGGACATCGGGCATGGGGCAGGCGCTGAGCGTGTCGATGCCGTCATGGCTCACGGTGATGCGCTCGCGGAAGGGCGCGGGGAAGGTATCGGCCTGAAACACGGTCGGGCTGATCCCGGCATGTGCCTCGGCGAAATGCAGGAGGTTGTTGATGTTCTTCATGCGGATGCGCAGCGGCTCGGCCTCGGGGTCGCGGCTCGGAAACTCGGGATCGAAATTCAGGTGCGGCCAGTCGGCGAGATGGTAAAGCTCGCAATAAAGTCCCAGCCGCGCCTCGGGCCACAGGTCGCGCAGGAACAGCGATTCGCCCCAGCCGGGATGGGCAAGGATGAGATCAGGCACATAGCCGCGCTCTTTCAGCGCGCGCGCCGCGCGCCAGCACGCCTCGCCGCGCGTGAGCTTGGTGTCGAAATCCACCAGCCACGGATGGAGCGTCTGACCGTCCCGCTTGGGCAGGGCATAGGGGATCACCCGCACTCCCTGCCATGTCACTGCCTCCTTCACCCGGAGCGTAAGCGCCACGCAGTGATGCCCCTGTTTCGCAAGCAGGGGGGCCAGATGCTTGTATTGCCCCGGAAAATTCTGATGGATGAAGAGGATTTTCATGAACCTGCCCGCGCTGCCCGCCCAAGGGTTATAATCACCCGCCTGCCCCCCCGCAAACCCCCGGTTTCGGCACCTCGGCACTGGACCATGCGCGATGAAGCGCCTATCACCCCTGCCAACACCAAACGAGAGCAAGAAAGGCACGGCCCATGTCGCGCTATTCCCCCGCCGAGATCGAAGCGAAGTGGCAAGACGCCTGGGAAAAGGCCGGGATTTTCCGCGCCGCCCGCGATGAGACGAAGCCCAAATATTACGTGCTGGAAATGTTCCCCTATCCGTCGGGGCGCATCCATATGGGCCATGTGCGCAATTACACCATGGGCGATGTGGTCGCGCGCCACAAGATCGCCACCGGCCATAACGTGCTGCACCCGATGGGATGGGACGCGTTCGGGATGCCCGCAGAGAATGCGGCGATGGCGTCGGGCGGCCACCCCAAGGACTGGACCTACGCCAATATCGCCACCATGCGCGACCAGATGAAGCCCTTGGGCCTAAGCATCGACTGGAGCCGCGAATTTGCCACGTGCGACCCCGAATACTATGGCCAGCAACAGGCGCTGTTTCTGGATTTCCTCGAAAAAGGGCTGGTTTACCGCAAGGAGGCCGTGGTGAACTGGGACCCGGTCGATATGACGGTTCTGGCCAACGAGCAGGTGATCGACGGCAAGGGCTGGCGCTCGGGTGCCGAGGTAGAGCGGCGCGAGTTGACGCAATGGTTCTTCCGCATCTCCGATTTCGCGGGCGAGTTGCTCGATGCGCTCGACACGCTCGACAACTGGCCCGCCAAGGTGCGGATCATGCAGGAAAACTGGATCGGGCGCTCGCGCGGGCTGCAATTCGCCTTCTTGCTCATCGACGGGCCAGAGGGCCATGACCGGATCGAGGTCTATACCACGCGGCCCGACACGATGATGGGGGCCTCGTTTCTCGGCATTTCGCCCGATCACCCGCTGGCCAAGCGGCTGGAGGCCGAGAGCCCGCAGGTGGCCGCATTCTGTGCAGAGGCACGGCGCGGCGGCACCACCGAAGAGGCCATCGAGAAGGCCGAGAAGCTCGGGTTTGACACCGGCTTGCGCGTGCGCCATCCGTTTGACAATGACTGCGAATTGCCGGTCTGGATCGCCAATTTCATCCTGATGGACTATGGCACCGGCGCGATCTACGGCGTGCCCGCGCATGACCAGCGGGACCATGATTTCGCGGTGAAATACGGGTTGCCGATCATCGACACGTTCCAGCCGCGCGAGGGCGCGCATGACGTGGCCGCCAGCCCCTATATCCCGCCCAAGCCCGAGGTGGTCCGCTATACCCGCGCCATCGCGGGCGAGGAGATGCAGACCGGGGCCGAGGCCATCGAGGCCGCGATTGCGGTTTGCGAGGCGAATGGCGTGGGCCAGGGCGTGACCAAGTTCCGCCTGCGCGATTGGGGCCTCTCGCGCCAGCGCTATTGGGGCTGCCCCATCCCGGTGGTGCATTGCGATTCCTGCGGCGTGGTGCCCGAGGCCAAGGAAAACCTGCCCATCCGCCTGCCCGACGATGTGAGTTTCGATCTGCCCGGCAACCCGCTCGACCGGCACCCGACATGGCGGAATTGCACCTGTCCGCGCTGCGGTGCGGCGGCAACGCGCGAGACCGACACGATGGATACCTTCGTCGATTCAAGCTGGTATTACGCCCGCTTCACCGCGCCCCACGCCGCCACGCCCACCGATCTGGCCGAGGCCGCGTATTGGATGAACGTGGACCAGTATATCGGCGGCATCGAGCACGCGATCCTGCACCTGCTCTATTCCCGCTTCTTCGCCCGCGCGATGCAGATTTGCGGGCATCTGCCCCCGAGCGCCATCGAGCCGTTTGACGCGCTCTTCACGCAGGGGATGGTGACGCATGAGATTTACCAGACCCGCGACGCAGCAGATCGCCCGGTCTATCACCTGCCCGAGGAGGTGAGCGAGGGCCGTCTTGCGGACGGCACGCCGGTCGAGATCATCCCCTCCGCCAAGATGTCGAAATCCAAGAAGAATGTCGTCGATCCCTCCACCATCATCGCCCAATACGGGGCCGATACCGCCCGCTGGTTCGTGCTCTCGGACAGCCCCCCCGAGCGCGACGTGGAATGGACCGCCTCGGGTGCCGAGGCCGCGCATCGTCATCTTTCCCGCGTCTGGCGGCTGGCATCCGAGGTCGAGAACACCCCCGAGACGGCCACGCCAGAGGCCGACGAGGCGCTCCTGCGCGAGATGCACAAGGCGATTGACGAGGTGGCCAAGGGCGTTGAGTCCTTCGGTTTCAACGCGGCCATCGCGCGGCTTTATGCCTTTACCAACACGCTGATGAAATCGCAGGCGGGACGCGGTGCCAAACGCGCGGCCGCCCGCACATTGGCACAACTCATGGCCCCCATGACCCCGCATCTCGCGGAGGATATCTGGGCCATGCTGGGCGGCGCGGGCCTTGTCGCCACGGCACCCTGGCCCGTGGCCGATCCCGCCATGCTGATTGACGAGACGGTGACCCTGCCCATCCAGATCAACGGCAAGCGGCGCGCGGAAATCACCGTGCCGCGTGACATGGCAAAATCCGAGGTTGAAAAGACGGCCCTTGCGCTTGATGCTGTGCAAAAGGCGCTAAACGGGGCCGCGCCGAAAAAGATCATCGTTGTCCCCGGACGGATCGTCAATGTCGTCATCTGACCGCCGCCTCTTTCTGCTCTCGGGCCTTGCCGCGCTGGCGGGGTGCGGATTTGCGCCCGCCTACGCGCCCGGCGGCGGCGGCGCGGCCTTGATGGGGCGCATAGAGATCGCGCCGCCCGACACGCGCCCGGGCTTTCTGCTCACGCAAGAGCTTGAGGGACGGCTGGGTCGTCCGGCGGATGCGCGCTATGTCCTGACACCCGCGATCAGCCTGCAAAAACGCTCCATCTCGATCGACCGCAGCAACATCACCTTGCGCTTCAACCTGTTGGGGCGGGTGGATTACACCGTGCAGGACCGCCAGACCGACGCGGTCGTGACCCGTGGCACGGTCGAGAATTTCACCGGCTATTCCACCTTCGACACGCCCGTGGCCACGCAGGCCGCCGAGCGCGATGCCGAGGCGCGGCTGATGACCATGCTGGCCGATCAGCTTCTGACCCGGCTTGCCGCGACGGCGCGCACCCTGCCGGAATGAAACTCTCGGCCCGCGATGCGCCGCGTTATTTCTCGAGGCCCGATCCGGGGCGCGCGGGCCTCTTGATCTATGGTTCGGACGCGATGCGCGTGGCGCTCAGGCGGCAGGAGGTCATCGCCGCCCTGCTTGGCCCCAATGCAGAGGAAGAGATGCGCCTGACGCGCCTGCCTGCCGCCGATCTGCGGCGCGATCCGGCGGCTTTTCTGGATGCGGTGAAAGCGCGGGGCTTTTTCCCCGGCCCGCGCGTGGCCTTTGCCGAGGACGCGACCGAGGCGCTGGCCGAGCCGATCCTTGCCGCGCTGGCCGACTGGCAGGCGGGCGACGCGCAGATCGTCGTGACCGCCGGTCAGCTCAAGGCGACCGCCAGGCTGCGCAAGGCGTTCGAGAGCCACCCCAACGCCTATGCCGTCGGCATCTATGACGAACCGCCCTCCCGCGAGGAGATCGAGGCGGTGCTGGCCCGCGCCGGGCTGCGCGATATTCCGGGGCCGGTCATGGGCGATCTTCTGGCGCTGTCGCGCGCGCTCGATCCCGGTGACTTTCGCCAGACGGTCGAGAAACTGGCCCTTTACAAGACCGGCGATCCCGCGCCGCTTTCGGCCCGGGACATCAGCGCCTGCGCGCCTGCCTCGACCGAGGCCGATCTGGACGAGGTGCTGGCCATCGTGGCCGAGGGGCGCACGGGCGAGATCGCACCGGTCCTGCGGCGTCTGAAGGCGCAGGGCGTGCAGCCCGTGGGCCTCTGCATCGGGGCCGCGCGCCATTTCCGCGCGCTCTATATGGTGGCGGCCGATCCCGGCGGGGCAGGACAGGGTATCAACCGGCTGCGCCCGCCGGTCTTTGGCCCCCGCCGCGACCAGATGCTGCGACAGGCGCAAAACTGGGGCGCGGCGCGGCTGGAACAGGCGCTTGGCATCCTGACCGAGACCGACCTCACGCTCCGCTCCGCCGCGCAGCGCGCCCCCGAAATGGCGCTGGTGGAGCGCGCGCTCATTCGGCTGGCGATGCTGGCGGCGCGGTGAGGGGGTCCGCATTGCCGTGCAAATCATGGTTAATGCGCTGACATCGCATGCAATTCAGGATCGGTATCGCGTCGGTATTGCGTCGGTGCGGATTTGGGCAGGGCCGGGATTAACACGGCGGACGCCGGACTTGGGGGAATGGGCCCGAGATGACCCGAGTTGTGGCATGCGCGAAGATCGGCGGATGCTGAGTGCTCTGAACGGGGGGGGCATATTATTTTAGTAAGATTGTGGGTGCGGTGGTAATGTCGTCGACCACGATTGGCAGCGGCGCTATTGGCACGCGGCACTCGTCCGTGACACTAAAAATGCTGTTTGTCAACCGCAACCAACAAGCGCCCTCACCACTATACTGGTGGTTTTGAGTTTTTCTATAACAACTGTGAGCAGTATAGCGTACAGGCGCAGAGAACGTTGGCCTCACGTTACGCGCCATTGCAAACAGACGCCTTCCGTATGTACAGACACGCAAATGATTGCATGGCATGTTCATCCGGTGTATAAGCGTGGTGCGGATGGCCGGACTTGAACCGGCACGGGGCAATGCTTTCGACTGCGGCCCCCGTGGCTTCCAAAGCCACTGTGTCTACCATTTCACCACATCCGCGTGGTGGCCGCCCCTCGACAGGATATCCCTTGTCAGGAGCGGGGTCAGATCGGTGCTACCGATCTAAAAAGTTACGGCGGGGGCATGGATTTACCTCCTTTGTCATCGTCGTTTCCCGAAGCAGAGGACTGTACCCGCAAAGCGCCGTCCTCTGCTTCAAACCCTTCTGCAAGATGCCAGAGCCCGTCGATTTCAATGTAACGGCCTTCCTCTTGCCCTCGCCGAAGTTCTGCGCGAACGGACGACACAGCAATCATCCGTTCAAATTCTGTTTCAGCAGCATCCAAAATTTGTTGTGGGGTTGCGCCATTAGAAAATTTGCGAAGCGCGCGAATGGTCAAAGCGCGAGGCAAGCCACGCGGCGCGCGCTTGCGTTCTTGAACCGCCTCGCTTCGCTCTGCGTCAGCATAAGGCGTGTGATCGCTCGGCGATGCGTTATCGAATACGGCCGCGTCCGCGCCTATCGCAGCGAGAATTTTTGCCTTGGCGCTATCAACGCCCTCGGCGTAACCGCGCTCAAAGCTCAATCTCTCCGCTTCGCGCAGAAGCTGGATTATCCGACCTTCGAAATCGTTTGCGTTCCTCATGGCGCGAATCTCCTTATGCAAAGTCTGCGCGTTTCATGCCTCAATATAACGAACGCGCTTACGGGGCGCAAGGGCGCTTGCGTTAATAACGTTACTATAATGGCGGGAAACAGGAATTCTAACTCGACAAGCTTAAAGAAGTCGCCCGCAAGCTAAGAACGAGCGCCGATGAGTAAGGGGGAGCAGAAGGCGGGCCTTGGGCGGCCAAGGTGTATTCCGAGATTATGTCTGGAAATTTGTGGGGATTGGGCGGCGGTGTGCCGCCAAGCTGAACCCCGCCCCTACCCCGCCTCCAGAAACCGGATCATCGTCGCCCCATAGCGCCGCTCCTCGATGAGGCGCAGCGCCTCTGGCGGCGCGATGGCGGCGCTTTCTTCCCAGACGATCAGCGCGCCGGGCGCGATCCAGCCGCCTGCCAGCGCCGCCGAGAGCGCCGCCTCGCCCAGCCCCTTGCCATAGGGCGGATCGAGGAAGATCAGGTCGTGCGGCGCGCCGGGGTTGTCCCCCGGCCCGCGGGCATCCGCCGCGACCACCCGGCACGCCGCCTCGCCCCGGCACAGGGCGATATTCTGCCGCAGGATGGCCAGCGCCTTGCGCCCGTTCTCGATGAATGTCGCCGACTCCGCCCCGCGCGACAGCGCCTCCAGCCCGAGCGCGCCGGTGCCGGCAAAAAGATCCAGCACGCGCGCGCCCGTCACCGGATCGCCATAGCCGCCCGCCAGCACGTTGAAGAGCGCCTCGCGCACGCGGTCCGAGGTCGGGCGCAGATGCGCGCCCGCGTCCCCCTTGCCGACGCTGGCGAGCGCCCGCCCCCGATGCGCGCCGCCGATGATCCTCACCCGAGCAGCGCCTTGAGATCGGCCGCGGGATCGGCCACGCGGCCCGGATCGGCGCTTTGGCCCGCTTCGATCAGCCGCTTGCCCACCATATAGGCGCGCGGGTCGTTCATCGCGTCCACGGCAGCCAGGTCCGCGCCCCGGAAATACCAGACCGAATACGCCCCCCCCGCCGCGCGCGTCACCACCCGGTCATATCCGGTATTGAGCCCCGCGATCTGCAATTTCACGTCGTATTGATCCGACCAGAACCACGGTTTCGGCACATAAGCGGCACCGCGCCCCAGGATGTTTCCGGCCACGCACTCGGCCATGTCGATGGCATTGGGCACGCTTTCCAGCCGCAGCCGCCCGCCCCGATACGGGAAAGCGGCGCAATCGCCCGCCGCCCAGATCGCAGGGTCGGAGGTGCGCCCCTGCGCGTCCACCGCGATGCCGTTGTCGATCACGAGCCCCGCCGCCTCGGCCAGCGCTGTATCCGGCGCGATACCGATGCCGACGATCACCATGTCGGCGGCGATCTCGCGGCCATCCGAGAGCCGCGCGGCGCGCACTTGGCCTTCGCCGAGGAGGCGCTCCAGCCCCACGCCTTCGCGGATCTCAACACCGTGACGGGCGTGCAGCGCCCGGAAATAGTCCGAGGTCTCGGGCGCGGCGACGCGCCCCAGGATGCGGGCGGCCATCTCGATCAGCACGACCCCCATACCGCGTGACGCCGCCACCGCCGCCGCCTCCAGCCCGATATAGCCGCCCCCCACGATCAGCACCCGCGCGCCCGCGACGAAGCCCGGTGCCATCGCATCCACATCCGCCAGACTGCGCACCACATGCACGCCCCCCAGATCGCCTCCCATCGCAGGTGGCAGACGGCGCGGGACCGAGCCGGTGGCCAGCACCAGATGCGCGTAGCCAATGCGCCCCGCACCCGTCACCACCTCCTGCGCCGCGCGGTCGATGGCGGTCACGCGCGTGTTCAGACGCAGCTTGATCCCGGCTTCGGCATAATAGCTCTCGGGCCGCAGATAGAGCCGCTCCAGCGCCATCTCGCCCAGCAGGTATTTCTTCGACAGCGGCGGGCGCTGATAGGGCGGCACCGGTTCTTCGCCGATCAGCGTGATCGCGCCGTCATATCCACCGCCCCGCAACCCGGCCACCAGCGCGGCCCCCGCCTGCCCCGCCCCGATCACCACCACACCCGCCATCGCGCGCCCCCTCGTTTTACCGTGGCCCCTTGCCTAGCACCGGCCTATGGTTACATCCAACCGCAAACACATCTCAGGAGGGATTCGACCATGACCATTTCCACCAACGACAAACTGCCCGATGCCACGCTCTTGCGTCTCGGCGCAAGCGGCCCCGAAGAGGTGAGCCTTGCCAGCCTGACCAAGGGGCGCAAGGTGGTGATCTTCGCCGTGCCGGGTGCCTATACGCCCACCTGTTCCGCGGCCCATGTGCCCAGCTTCATCCGCACCAAGGCCGCGTTCGACGCCAAGGGCGTGGACGAGATTGTCTGCGTCTCGGTCAATGACCCCTTCGTGATGAAGGCCTGGGGCGAGGCCACAGGGGCCACAGAGGCCGGGATCACCATGCTGGCCGACCCGCAAAGCGCCTTGACCTCGGCAATCGGGATGGAGTTCAGCGCACCGCCTGCGGGCCTTCTGGCGCGCTCCAAGCGCTATGCCATGGCGGTCGAGGATGGCACCGTGACCGTGCTTCATGTCGAGCAAAGCCCCGGCACCTGCGAGGTAACGGCGGGCGAATCGCTGCTCGCCGCGATCTGAGCAAGGCAGCGCGCGCGCTGCCCTGCGGCGGGCGCGCGCCCCTGACCACGTCAGCCCGACTTGCGGGCGCGCCGCAAAAGCATGTCGCGTTTGACCCGGCTCAGCCGGTCGAAAAACATGCGCCCCTGCAAGTGGTCGATCTGGTGCTGCACGGATGTGGCCCAGAGACCGACGAAATCGCGCTCCTCGACCGCGCCCGCCGCAGTCAGATACCGCACCGTCACTGCGCGGGGCCGCGTGATCACCGCCGATACACCGGGCAGGCAGGGGCTGGCCTCCTCGTGGTCGCGCAACTGCGCGCTGGCGTGAAGGATCTCGGGGTTGGCCATGCGCACGACTTGACCGCGCGCCTCGCTGGCATCGACGACGGCAAGGCGCTGCATCTCGCCCAACTGCACCGCCGCAAGGCCCACACCCGGCATTGCCTCCATCACCTCGATCATCTCGTCCCAGAGCGCGCGCACCGCGTCGGTGATCCCGGCCACCGGCTCTGCCGCCCTGCGCAGCCGCGCATCGGGCCAGCGCAGCACCGCCCTCACGCGCGGGCCTGCTCGCGCTTGAGCTTGACCATGCGCCTTGTGATCAGCTGCCGCCGCATCGCGCCCAGATAGTCGATGAAGAGCTTGCCGTTGAGGTGGTCGATCTCGTGCTGCACGCAGGTGGCCCAGAGCCCGCCGAACCCCTCACGATGCTCAGTCCCGTCGATACCGGTCCAGCGCAGTTCGACCTCCGCGGGCCGCGTCACCTCGCCATATTGCTCGGGGATCGACAGGCACCCCTCCTCGTAGACGCGCGTCTCCTCGGACGCGGCCACCACCTCGGGATTGATCATCACGATGGGGCGCGGGGCCTCCGCCTCTCTCTTTACACAATCAAGCACGATGAGCCGCGTCAGCACGCCCACCTGCGGCGCGGCAAGGCCGATGCCGGGCGCATCATACATGGTCTCGAGCATGTCGCGCGACAGGGTGCGCAGATCATCGGTGATCTCGCTCACCGGCGCGCAGACCTTCTTGAGGCGCGGGTCGGGGTGTATGAGGATGGGCCGTTTCATGGTGGCTGATTTAGGGGATCAAAGCGGCTTGCGCAACGTCCTTGCAGCCGCCGCCCAATCGTCTAGCCTGCGCCCGTGCAATCCACGGAGACCCCCATGAATTTCGACGAGATCATCGACCGGCGCGACACCCATTCCGACAAATGGGACATGATGGAGGCCAAATACGGGATCTCGCCCGAGGACGGAATCGCCATGTGGGTGGCCGACATGGATTTCCGCCCGCCCGCCTGCGTGACAGGGGCGCTGCGCGCGATGACCGATCACGGGATTTACGGCTATTACGGCGACGATACGGGCTATCGCGCCGCGATTCAGTGGTGGATGGAGACGCGCCACGGCTGGCAGGTGGACCCTGACGCGATCTTCACCACCCACGGCCTCGTCAACGGCACCGGGCTTTGCGTCGATGCCTTTACAGCGCCGGGGGACGGCGTGGTGATCTTCACCCCGGTCTATCATGCCTTTGCCCGTGTCATTCGCGCGGCGGGGCGCGAGGTGCGGGAATGTCCGCTGGTCAACACTGCGGGCCGCTACGAGATGGATTTCGACGCCTATGACAGGCTGATGACGGGCCGCGAGCGTATGCTGATCCTGTGCTCGCCGCACAATCCCGGTGGCCGCGTCTGGAGCCGCGCGGAATTGCAGGGCGTGGCCGATTTCGCCCGCCGCCACGATCTGATCCTTGTCTCCGACGAGATCCATCATGACCTGCTGATGCCCGGGCAGCGCCATATCCCGATGGCGCATATCGACGGGATCGCGGACCGGCTGGTGATGATGACCGCCACCACCAAGACCTTCAACATCGCGGGCGGGCATACCGGCAATGTCATCATTCCTGACGAGGGGCTGCGCGCGCGCTTCGCGGTGCGGATGGCGGCGCTTGGGCTTTCGCCCAATTCCTTCGGGATCGCTATGGCAGAGGCCGCCTATTCGCCCGAGGGCGGGACTTGGGTCGATGCGCTCTGTGCCTATCTCGACGGCAACCGCACGCTGTTTGATGCCGGCGTGAACGCCATTCCCGGCCTGCACTCGATGCCGCTGGAGGCGACCTACCTGGCCTGGGTGGATTTCGCGGGCACCGGCATGGACCGCGCCGAGTTCACCCGCAGGGTGGAGCGCGAGGCGCGCATCTGCGTCAACCACGGGCCGACCTTCGGCACCGGCGGCGAGACATTCCTGCGCTTCAACATCGCCACGCCGCGCGCACGGGTGGCCGAGGCGGTGGCGCGGCTCAGGGCGGCGTTTGCGGATTTGCAGTAGCGGTTTGCCCGCCGTCATCCTCGGGCTTGCCCCGAGGATCTCCTGAACGAAAGTTCCTCCGGTCAAGCCGGAGGATGACGGTCGATCTGCGTCGCCCGTTCGCGGAACGCCGCCACCATCTCGTCCATCTCGCGATCCGCGTCGATGGCAAGGCGGCGCAGGCCGAAATGGACATGGGCCATGTCCTGATAATAACGGGTATAGGCGTAATTCGTGGCCGCCCCCGCCGCCGCCCCCAGAACCGGCACCGTCTGCGCCGCAAGCTTTTGCCCCAGCACCGTGGCAAGGCGCGGTGCCACTCGCGCAATGAGCGCCCTCAGCGCAGCACCAGTCAGCGTCACCCGCGTGCCGATGAGGCCGAGATTGGCCCCGTCATCGCTGGCCAATGGCCCCGCGCTCCCGAAAACCGCGATGGAATCGAACCGCACCCCCGGCTCGGCGGGGTCAAATCCGTGATCGGCGGCCACGTCCTGAATGGCGCGCATGAGCACGGTCACAGTCACCGGCAGTTCCGCCAGCGCCGTGGGCAGGCCGCCCATGCCGCCCGCCGCCCCCATCGCCGTGGTCAAAAGCCGCGCGCGCCAGCCCGGCAGGTCCGGCACCGCAGCCCGTGTGCCATGCGCCGCCTCTGCCGCGTGATGGAGCGCGCGCTCGGTCACCGTGCCGATGCGGGTGCGCGCCTCGGGCGGCAGGCGGTCCAGCAACCCCTCGGCCTGCGTGCCGATGAGGTTGAGCACCTCCATCACGCCGCCGCTGGCGCGCGCATTGCGCGCCACCAGCGCGTCAAGCCGCGCGTCAAATGCGGCCCTCTCCGGCGGTCTGCCCAATATTTCCATCACGTCGCCCTCGCCCAGCCTTGCTAGAGATGACCGCGCGCAGCCCCGATTTCAAGCGGCCCGCGTCACGGCACCCGCGATCCCGTCCCAGGCACCGGGGACAAGCGCCAGCCCCAGCACGCGCGCCGGGTTGGTCGGCGGCGGCATCTCGACCGCCGCGAGCCGCGCAAAGCCGAAGCGCCCGTAATAGGGCGCGTCGCCCACCAGCATCACCCGCGCCCAGCCACGCGCGCGCGCGCGCTCGAGGCTCTCGCGGATAAGCCAGCCGCCAAGCCCCTCGCCCTGATGGGTGGGATGCACCGCGACCGGCCCCAGAAGCAGCGCCTCCGCGCCGCCCACCCGCACCGGCCAGTAGCGGATCGCGCCCGCCACGATCCCGTCCTCGCGCGCGACAAGGCAGAGCTCCGCCACCGGGGCCACCCCGTCACGCAACCGGTAGGACGACAGCGCCTCGCGCCCCGGCGCGAAGCAAAGGTCATAAAGCGCCTCGACCTCCCACAGGTCCGCAGGCTCTTCGTGCCGCAATTCGATCATGGCGCGCCCGCGTCCCCCCGAGAATCGACTGGCCAAGCGCCTAGCACGGCGTTAGCTCTGGCACAAACCGCCCAAGCCCATGGAGTGACACATGTTCTACCGCCCCGAGGATGGCCACGGCCTGCCGCACAACCCGTTCAACGCGGTGGTGACGCCGCGCCCCATCGGCTGGATTTCCTCGCGCGGGGCGGACGGGCACGACAATCTCGCGCCCTATTCGTTCTTCAACGCCGTGGCCTATGTGCCGCCGCAGGTGATGTTCGCCTCGACCTCGGTCAAGGAGGACCGGGGCGACACCAAGGACAGCGTCGCCAATATCCGCGAGACCGGCGTGTTCTGCGTCAATATCGTCAGCGAGGCGCTGACCGATGCGATGAACCGCAGCTCGGGCGCATGGGATCGCGGCGTGGACGAGTTTGTCGATGCCGGTCTCGAAAAGGCGGAGTGCAAGAGCATCGCCTGTTCCCGCGTGGCCGCGGCCCCCGCCGCCCTCGAATGTCGGCTGACGCAGATCGTGCAATTGCCCGGTGAGGCGAATTTCGTCGTCTTCGGCGAGGTCACAGGCGTGCATCTGCGCGACGACTGCCTTGTGGACGGAATTTTCGACGTGACGCGGTTCAACCCGCTCACGCGCCTTGGGTATCAGGATTACGCCGTGATCCGCGAGAAATTCAGTCTCCGCCGCCCCGGAGAATAGCCCCGCTTCAAGCGTTTCGGTCTTTCGTTGAAACATCGAAACGCCTTGCGACCTTGTTTCGCGCAATTGTCACACCGGAAAAGTCTATCGACTTTTTCTGAAATTGCTTCACCCCGCCGAGATCGCCGCACCCAGCCGCGCCGCGCGCTCCGAGCGCCCGTCACGGCCGAGCGTCCGGCACAGGATCAGCACCGGCACAAGGCCGAACGCCACCAGCACCAGCGACGGCACCGCCGCCTCGGCCAGCCGCTCATCGGCAGCAAGCCGGTGCGCCTGCACCGCGAGCGTCTGAAAATTGAACGGATGCAGGATAAGCGTGGCGGGCAGTTCCTTCATGACATCGACAAAGACGATAAGCAGCGCGGTCAGCACCGAGGCCCGCGCCACCGGCAGATGCACCCGCGCCAGAAGCAGCGGACCCGGCTGGCCCAGAGAGCGCCCGATCGCGTCGAAATGCAGCGGCACCGTCGCCATGCCGCTGTCATAGGCGTTGAGGGCGGCGGCCATGAAGCGCACCACATAGGCCATCACCATGAGCCAGATCGACCCGGTGATCAGAAGGCCTGTGCGGATGCCGAAGGTCTCGCGCATGAAGGCGTCAAGCACATTGTCGAAGGCGGCCATCGGCACCATCAACCCCACCGCGATCACGCCCCCCGGGACCGCATAGCCGAGCCCCGCCCCAAGCACGAGCCCGCGCGAGACACGCCCCGGCCGCGTGCGGGCGCGAAACCCCACAAGGATTGCCCCCAGCACCGTCAGGACCGAGGCCACGGCGGCAAGCGTCAGCGAATTCGTCATGAACCCGAGATAGCGCGGCGACAGCAGGTCCTGCCCCGATCCCAGGGCCATCACGCCCAGCATGATCACCGGCAGGACGAAACCCAGAAGCACCGGCAGAAAGCACAGCGTGAACGCCCCCGCCGCCGCCAGCCCGGTGAGGCGCGGGCGCTCCATCGTCTCGAACCGCGCGCCGCGCCCGGCGGTGCGCATCCGGCCCCGGCTCGCGCGCTCGAGACCCGCCAGAAGCAGCGCGAAACTCAGCAGGCAAAGCGCCAGTTGCGCCGCCGCCGCCCGGTCGCCAAGGCTGAACCAGGCCTGGTAGATGCCGGTGGCGAAGGTCTGCACATTGAAGAAGGCGACGGTGCCGAAATCCGCGATCGTCTCCATGATCGCCAGCAGCGCGCCACCTGCGATCGCGGGCCGCGCCATCGGCAGGGCCACCCTGCGGAACGCGTATGCCGGCGAGCGTCCCAGCGTGCGCGCCACCAGAAACGCATTGGCCGATTGCTGGCGGAACGACGCGCGCGCCAGAAGGTAGACGTAAGGATAAAGCACGATGCTCAGCATCAGCGCCGCGCCGCCAAGGCTGCGCACCTCCGGGAACCAGTAATCGCGCGGCCCCCAGCCGGTGAGCGCACGCAAGGCGGTTTGCACGGGGCCGGGATGGTCGAGCAAATGGGTATAGGCGTAGGCCATGACATAGGCCGGAAAGGCCAGCGGCAGCGCCAGCGCCACCTCCAGCACCCGCACGCCGGGAAAGCGATAGACCGTCACCAGCCAGGCGGTGAGCGATCCGATCACCGCCGTGCTGACCCCCACGATCACCACCAGCTTCAGCGTGTTGAGGGTATAGCGCGGCAGGACGGTTGCCAGAACCGTGCGCCAGGTTTCGAGATCCCCTGACAGCGCCGCCAGCACCGCCGCGACAATCGGCGCGAGGCAGAGCGCCACGACGACCCAGGCAAGGCGATGAAGAAGGCGTTCGCCCATGACGTTGGCGCTCCGATCCTTGTTGGCGCGTGGCCAGGGGGCCTGCGCCGCCGACTGATACACGTCGCCCCCTGCACCTGCCAATTGCGTCCCGCCCTGTCAAGCCGATCACGATGACCGGCGGCCCGCGATCGACATGACCGATCACGCGCGCTGGTGTGCCGCAATGGCCCTGCATGCAATCACGCCCGGTCATCGGCCCCCTTGCAACAGGCTCAGCGCTATGGCTTGTGAGGACAGAACCGCTGTGGACGAAATCTGATCGCGCAGGAGGAACTGCCGCAAAAGTCCCTCACGCAGGTCATTGTCCACAAGGTCTCTGGGACTTTCGATGTTCAGTTGCCGCGCCGCACGGGTGCGCAGTTCGTCCAGCTGACGATCGATATCGATCTGGGCAAAGCTGGACGGCAGGCCAAGCGCGGTCTCGAACACGCTCCGGAGCGGCGGGGTGCCGAGGATGCGAAACCACAGCGCGTTGTCGGACTCCGCATCGGTCCCGAACGCCGAAAGCTCGCGATCCGCATTCAGGGCGAGGCGCAGCGCGGTATCCTGTTCACCCACTGCGACCTCGAATTCGCGCCGCCGGAATTGCTCGATGATCTGCGCCGCAAATCCCGCGTCGCCCGTGCGCGGCCCGTCGGGCGCGGCGAAGCCGAACGCATCGGCAAAGCGGCGATAGCGATCGTCCGACAGGCGGTTGGCAAGCGCCTTGTCGTCCTCGGTGCCCTGTTCGAGGATCGCGCGAACAAAGGCGCGGCTGTCGATGTCGTCCTGAAGGCCGAACGCGCCGAGCGCCACGCGCAAGAGGCGGCGATCCGCGACGAGATCGGCCGCCGTCTGAACGCCCGCGATGGTCTGCGCGAAATGATCGGTATCGCGCCGAAGCGCCGGGGCGGCGTTGAAAAGCTCGGTCTGCCGGTCAAGCGTACGGCTCAGAAGGGCAAAGCCGACGAGGCCACCCAAGGGGACGACCGGCGCGAAGGTCATCTTGGACCGCCATGGGCCATAAGCCGCGCTTCTCTGGGCAAAAGCGCGCGAAGCGCCTTCAGGCAGGCATAGTGCTCTTCGGCCAGAAGCGCCTCGCTGGCACGGGTCAGCAGCGCGCGGCTGTCGGGGTCGCGCAAAACCTGACTCAACTCCTCTATGCGGCGCAGCATCTGCTGGCGCATGTCACGAGGAGCGGCGTCACCCGAAAGCACGAGTTGCGCCGCGAAGCAGGCGCGCCTCACAGGCGTAGTGGCCTCGTCGGGATGGATCGCGTCACGCAGGCGCAAGATGCGCGCATCCGGGGTCATCACCGACAGGCGCGACCGGCGATCCCCGTTTTCGATCACCGCGCCGTTCACGAGGACACGTTCCTTGGGGGCCAGCTTGAGGATGAGACGGCTCATTGCGTGGCTCCCGCACCCGAAAGACCACGCATCACGGCGGTGTTGATATCCACCAGCGGATCGACGGATGCCGCTTCGCGCAGAACTTGACCGCTGTGCCTTCGCGTGAATTCCGCCAGCGAGAGGATCTGCGCACGTAACGGCACGGACAGCCCGTTTTGCGGATCGGCCACGTCAACCGCGAAGATGGTCCACAAACGCTGATTGTCGTGGATGGCGGCGGCCAGCTGACCGAAATCCGACGCGCGGGTCTGCTCGGCCATCCTGAGACGGCGCGTGACGCGGGCGAGCGCGTCGTATTCCTGCGCGCGGGCGGTCCGCACGGTTTGACCCTGAGCCCTGTAGGCGGCCTCTGCCTTGAAAACTGCGGTCACGTTCTGTCCTTCCAAAACTGCGCATGACATCCGGCGGTGGGGTCAGGGGGCACCCTTTGGGGCGCCCCCTGATGGATTTACCGGAACAGCGACAGGATCGACTGCGGTGCCTGGTTGGCGATCGACAGCGACTGCGTGGCCAGCTGCTGCTGAACCTGGAGCGCCTGAAGCCGCGCCGAGGCTGCCTCGAGATCGGCATCGACCAGCGCGCCGACACCCGATGTGAGCGAATCGGTCAGCTTGGAGACGAATTCACTCTGGCTGTCGATCCGGCTGGCCGCAGCCCCGAGGGACGCGGCACCGGTCACGGCGGTCTGGATGAAGGTTTCGATTTCACCAAGAGCGGTAGCCGCGGTGGTGGTGTCGGTGATGGCGGTCAGGTTGGTGACAAGATCGAGATTCGCCTCGAAATCCACGCTCGCCACGGAGATATTGGTGGGCGCAGGCGCAGCCGTGCCCACCCGGTCCAGCGAGGCCAGAACATTGAAGGTGGTCGTGCCGGCCCCGGCACCATCGACATCGGTATTCAGCAGGTTGGTGCCGTTGAACTGCGCGGCGCTGATCACCGATGCGATCTGGGCGGTGCGCTGAGAGATATCCTCCTGGATCTTGGCGTGATCGACGTTCTCGCTCTGGGCGGAGACGATAAGCCCCTTGATCCCGTTGAGTTCCTCGACGATCTGCTCGGCCGCCGATGACGCCACGGCGACGGTCGCCTGCCCGAGGGACAGGCTGTCGGAAATCGCCTTGAACCCGGCGATATCGGATTCCATCACCTTGGAAATCGCGAAGATCGCCGAATTGTCCTTGGCCGTCGCGATATCCTTGCCGGTCGAAATCGCATCCTGCGTATTGGCAAGGTTCTTGTTCACGCTTTGCAGGGTCTGAAGCGCCACCATGGCGCTGTTGTTGGTCAGAATGCTGGACATGTGTTTTCCTTTTCAGATGCGGCGCGTTTGCGCCTGTTGGCATGACCTGCCCGCTCGGGCGGCCCGGAATGTCTTTCTGACGTGTGCAACCGGTGCCCTTTCGTTCCGGCGGCGCCACCCGTTTGCGGATGCCCGCCCAGATTTGCCCGCCAAGTCCTAAGGGAGTGCTAATCGCGCCAGAAAACTTCGGTAGGATTTGACGCAACCGGCTCAGGCCCGTCGCTCGAGACGGTGCACGACCGTCCCGGCGATGGTCTCCTTGCGCCCCTGCGGATCATAGGTCTCGATGGACCGGCGCACCTGCCGATAGGCGCTCAGCCGTGCGCTGACACGCCGGATCCCCTGCATCGCGGCATCCAGAAGACGCTCGTTGCGCGCGGCCCGCTCACGCAGCGCCGCAAAGATCGCAGACTCCGGCGCCCCGACTTTGCGCAACCGCGCAAGATGCGCCTCCTTTTCCTCCGCCAGGCCCGCGAGCGCCGCCAGGTCACCGCGGAGCAGACAGGCGTGCTCACGCTCCAGAAGCGTCTCGACGTCGCGAATCAGTTGCCTGTCGGCGTCAGTCGTCATGGCCGCGCTCCCGCAAAGAGGCGGCAATCATCCCGGCAAGGCCGAGGCCACCCTTGCGGGCAATCGCCTGCGCCAGTGCCTCGCGGTGGAACGAGGCGAATTGCGCCTCCCCCGCGCTGCCACTGAAGCTGTTGGTCTGTTCGCCAAGCCCCGAAAACTTGAGCATTTCCGCCAGAAAACCGGCCTCGAGCGCCTCGGCGGCGCGCTGAAGGCGGGGATGTGGCTGCATCACCGCTCTCGGGTTCGGGGGGGAAATCGGGTCTGTCACCTGGATACCTCGAATTGTTGGAATTTCAGCCAAGGAAACCGCAAAGCCGTAAAGAACTGGTAACCGGCTTGCGGATATCTTTGCGGGACGTTGAACCGGATCGGACCGCCTGCATGATGATCGTTTCCGAACACCACACTTCGCTGCCTGTCGTGCGGCGCGACGCCTCGTCGATCACGACGGGACAAGCGTTTTCCGCCTTCATGACGATGGAGCAGGCGACCCCGTCCGAGGGGGTCGATCCGGTCGGACAACAAGCGCTGCAGGGCACGCCGCCCGACGCCACCGAATCATCCACCATCAGCACTGATGCGGATCCGGCCGGACCGCCGGTGCCCCCCCCCGGCACGGCGACGACAGGGATCGGACACGGGCAGGGCCGCGCCGATCAGGACACCGGGACGGAC
Organism: Roseovarius sp. MBR-6; assembly: GCF_040547525.1. Taxonomy (NCBI): domain Bacteria; kingdom Pseudomonadati; phylum Pseudomonadota; class Alphaproteobacteria; order Rhodobacterales; family Roseobacteraceae; genus Roseovarius; species Roseovarius sp. MBR-6. The sequence goes on along the minus strand of NZ_JBEPPW010000006.1, from coordinate 79,340 downwards.
GACCTCACAGTCGTCGCGCAGAGAGCGGTGCTGGCGGCGAAGCCGATGGCGGCGGACCTCGAAGTCATGTCGAACGTGCCGGACGCGGGCCCTGCCGGGGCCCCGCGCGGCGCACGCCCGACGCCCATGCCCGACGGCCCGGCGACACTACCGCGCGAGACCACACTACCAACGGACCTGCCTCATGCGGCACCTCATCCGGTATCCGGCCGGGCAACCGTGACAGCGGGGCATCTGCACGCCCGCGCAACAAACGCGCACGGCCTCCAAGCTACCGGGGCAGGCGACATGCCCCCCATGCAGTCGGCTTCTTCGGGACCGGAGCCTCTTGCCGCGCCGGAGAGGCCCTCGGCGACGGCACTGGAACCGCAAGGCGCAACCGCAAGGACCCTCGGCACCGGCATCGTGTCATCCGATGGGGTCCGCATTGCGGCGCAAGCGGCGCCCATGCCCTCGGCAATCGAGGCCGCATTCCTGATCCCGGCGCGTCCCGAGCACAGGCACGACGCGCTCACGCCACCGGATGTGCGGCAGAAAGCAAGCACAGCCGCCGCGCCGGTAACGGGCACCGTCACACTGCCCGCACAGCGCTTCGGCGCCTTTGTCAACCCGGCCGGGAACCGCACCGCAGACCCCGCAGCCGACCTCATGGCCATCGCCGAGCCGGAGGCGGACGGCACCCTGCGCCTTGCGGCGACTGAAACAGCCTCGTCGGCGCTTCGCGGCACAACCTCCGCGTTCACACATTTCGCGCCGCCGCAGAACACGGGTCAGACCACGACGCAGATCGTTGCCGCAATCTCGCGGGCGTCGGTGGACGGGCAAAAAACCACCGAGATCGCCCTCAACCCCGCGGAACTCGGCCGCGTGCGGCTTCATCTTGCCACGACGGACGGCGTGATGATCGTCATGGTGAGTGCCGAGCGCGCCGAGACGATGGAGCTTTTGCGCCGCAACATCGACACACTCACGAACGACCTCAAGGAAACAGGCTACGATGGCGCGCAGATCGTTTTCTCGCAAGACGGGAGCGGCGCGCGGGACAAGGAGGCGCGCGCGCCCGTAACCGCACCCACCCACGGGCCACCTGCGGCAAGCACCCCGGACACGCCGCCGCCCGTGCTGGTCATGCTGGGCGACCGGCTCGATCTGAGGGTCTGAACCGATGGCCCGGACATCAAGACCTCACCGAAAGGAGTGCTTATGGAACCTCTGACCGGCATTGCGCCGACGCTGCCCCCCGCCCCCCCCTTACCCGCCGCCCCCCGAAACGGAGCGCTCAGTTCGGATTTCGAGACCTTCCTGAAGATGCTGACCACCCAGATGCGCAACCAGGACCCGCTCAACCCGATCGATTCGGCTGATTTCGCGGTGCAGCTGGCGACCTTCTCGTCGGTCGAACAGCAGGTGCTCACCAATGACCTGCTTTCGGGGCTTGGCGCGCAGATGGCCACGCTTGGCATGGGACAGCTTGCGGGCTGGATCGGGCTCGAGGCCGAGATTGCGGCCCCCGTGCGCTTTGCCGGTGCGCCCGTCTCGCTCAGCGCGACCGTCGCGCAGGGGGCCGATGCAGCGGAGCTGATCGTGACGAACGAGCAGGGTGTGATCGTTCAGCGCCTGCCGATCGCACCGCAAAGCGGCCCGGTTCTCTGGGAGGGACGCGACTCGCTCGGCCTGCCGCTGGTGACGGGCACCTATCGGGTGACGGCGCATTCGCTGGCGCGGGGAGAGACGATCGCGCGCCACGAGGTGCATCTTCACGCCCGAATCGACGAGGCGCGTCTGGACGGCGGCGCGGTCCGGCTTGTGCTTGAGAACGGTCAAAGCGTCGGCGCGGAGGAGGTGCTCGGCCTGCGCCCGCCCGCGCCATGACCTCTCACCCAAAGCGATTTCTGAAAAGTCTGATGGACTTTGCCGGTTCGAAATTGCGCCAGATCAGAGCGTCAACTCGTCTCGGCGTTTCAAGGAGACACCGAAACGCTTCAGAACAGCGCCAGTGCCAGCGTCACGACGGCACCGCCCGCCACCGCCCCCGCCCCGGACCAGAGCAGCCGCCCGGGCCAGTGCCGCGCCGGCGGCGGCGCGGGCGGATGCGCCTGCCGGATCAGGACCGCCTCGAGCAGCCCCGGCAGGCGCGGACCGTAGCGAGACAGCACCATCGCGGTGCGCCCCAGATCGCGCAGCGCCGCGCGCGGACCCATGGCGTGGCGGATGTAATCCTCGACCACGGGACGGGCCACCTGCCAGATGTTGATCTGCGGATCGAGCGAACGCGCGACCCCCTCCACCACGACCATCGTGCGTTGCAGCAGGATCAGTTCCGTCCGCGTCTCCATCCCGAAACGCTCTGTCACTTCAAAAAGATAGCTGAGCAGGCTGCCCATCGAGATGCGGCTTGCATCCATGCCGAAAATCGGTTCTCCCACGGCGCGCAAAGCGCGCGCGAACGCATCCACATCGCGGTCGCCGGGCACATACCCCGCCTCGAAATGGACCTCGGCCACGCGCCGGTAATCGCGCTTGATGAAGCCGTAAAGGATCTCGGCATAAACCCGACGCGTATATTCGTCGATATGCCCCATGATCCCGAAATCATAGGCGATGATGTCGCCATTGGCGGCCACCTTGAGATTGCCCTGATGCATGTCGGCGTGGAAATAGCCGTCGCGCAGCGCATGGCTGAGGAAAAGTTGCAGCACCCGCGCCCCAAGCGCCACCCGGTCATGCCCCGCCGCATCGATGGCGGCATTGTCGCCCATGGGCGCGCCATCGGCCCATGCCATCGTCATCACCCGGCGCGAGGACAGGTGCCAATGCACGCCGGGCAACTGAAACCCTGCGTCGCCCTCGGTATTGGCCGCGAATTCCGAGGCCGAGGCGGCTTCGAGCCGCAGGTCGAGCTCGCCCATGACCACGCCCTCGAAATGGGCGATCACATCCGTGGGCCGCAACCGGCGCGCGGACGGCGCAAGCAGTTCGACCATGCGCGCCGCGAAATAGAAGGCGTCGATATCGCGGCGAAAGGCGCGCTCGATGCCCGGGCGCAGCACCTTGACCGCCACCGCCTCGCCGGTCTCGCGCAGCCGCGCCCTGTGCACCTGCGCGATCGAGGCCGCCGCCACCGGCGGGCTGAAGTCATCGAAGATCTCGGCCACCGGGCGGCCAAGCTCCTGCGCGACGGCCATTTGCGCCACCTCGACCGGAAAAGGGGGCAGCTTGTCCTGAAGCACGCGCAATTGCGCGGCGAGATCCTCGCCCACCAGATCGGGCCGCGTGCTGAGGATCTGGCCGAACTTGATATAGGCGGGCCCCAGAGCCGTCAGCGCGCGCACGGCGGGCGGCATGGCCGGATCACCCCGGTCGCCCAGCCACTGAAATGGCCACGCCAGCGCGCGCATGGTCGCGCGCACCAAGGGCGGCGCCTCGAACGCCGCCATGATCAGGCCCATCGCGCCGGTGCGTTCCAGCGTGGCCCCGGTGCGGATCAGACGGATGAGGTTATGCGGCCCCCTCAAATCTTCCACCCCGAATGCAGGCAGGCGATGCCCATGGAAAGATTGCGGTATTTCGCGTTTTCGAAGCCCGCGTCGCGCACCATCCCGAGGAATGTCTCCTGATCGGGGAAGCGGCGGATCGATTCGACAAGGTATTGATAGCTGTCGCGGTCCCGCGCGATCACCTGCCCCAGACGCGGGATGATATTGAACGAATAAAGGTCATAGATTTTCTGCATCAGGTCATTCGGGATCTGGCTGAATTCCAGCACCATCAGCCGCCCGCCGGGCCGCAGCACACGAAACGCCTCGTTGAGCGCCTCTTGCGGGCGGGTCACGTTGCGGATGCCGAAACTGATCGTGTAGACGTCGAAACTGTTATCCTCGAAGGGCAGCGCCATCGCATCGCCCACCACCCAGTCGAGACTATCCGCCAGAGCCTCGGCCTCGGCGCGCTTCTGCCCCTCGACCAACATCGGCTCGGTCAGGTCGAGCACCGTGGCATGACCGCGCCCCGCGCGCCGCAGGAACCGGAACGAGATATCGCCGGTGCCCCCCGCCACATCGAGAAGCCGCTGACCGGCGCGCGGCGCGAGCCAGTCCATCATCGCATCCTTCCAGATCCGGTGGATGCCGAAACTCATCGCGTCGTTCATTACATCATAGTTCGACGCGACCGAGCCAAAGACGCCGCGCACGCGCCCCGCCTTCTCCGCCTCGGGCACGTCCTGAAATCCGAAATGGGTGGTTTTCTCGCTCATGCCGCACTCCGGGGCTTGCTCATCCTGGGTCCCGCCTTTCTTATAGGTCGCTCACCGGGGGTTACAATGCGCCGCTTGCGCGCGCCGAGGTCCGTCATGCCCGAATTGCCAGAGGTCGAAACCGTCCGAAGCGGCCTGGCCCCCGTCATGGAGGGGCAGGTGATCGCGCGCGCGCAGGTGAACCGCCCCGATCTGCGCTGGCCCTTTCCGCCAGACATGGCCGCACGGCTGACGGGCGCGCGGGTGCTCTCGCTGCGGCGACGCTCGAAATACCTGCTGGCCGATCTCGACCGGGGCGAAACGCTGCTCGTCCATCTGGGCATGTCGGGGCGGATGCTGGTGTCGGGGGCGCGGGTGGGGCAATTCGTCCACGATCACCCCGCGCCTGCGAAACACGACCATGTGATCGTCGACATGGCGGGCGGCGCGCGGATCACCTTCAACGACCCGCGCCGTTTCGGCGCGATGGATCTGATGGCGACGGCCGGTGCCGAGGCCCATCCGCTGCTGGCGAAACTCGGGCCGGAACCGCTTGGCAACGGGTTTCACGAGGCCCATCTCGCCGCCGCCCTTGCCGGACGGCGCACGCCCGTCAAGGCGGCGCTTCTCGATCAGCGGATCGTGGCCGGTCTGGGCAATATCTATGTCTGCGAGGCGCTTTTTCGCGCAGGGATCTCGCCGCGCCGTGTGGCGGGCAGTCTCGGGCCTCGGCGCATCGCGCGGCTCACCGGTGCCATTCGCGCCGTGCTGACCGAGGCGATTGCCGCAGGCGGTTCGTCCTTGCGCGACTACCGGCAGGCCGATGGCGAGCTTGGCTATTTCCAGCACGCTTTTGACGTCTACGGGCGCGAGGGCGCGCCCTGTCGCAAACCCGGCTGCGACGGCCGGATCGCCCGCCTCGTGCAATCCGCGCGCTCCAGTTTCCATTGTCCGCGCTGTCAAAGATAGGTTGAAAGGCGTCCCCGACATGGTAATGACTTGGGCCGAGCGAAACCAAGGAAAGCTGAATTCATGGCCTATGAGACGATCATCGTCGAAATAGAAGACCACGTCGCCCTCATCAAACTCAACCGCCCCGACGCGCTCAACGCGCTCAACGATCAGTTGATGTCGGAACTGGCCGAGGCACTGGCCGACGCGCAGGGCAACGACAAGGTGCGCTGCATCGTGCTGACCGGTTCGGAAAAGGCCTTTGCCGCCGGGGCCGACATCAAGATGATGAGCACGAAAAGCTTTGTCGATGTCTTCACCGAGGACCTCTTCACCGCCGACAGCGACGCCATCGCCCGCATCCGCAAGCCGATCATCGCCGCCGTGTCGGGCTACGCGCTTGGCGGCGGCTGCGAGCTGGCGATGATGTGCGATTTCATCATCTGCTCGGACACGGCCAAGTTCGGCCAGCCGGAAATCAACCTTGGCGTGATCGCCGGGCTTGGCGGCACGCAGCGCCTGACGCGCGCCATCGGCAAGGCGAAGGCGATGGACATGAACCTGACGGGCCGGTTCATGGATGCCGAAGAGGCCGAGCGCGCCGGTCTGGTGAGCCGCATCGTGCCTGCCAAGAAACTGATGGATGAGGCGATGTCAGCGGCCCAGAAGATCGCCGAGAAATCGCAGGTCACGGTCATGGCCGCCAAGGAGGCGGTCAACCGCTCGTTCGAGACCACCTTGCGCGAGGGGCTGTTGTTCGAGCGGCGCGTGTTCCACTCGCTCTTTGCCACCGAGGACCAGAAAGAGGGCATGGCCGCCTTCGCGGAGAAGCGTCAGGCGCAGTTCCGCGACAAGTGAGCGGCGCGCGCGGGCCTCAGGCCCAGCGCCCAACAGCCGTGACCACCACCTCGGGCGCACTGCCCTGCGCCTGCGCTGCCATGGCGCGCAGCGCGCCCGAGGTGGCATCGCCCGCCCGCGCCGTGACCCAGACCCCCGCCGCCGTTGTGACACTTGCCGTCAGGGTGGGGCGCGTGCCGGGGGCAAAGACGGCGGGATAGGTCCAGACCGTCTCGGCCCCGCCCGCAAAAAGCGCACCCGCCGCCACGTTCGGCGCGTCGAGCACAAGCACATGCTGACAGATCTGCGTGCCGTCCGGCGTGCGCACGACCTCGCCCGCAGGCCCGCTCACCCGGCTCACGTTGTGCCCGCCATGGAGCGCCTGCCACGCCCCCCAGACGCCCCCCATTCGCAGCCGGAACGCCAGCACATCGCCGCCCGCGCCGAAAAACACCTGCGCCAGATCGCCCGCCCCCTGCCGAAGCACGAGACAGCCGCCCGTTCCCGCCCCGGCGGGGCGCGCGCCCTGCGTGGCCGCACTGACCACGTAGCTGCCGGAGGGCTGCGCGGGATCGTCGAGATCGGCCAGCTCGGGGCCCGCCTGCGCCCCGTCCTGCCCCCAGCCGAACGCCCCCGTGCGCAAGAGCCGCCCCGGCGTGGCATCCGCCGCAGCCACCTGCACCGCCGCGCCGCTGGCCAGCCCGCTTGCCGCGTCAAGGCGCAGCGCCGTGTGCCAGCTTCCGCCATCGGCGCTCACCTTGATGGCGAAATCGTCATTGCCGCTCGTGCCCATCTCGGCGCGCCCGCCAAAGCCGGTCTGGAACAGCAGGCTTGCCGTCTCGCTCGCCGCCGCCTTGTTGATCTTGACCTGATGGCCCCCGCCCTCGTGGTTGAAGAGCGTCGCCGGGGCCGAAACCGCCAGCCGGTTCACGGAATCATGGCTCGCGTTGATCCCCACACCATCGAGATTGTCGAGCACGGGCGGTGCGATCGCCACCCAGTCAGCACCCGCGCGCCGGAAAAGCCGCCCGTCGCTCTTGTCGAGGGCCAACCACCCCTCGTCCGGCGCCATGAAAAGCCACGCCTCGTTCATGAACCCCGCGAGCATTCCCGCCTGCCCGGCCCATGCCCCGGTGGGTGCCGCGCCCAGCGCCCAGATCTGCCCCTCTTCGGGCAGGGCCGGGGGCGTGGCGGCGCCGATCCCCTCCACGGCCAGTTGCACGGCCATGTCGAGACGGCTCAGCGCCTCGTTATGGGTGACGTGCTTTTGTGCCTGCGAGGGCAGGATGAAGGGCAGCGCAAGGCGCGGGGACTGATCTTGCATCGGGGCACTCCGGGTTCAGGGCATGACTTGGACGCGCCCAAATTCCGGGCGAGGTCTTGCCAAATCCTGAACGCCCCGTGCGCGCCCCTCAGCCCAGAAGCCGCGCCACCATCGCGCTTGCCGGATCGGCCAGCGGCTCGATGACGTTGAAATGGTGCTCGCCTCGCACAATCTCGAGCGGCGCGCTCCATGCCTTGGCGAGCCAGCGCGCCTGATCGAGAAAGACCGGGCGTTCATCGCCGCCCACCCAGACGGTGACCGGCACGGCCATGGGCTGCATCAGCACCGGGCTTTCCGCCTCGGCACCCGCCATATCAAGGCCGAAATCGGCGTTCATCGAGGTCTGCAACAGGGGCCGCAGGTCCGACACGGGCGAGATCGGCATGACATGCGAGAGGCGCGCCGCCACCCCCGATGGCAGCACCCCCGGCACCGCCATGCGCGCCACCAGATGACCGCCCGCCGAGTGACCGGCAAGGGCAACCGGCCCCGCCACGCGCCCCGCCGCCACCGTGACGGCCTGCGCGATCTGCCGGGTGATGTCGGCGATGCGCACCTCGGGGCAGAGATCGTAGGACGGCATGGCCACCGCCCAGCCCTTCGCCAGCGGCCCCGCCGCCAGATGCGACCAGAGCGAGCGGTCGAATTTCAGCCAATAACCGCCATGCACAAAGATGCACAGCCCCCGCGCCTCTCCCGCCGGATGGAAAAGGTCGAACACCTGCCGCGCGCCCTCGCCGTAGGGCAGGCCAAGCTCTGCCCGCGCGCCGATCCGCGCACGAAACGCCTCTGCCGCCACGCTCCAGCGTGCCGGATACTGCGCGCCGCCCGGGATATAGGGCACATTCGCGTAATCGTCGTCCAGTTCCGCCATTCGCTTCCCCTCCTCTGGGCCTAGACATTCCTACCGCAAGCTGGTCTGTCTCCGCGAGACCAAAAGACATGACGGAGGACGACGCCATGACCACGACCGATCTGAAATCCATGCTCAAGGATCCCAGCCTTCTGGCCGAACGTGCCTATGTCGGCGGGCAATGGGTCGATGGCGACAACGGCACCTTCGAGGTGACGAACCCCGCGCGCGGCGATGTCATCGCCCATGTGGCCGATCTCAGCCGCGCACAGGTGGCCCATGCCATCGCCACCGCCGAGGCCGCGCAGAAGGAATGGGCGCAATGGACCGGCAAGGAACGCGCCGCCGTATTGCGCAAATGGTTCGACCTTATGATGGAGAACCAGCACGATCTGGGCGTGATCCTGACCGCCGAACAGGGCAAGCCGCTGGCCGAGGCCAAGGGCGAGATTGCCTATGGTGCCTCGTTCGTCGAATTTTTCGCGGAAGAGGCCAAGCGCATCTATGGCGAAACCATCCCCGGCCACCAGCGCGACAAGCGCATCACCGTGATCAAGCAGCCCATCGGGGTGGCCGCCTCGATCACGCCGTGGAACTTTCCCAACGCGATGATCACGCGCAAGGCCGCGCCCGCACTTGCCGCCGGTTGCGCCTTCATCGGGCGGCCCGCGACCGAAACACCGCTGTCGGCCACCGTTCTGGGCGTTCTGGCCGAGCGCGCGGGGATCCCTGCGGGCGTGTTCAACATCGTGCCCTCGTCGCGCTCCTCCGAGGTGGGCCGCGAATTCTGCGAAAACCCCGGCGTGCGCAAGCTCACGTTTACCGGCTCCACCGAGGTGGGGCGCATCCTGCTGCGGCAGGCCGCCGACCAGGTGATGAAATGCTCGATGGAATTGGGCGGCAACGCGCCGTTCATCGTCTTTGACGACGCTGATCTCGATGCCGCCGTCGAGGGCGCGATCCTGTGCAAGTTCCGCAACAACGGCCAGACCTGCGTCTGCGCCAACCGCATCTATGTGCAAGCGGGCGTCTATGACGCGTTTGCCGCCAAGCTCAAGGTCGCGGTGGAAAAGCTGCGCATGGGCGACGGTTTTGACGAGGGCACAACGCTCGGGCCCCTTATCAATGCCGACGCCATCACCAAGGTGCAGGAACATGTCGCCGACGCCACCGCCAAGGGGGCCAAGGTGGTGATGGGCGGCGGCACGCCGGTGCAGGGTCAGGGCCATTTCCTGCCGCCCACGATCCTCACGGGCGTGACGCAGGAGATGCTTGTCGCCACCGATGAGACCTTCGGCCCCCTCGCGCCGCTCTTCCGCTTCGAGACCGTCGATGACGTGATCGCCATGGCCAATGACACGATCTTCGGCCTTGCCTCCTATTTCTACGCAAGCGATCTGAGCCGCGTCTACAAGGTCGCCGAGGCGCTCGAATACGGGATCGTCGGCGTGAATACCGGTATCATCTCGACCGAGGTGGCCCCGTTCGGGGGGGTCAAGCAATCCGGGCTTGGCCGCGAGGGCAGCCATCACGGCATCGACGAGTTTCTCGAGATGAAATACATCTGCATGAGCGTGTGAGCCGCTCCGGCGACAACGCAACACCATGTCACCCTCGGGCTTGCCCCGAGGGTCTCCTCCTGCCAGAAGATCCCCGCCTGCGCGGGGATGACGACGCGCAGGCCTGACCTCTCAGGGCAAGTCCGCCTCCGGGATGACCCGGAAAAACGCGCCCCCCGACCAGAGGCCGAACCAGCCGTCGTGCCGCGCACCGATCTCCACCAGCCGGTAAAAGCTCTTGCGGTCGATCAGCGCCTCGAGGTTCGCGCGCACCAGCACATAGGGCGCGGGCTCGCCGGTCTCGGGGTCGCGCTCGACCCTGATTGGATGCTCGGGCCCGGCGGTGACGTGATCGCCCACATTGGTCTCGAAAAGCAAGGCCCGATCGCGCCCCTCCCCCTCCGCCTCGAAATCGACGGCCACGAACGGCGCGTCATCGACGGTGATTCCGACCTTTTCCACCGGCGTGACCAGGAAATATTTCTCGCCATCCTTGCGCAGGATCGTGGAGAAAAGCCGCACCAGTTCGGGCCGCCCGATCGGCGTGCCGAGATAGAACCACGTGCCATCCCGCGCGATGCGCATGTCCAGATCGCCGCAAAAGGGCGGGTTCCACAGATGCACCGGCGGCAATCCGCGCCCCTTGGCGGCGGCGCGGGCGGTGGCGGCGATGCCTTCGGCTGACGGGGTTGTGACGGTCCTTGCGCTCATTGCTTTTGCCATTTCCATTTCGCACGATACATTCCACCATAAGGATATAGGTCTGACGGGAGTTTTGCCATGACCGAGGATACCGAACTTCTGGCCGGTCTCGAGGCGCTGGAGGAAAAGCTGGCCCGCGCGCGGGCCTCGATCACGCGGCGTTTCATCGGGCAGGCGCAGGTGGTCGACCTGTCGCTCTCGGCGCTTTTATGCGGCGGGCACGGGCTTTTGATCGGCCTGCCCGGTCTCGGCAAGACCCGGCTGGTGGAAACGCTCGGCACCGTCATGGGGCTGGCCACGAACCGGGTGCAATTCACGCCTGACCTGATGCCCGCCGACATTCTTGGCTCGGAAGTTCTGGAAACCGCCGCCGATGGCAGCCGCGCGTTCAAGTTCATAGACGGGCCGATCTTCTGCCAGCTTCTGATGGCCGACGAGATCAACCGCGCCAGCCCGCGCACCCAATCGGCGCTGTTGCAGGCGATGCAGGAACGCCGCGTCACCGTCGCGGGCGCGACGCGCCCCCTTGCGCCGCCCTTCCATGTCCTTGCCACCCAGAACCCGATCGAGCAGGAGGGCACCTATCCCCTGCCCGAGGCGCAGCTTGACCGCTTCCTTGTGCAGATCGAGGTGCCCTACCCCGACCGCGACACCGAGCGCGCGATCCTTCTGGCCACGACCGGTGCCGATGAGGACGAGGCGCATGAGGTGCTGACGCCCGAGGAACTGATGGCTGCGCAGCGGATGCTGCGGCGGATGCCCGTGGGTGAGAAAATCATGGAAATGATCCTCGATCTGGTGCGCAGCGGTCGCCCCGAGGACGCCAGCGCCTCGGACCTGGTGCGCGAGAGCGTGGCCTGGGGGCCGGGGCCGCGCGCGGCGCAGGCACTGATGCTGACGGTGCGGGCGCGGGCGATGTTGCAGGGCCGGCTTGCGCCGGATGCCAGCGACGTGGCCGCCATGGCGCAGCCGGTGCTCGGGCACCGCATGGCGCTCAACTTCGCGGCGCGCGCGCGGGGCGAGAGCCTGCCCGCGCTCATCGCGCGGCTGGTCGAAGAGACGACGCAGATGCAGGCCGCCGCCTGACATGGCAACCGCCACCCAACCCCTGCGCCCCCGCGCCGAGGCCGAGGCCGCCCGCCTGCCGCCGCTGCTGGCGCGGGCCGAGCGGCTGGCGCGCACCGTGCTCATGGGCGAGCACGGGCGCAGGCGCGCGGGCGCGGGCGACGATTTCTGGCAATACCGCCCGGTGCAGGCGGGCGACAGCCGCACCATGATCGACTGGCGGCGCTCGGCCCGCTCGGACGCGCAATTCGTGCGACAGCGCGAATGGCAGGTGGCGCAAAGCGTGATGCTCTGGGTCGATCCAGCCGCCTCGATGCGCTTTGCCTCGGACGCCGCCCTGCCCGAAAAGGCCGACCGTGCCCGCCTTCTGGCGCTGGCCGTCGCGCTGCTTCTGGATCGGGGCGGCGAGCGCGTGGGCCTGACCGGGGGTGCGCTGCCGCCCCGGCGGGGGGCGGCGCAGATCGCGCGGCTGGCCGAGGCGCTGACCCGGGACAGCGATGCGGAATATGCCGGCCCCGACATGAGCGGGCTGGTGCCCCATGGCCGCGCGCTGCTCATCTCCGATTTTCTCGGCGACCCGGAGCCGGTGCGCGCAGCACTCACGGCGGCGGCGGATCGCGGGGTGCGCGGAGTCATTTTTCAGGTGCTTGATCCTGCGGAAGAGGCCTTTCCCTATCGCGGGCGCACCATCTTCGAGAGCATGGGCGGCGGATTGCGGCATGAGACGCTCAAGGCCGCCGACCTGCGCCCGCGCTATCTCGAACGGCTCGCCGCGCGCAAGGACGACCTTGCCCGCCTCGCCGCTGCGACCGGCTGGACCCATGGCTGCCATCACACCGATACCAGTGCGCAATCGGCCCTTCTCTGGCTCTACCGCGCCATGTCCGAGGGAGGCCGCGCATGACCCTTGGTGCCATCGGCTTTGCAACACCCTGGCTGCTGTGGGCGCTCCTGGCGCTGCCGGTGCTGTGGATCATCCTGCGCGCCGTGCCCCCCGCCCCGGTGCGGCGGCGCTTTCCGGGTGTGGCGCTGCTTCTGGGACTGCGCGACGAGGACAGTGTCAGCGACCGCACACCCTGGTGGCTGCTCCTCTTGCGGATGCTGGCGGTGGCGGCGGCCATCATCGGGCTGGCCGGACCGGTGCTCAATCCCCGCGACGCGGGCGAGGCGGCGGCGCGCGGCCCGCTCCTGATCGTGGTCGAGGATAGCTGGGCGGCGGCCCGCGACTGGCAGGCGCAGCGCGGGGTGATCGACGCGCTTCTGGCCGAGGCCGCGCGCGACGGACGCGTGGCCGCCCTTCTGCGGCTGAGCGCGCCCGAAGCGCCGGCGTTTCAGGCGGCGCAAGTGATCCGCACGCGCTTGCCGGGCCTAGCCCCCGAGCCTTGGACCGCCCGGCCCGACACCTATACCGGGGCGGTGGCGATGCTTCCCGAGGGTGGTTTCGAAACCCGCTGGTTTTCCGACGGTCTCGCCCGCGAGGCGCGCGCGCCGCTGCTGGCCGCGCTCGAGGCGCGCGGCCCCGTCACCGTGCACGAGAGCGCGCGCCCTCTCATGGTCCTTGCCCCGCCCGTGCTGCGTGACGGCGTGGTCGAGATGACCGCTCATCGCGCCCGACCGGGCGCGCCGCGCGAGATATCCGTCACCGCCCATGGCCGCGACCCTTCGGGCGCGGAGCGGGTGCTCGCCTCGCTGCCCCTGACCTTTGCCGAGGGCGCGCCCGAGGCCACGGGCGGGCTGTCGCTGCCGCCGGAGCTGCGCGCGCGCGTCACCCGGTTCGAGATCGCGGGCGCGCGCCATGCCGGGGCCGTGAGCCTGACCGATGACGGGCTCAAACGCCGCGAGGTGGCGCTGATCGCGGGGCGCGAGGACCGCGAGGGGCTGGAGCTTCTGTCGCCGCTCCATTACCTGCGTCAGGCGCTTGTGCCGACGGCAGACCTGCTCGATGGCGCGCTCCTCGACATCCTGCCCGCCAATCCCGACGCCATCGTGCTGGCCGATGTGGCGACGCTCTCGGGGGCGGAGGAAAGCGCGCTTCTCGACTGGGTCGAGGGCGGGGGCGTGCTGTTGCGTTTTGCCGGACCGCGCCTTGCCGCGAGCGACGTATCGCGCAGCACCGAGCATCCGCTGATGCCGGTGCGGCTGCGCGCGGGCGGGCGCACCGTGGGCGGCGCGATGAGCTGGGGCGAGCCCAAATCGCTTGCCCCCTTCCCCGAGGGCAGCCCGTTCCAGGGCCTTGCCATTCCCGCCGATGTGGCCGTGAACGCGCAGGTCATGGCGCAACCCGATCCCACCCTTGCCGAGCGCGTGATCGCGCAACTGAGCGACGGCACGCCGCTGGTGACGCGCAAGCGCATCGGGAGCGGTCAGGTCGTGCTTTTCCACGTCACCGCCAATGCCGAATGGTCGTCGCTGCCGCTCTCGGGTCTTTTCGTGCAGATGCTGGAGCGGCTGGCGATTTCCTCGGTGAGCGCGCCGCCCGATGGCTCTGAGCTGGCAGGCACCACTTGGCAACCGGTGCATGTGCTCGACGGGTTCGGGCGCATGACCGAGGCGGGCACGCGCGCGGGCGTGCCGGGTGAGCGGCTGCTGGACGCGGCGCTTGGGCCCGACCTCTTGCCGGGGCTTTACGACGGGCCGGAACGGCGCGTGGCGCGCAACGTGATCACGCCCGAGACCATGATCGCCCCCGCCACCTGGCCCGCGCGCATCCCCGTCGAGGGGCTGGAGCGCGCGCCGGAACTGCCGCTTGGCGGCTGGCTTCTGGCAACGGCGCTCGTGCTCATGACCGCCGATATCATCGCCGCTCTGGCGCTCTCGGGCAGGCTCTGGCGCGCGGGGGCCACCGCGCTCATCGCGCTTGCCCTCGCGCTGCCGCAGCACGCCCGCGCGCAGGATGACGCCCGCGCCATGGAGGCCACCGCCGAGGTTGTCCTCGCCCATGTCCTGACCGGGGATCGCGCGGTGGACGACACCGCCCGCGCCGGGCTCCGCGGCCTCGGGCGGGTGCTCAGCTTCCGCACCTCGGTGGAACCGGCAGACCCGCTTGGCGTTGATCTCGAGCGCGACGAACTGGCCTTTTTCCCAATGCTCTACTGGCCCGTGACCGCGAATCAGCCGCTGCCATCGGCCGAGGCCTATGCGCGGCTCAACGCCTATCTGCGCTCAGGCGGCATGATCCTCTTTGACACGCGCGACGCCGATATTGCCGGTTTCGGTGCCGCCTCGCCCAGTGGTGCGCGGCTCCAACGGCTGGCCGCGCCGCTCGACATTCCGCCGCTGGAGCCGGTGCCCGAGGATCACGTCCTCACCCGCACCTTTTATCTGCTGGCCGATTTCCCGGGCCGCCACATGGGCCGCGCCGTCTGGGTCGAGGCCGCCCCCCCCGATGCCGAGCGCATCGAGGGGATGCCGTTTCGCAACCTCAATGACGGGGTGACACCGGTGGTGATCGGCGGCAATGACTGGGCCGCCGCATGGGCCGTGAACGAGCAGGGCGATCCGCTCTTTCCGGTCGGGCGCGGCTATGCGGGGGAGCGGCAGCGCGAACTGGCCTATCGCTTCGGCGTCAATCTGGTGATGCATGTGCTGACCGGCAATTACAAATCCGATCAGGTCCATGTGCCCGCACTTCTGGAAAGGCTGGGGCAATGACCGGCACCATCGTCTTTGACCCGCTTCTGCCGCTCTGGCTGATTGGCGCGCTCGGCGCGGTGGCGGTGGCCGGTCTGGGGCTGGCGATGTGGCGCGGGCTGGCGGGCTGGGCGCTGCGGGCATTGGCGGCAGTGGTGATCATCGGCGCGCTGGCCGGTCCCGCCTACCGGCAGGAGGAGCGCACGCCGCTTTCGGATATCGTCCTGCTGGTCGAGGATGAGAGCGCGAGCCAGCACCTCGCCGCCCGCGCCGGGGACACGGAGGCCGCCGCCGAGGCCCTCGCCGCGCGCCTCGCTGCGCGCGAGAATACCGAAGTGCGTCGCGTCACCGTGGGCGACGCGCCCGAAAACGGCGGCTCGCGCGTCATGGGCGCCCTGGCGGAGGCCATGGCCGAACTGCCGCGCGGGCGCATCGCGGGCGCGATCCTGCTCTCGGACGGGCAGGTCCACGATATCGAGGCCGCCCCCGAGATGCCCGCGCCGCTGCACCTTCTGCACACCGGCCGTGCGGGCGACTGGGATCGCCGCTTGCGCATCGACAACGCTCCTGCCTTCGCCATCCTCGGCGAGGAGGTGCAGCTGACCCTCACGATCACCGATGACGGGGCCGCGCCCGAGGGGGTGAGTTCGGTGCCGCTCGACATCGCCGTTGACGGGGCCGAACCTATGCGCTTCGAGGTGCCGCTCGGGCAGGAGATGACGCTGCCGCTCACCCTGCCGCGCGGCGGGCGCAATGTGCTGCAGTTCTCGACCCCCGTGGCGGAGGGCGAGTTGACAGACCGCAACAATACCGCGCTGGTGCAGATCAACGGCGTGCGCGACCGGCTGCGCGTGCTGCTTGTGTCGGGACAGCCCCATGCGGGCACGCGGACCTGGCGCAACCTGCTGAAATCCGACAGTTCCGTGGACCTGGTGCATTTCACCATCCTGCGCCCGCCCGAGAAGCAGGACGGCGTGCCGGTGCGGGAATTATCGCTCATCGCCTTTCCCACGCGGGAATTGTTTCTCGACAAGGTGGACGAGTTCGATCTGATCATCTTCGACCGCTACCGCCGCCGGGGCATCCTGCCGACGGTCTATCTCGAGAATGTGCGCCAATATGTAGAAGGGGGCGGCGCGGTGCTTCTCGCGGCCGGTCCGGACTTCGCCGGGGCGGAAAGCATCTATCGCGGCCCCTTCGAGGCAATGGTCCCCGGCCGCCCCACCGCGCGCGTGGTCGAGGAGGGTTTTCGCCCGCGCGTCACCGATCTGGGGCGGCGGCACCCGGTCACGGCGGGGCTGCAAGAGGCGTTCGGCGGCGAATGGGGCCGCTGGCTGCGCCAGATCGAGGTGGAGGCCGCCGAGAGCGGCGATGTTGTCATGTCGGGCGCGGGCGAGCGCCCGCTTCTGCTGCTCGACCGGGTGGGCGAGGGGCGCGTGGCGCTGCTCACCTCCGATCAAGCCTGGCTCTGGGGACGCGGCTATGAGGGGGGCGGGCCGCAGCTCGAATTGCTGCGCCGTCTCGCCCACTGGATGATGAAGGAGCCCGAACTGGAGGAAGAGGCGCTCTGGGCCGAGGCCAGCGGCCAGCAGATGCGCATCATCCGCCGATCGCTCTCGGGGGATGTGCCCGAGGTGACGATCACCACCCCCTCGGGCGCGGTCGAGACGCGCGCCCTTGACGAGGTGGAGCCGGGACGTTTCGAGACCGTTTATGAAGGGGCAGAGATCGGGCTTTACCGGCTGGAGAACGGCGACCAGAAGGCGGTGATCGGCCTTGGCCCCGCCGCCCCGGTGGAGTTCGAGCGCACGCTGGCGACCGACCGGGTCCTTGCCCCGGTGATCGAGGCCACCAATGGCGGCGCGCTGGCGCTCGAAGGCGGGCTTCCCGCCATCCGCGACGTGCGCGCGGGCCGCCCCGCCGCCGGACGCGGCTGGATCGGCCTTACCCCGCGCGGGGCCTTTGAGACCGCGAGCGTGCGGCAGATGGCGCTCCTGCCGCCATGGCTCGTGCTCCTGCTGGCGGCGGGTTTCCTCATCGGCGGCTGGCTGCGCGAGGGGCGGCGCTGACGCGGTCTCTCATGGACGATGATTGACCGCCACGGCGCGCCAACCGTCATCCGTCCAATGCAATTCCGTCACCGACAGGTTGTCGATGACCTGCCCTAGCGCCTTGTAGGCGGTCACGCGCCGCGCCGCCTGCACCTGTGTCAGGATCGTGCCCATGTGGGCCACCGCCACGATATCGCGCCCCGGATGCGCCGCCCGGAGGCGCGTCACCGTCTGTCCGACACGCACCGAGAGGTCATCCCAGCTCTCGCCCCCCGGCGCGCGCAAGGCACCGGGCCGCTCCCAGAAGGCACGCAGCGCGGCAGGGTCGGCCACGCTGTCAAAGCCCTGCATCTCCCACGCGCCGAAATGGATTTCGCGCAGATCCGGCTCGTCGGGCAGGCGCGGACGCGGCCCGGCGATGGCCTCTGCGGTGGCGCGTGCGCGACTGAGGTCCGAGGAGACGACAAGCGCCCCCTCCGGCAGATGCGCCGAGAGGCGCGCCAACCGCGGCGTATCGCTCAGATCGGCGGGGATGTCGGTCCAGCCGACCATGGCGCGGGCATGGGTCGGGCCGTGACGGACCCAGAAAAAGCGGCTCATGGCAGCGTGCCCTTGAGCACCATGGGCAGCCCCGCGATCACGTTGACAACCAGCCCCGCTTTCGCCGCAAGGCATTGATTGAGCGCGCCCTGGGCAGTCTGAAACCGGCGGGCAAGGGCGTTGTCGGGCACGACCGACAGCCCCACCTCGTTCGAGACCACCACCACCGGTGCGCGACAGGCGTCGAGCGCGGCAAAAAACGCTGCCTCGGCCCGTGGCAGATCGCTTTCGGCCAGCAGATGATTGGAAAGCCACATCGTCGCGCAATCCATCAACACCGCTTCACTTGCCGTCATCGCGGCAAGCACCGGGGCCGGATCGCGCGGGGCCTCGATGGTCCGCCACACCGCCGCGCGCCGCGCGCGGTGCCGCACCAGCTTGGCGCGCATCTCGTCATCAAATGCCTCGGCCGTCGCCAGATAGACCGGCGCGCGCCCCGAGCGCAGCACAAGCCCCTCGGCAAAGACCGACTTCCCCGAGGCAGCCCCGCCCAGAACCAGCGAGAGGCGCGGTAACATGACTTGGAAACTCCTGAATTTTGATCCGGTGTGATCGCCCCTGCGTAGCAAAGTGTGCAAGGCTCAGAAAGAGCGCATCCGCAGACAGGGGGAAATCATGCCGCTCGATGCACCGCAGACAAGTTCGATGTCCCGCAACGCGATGAAGGCGGAGATGCTGGACGCCGAAACCGAACTCGCGCTTGCCTATGCCTGGCGCGACCACCGCGACGAGGCGGCGCTGCATCGGCTGATCACGGCCTATATGCGGCTGGCCATTTCCATGGCCTCGAAATTCCGCCGCTACGGCGCGCCGATGAACGACCTTATCCAGGAGGCGGGGCTGGGCCTGATGAAGGCCGCCGACAAGTTTGACCCGGATCGCGGCGTGCGGTTCTCCACCTATGCGGTCTGGTGGATCAAGGCCAGCATCCAGGATTACGTGATGCGCAACTGGTCGATGGTGCGCACCGGCTCCACCTCCTCGCAGAAATCTCTCTTTTTCAACATGAAGCGCGTGCAGGCCAAGATCGAGCGCGAGGCCATGGCCAATGGCGAGACGCTTGACGGCTACCAACTGCGCGAGATGATCGCGCATGAGGTCGGCGTGCCGCTTCGGGACGTGGAGATGATGGAGGGGCGGCTTTCGGGTGGAGATTTCTCGCTCAACGCCACCCAATCGACCGAGGATGACGGGCGCGAATGGATCGACACGATCGAGGACGAGGGCGAGCGTGGCGACGAGATTGTCGAGCGCGACCACGATCACCGCGCGCTGAGCGACTGGCTGGGTGCGGCGCTGACCCATCTGACCGAGCGCGAACGCTTCATCGTGCGCGAGCGCAAGCTGATCGAGGTGCCGCGCACACTCGAAAGTCTGGGCGAGGAATTGAACCTCAGCAAGGAACGCGTGCGCCAGATCGAGGCGGCGGCCTTCCAGAAGATGCGACGCTATCTTGAAAAACACGCGGGCGAGGTGCAAAGCCTGCTGGCATGAGCCTGCGCCTTGCCCTTGCCTTTTGCCTGATCGCGCTGCCCGCGACTGCGCAGGATATCGTCATACTGGGCGAAGTGCATGACAACCCGGCGCACCACGCCGAACAGGCGGCGCGGGTGGCGGCACTGAACCCGCGCGCACTGGTCTTCGAGATGCTGACGCCCGATCAGGCGGCGCGCGTGACCCCCGACCTCATTGCCGATCCCGAGGCCATGGCCGAGGCGCTCGGCTGGGCTGAAAGTGGCTGGCCCGATTTCGCCATGTATCACCCGATCTTCGCCGCCGCCCCCGAGGCCGCCATTCACGGCGCGCTCGTGACGCGCGAGGCCGCGCGCGCGGTGCTCAGGGACGGGCCCGTCGCGGCCTTCGGCGAAGATGCGGCCGCCTATGGGCTGACAGAACCGCCGTCCCCCGAGGAACAGGCCACCCGCGAGGCGCTGCAACTGGCCGCCCATTGTGATGCGCTGCCGGTGGAGATGCTGTCCGGCATGGTCGCGGTGCAGCGCCTGCGCGATGCAACCCTCGCGCGCGCGATGGTGCGGGCCATGGCCGGGACCGGCGGCCCGGTGGCCGTCATCACCGGCAATGGCCACGCGCGCCGTGACTGGGGCGTGCCCTCATACCTTGCCCGCGTGGCCCCGGATCTGGAGGTGTTCGTGCTGGGCCAGACCGAGGACGGTGCGCCGCTTCAGGGCGGCTTTGACGAGGTGCTCTCTTCCCCGGCGGTCGCGCGCCCCGACCCCTGCGCCGCCTTTCGCTGAGCCGGGTGCGGCCCTTGCGCCGGCCCCGCGCACGCCCTAGGCTCGCCGCGCATATGTTGGAGAGGCCCATGCCCGGCGCGTCACGCATCCTTCTGATCATCGGCGGCGGCATCGCGGCCTTCAAGACGCTCGACCTGATCCGGCGGTTGCGCGAACGCGGCCACAGCGTGACGCCCGTGCTGACCCGCGCAGGCGCGGAGTTTGTCACGCCCCTGTCGGTCTCGGCGCTGGCGGGGCGCAAGGTCTTCTCGGATCTGTTCGACCTGACCGACGAGGCCGAGATGGGCCATATCGAACTGAGCCGCTCTGCCGATCTCATTGTCGTGGCCCCGGCAACCGCCGATCTGATGGCGAAAATGGCGCATGGCCATGCCGATGATCTGGCCTCGACGCTTCTTCTGGCCACCGATACGCCCGTATTGCTTGCGCCCGCGATGAACGTGCGCATGTGGCAGCACCCGGCAACGCAGCGCAATCTTGCCACGCTCCATGCCGACGGCATCGGATGTGTCGGCCCGAATGAGGGCGACATGGCCTGCGGCGAGCATGGCCCCGGCCGCATGGCCGAGGTGCCCGAGATCCTGGCCGCCATCGCGGCGCGGCTGACGGATGGCCCACTTGCGGGGCGGCGCGTGCTGGTCACGTCAGGGCCGACGCATGAGCCCATAGACCCCGTGCGCTATATCGCCAACCGCTCTTCCGGGGCGCAGGGCACGGCGATTGCCCGGGCATTGGCGACGTTGGGCGCAGAGGTGGTTTTTGTCACCGGCCCCGCCTCGGTGCCGCCCCCGGACGGCGTCGAGGTGATCCGCGTCGAGACCGCGCAAGAGATGCACGACGCGGCACTGGCCGCCCTGCCCGTGGATGCCGCCATTTTCGCCGCCGCCGTGGCCGATTGGCGGATGGCAAACGCAAGCGACCGCAAGATGAAAAAGACCGCAGGCGGGCTGCCGGTGCTGGAATTTGCCGAGAACCCGGACATTCTGGCGACGGTGAGCCGGATGGCCGCAGGGCGACCGCCCCTGGTGGTGGGCTTTGCCGCCGAGACGCATGACGTGATCGAGAACGCCACCGCCAAGCGCGCGCGGAAAGGCTGCGACTGGATCGTGGCAAACGATGTGAGCCACGCCACGGGCATCATGGGCGGGACGGAAAATGCGGTGACACTCATCACCGGGGACGGCGCGGAAAGCTGGCCGCGCATGGGCAAGGCCGAGGTGGCGGCGCGTCTCGCCGAACGGATCGCGCGGGCCGTGGCCTGAGAATTCGAGTATTTGCAGAACGATGAAAGGAAAGCGATGCTGAGCATCGAACTGGCATGGGAGGACGGCGCGGACCGCGCACTTGGCCTGCCCGCCTATGCGACGCCGGGCGCGGCGGGGGCCGATCTGCGCGCGAATTTCCCGGATCGCGGCGTGGTGATGCTGGAGCCGGGGGCGCGGGCGCTGGTGCCGACGGGACTTCGCATCGCCGTTCCCGCAGGCTACGAGGTGCAGCTCCGCCCGCGGTCGGGACTGGCGCTCAAACACGGGATCACCCTGCCCAACAGCCCCGGCACCATCGACAGCGATTATCGCGGCCCCCTCGGCGTGATCGTGATGAACGCAGGCCACGAGCCGTTCGAGATCGAGCATGGCGCGCGCATCGCGCAAATGGTGGTGGCCCCGGTGGTGCAGGCGCGGTTTGTTGCAGTCACCACGCTGGACGAAACCGCGCGCGGCGCGGGCGGCTTTGGCTCAACGGGATTGCGCTGATGCTGCTTGTCGGGGTCATGGCCGCCGTGCTCTGGGGCATCGGGGCCGTCATGGGCACGCCGCGTCGGCTTCGCTGGGGGATGATCGTGGCGCTGTGGTGCGGGGTGGTGCTGGCCCATGTGATTCTGCCCGAGGGCCACCCGATCCGCATGGCCACCGGCGAGAGCCTCGCGCTCTGGCTGCTTCTCGGGGGGGCGGCGGCGCTGGTTCTGGGCTATCGCGCGGGGTTGGTCGCCTTGCGCAGGCGCGCGACCGCGGCACCCGCGGGTCCGGTAAAAACACCGCTCTTCACCGAGACCGAGCTTGACCGCTATGCCCGCCACATCGTGTTGCGCGAGATCGGCGGGCCGGGGCAGAAGGCGCTGAAACAGGCGCGGGTGCTGGTGATCGGCGCGGGCGGCCTCGGCTCTCCGGTGCTGTTGTATCTGGCGGCGGCGGGGGTGGGAACGATCGGCGTGATCGACGATGACGCGGTGGATAATTCCAACCTGCAACGGCAGGTTATCCACAGAGATGAGGATATCGGTTGTCCAAAGGTGGAATCGGCCCTGCGAGCGATGCTGGCGCAGAATCCCAATGTCATCGTGCGCCCCTATGCGCGCAGGCTCTCTCCCGAGATCGCCACCGACCTGTTTGCCGAGTATGATCTGATCGTGGATGGCACCGATAATTTCGCCACGCGCTATCTGGCCAATTCCACCGCAGCTTCGCAAGGCAAGCCTTTGATTTCCGGCGCATTGTCGCAATGGGAGGGGCAGGTGAGCGTGTTTGATCCCGCGCGCGGCGCGCCCTGTTATCAATGCATCTTTCCCGAGGCCCCGGCACCGGGGCTTGCGCCCTCCTGCGCCGAGGCGGGGGTTTTGGGCCCCCTGCCCGGCGTGGTCGGTGCGATGATGGCGGCCGAGGCGATCAAGCTCATCACCGGGGCGGGCACGCCGCTTCGCGGGGAGATGCTGATCTACGACGCGCTTTATGGCGAGAGCCGCAAGATTTCGCTCAGCCGCCGCCCCGATTGCCCGATCTGTGGCGACAAAGGAGAGACAGATGACCAACCCGTTGCTGGCTGAGTGGCAGACGCCCTTTGCCCTTGCCCCCTTCGACACCATTTCGGACGAGGATTTCGCACCTGCTTTCGACGCCGCGATGAACGCGGCGCGGAGGGAGGTCGAGGCGATTGCCGAGAGCCCCGATGCACCCACCTTCGCCAACACGATCGAGGCGCTGGAGTCCTCGGGGGACGCGCTCGACAAGGTGCTGTCGGTGTTCTTCACCGTGGCGGGGGCGGACAGCAACCCGCGGCGGCAGGCGTTGCAGCGCGATTTCGGGCCGAGACTGGCCGCCTATTCCTCGGAATTATACGGAAACAAACAGCTCTTTGCGCGGGTCGAGGCGGTCTGGCAGGCGCGGCAAACGCTCGACCTGACGGCGGAAGAGCAGCGCCTCTTGATGCTCACCCATCGCGGATTTCGTCGCGCGGGGGCCGCACTGACCGGCGCCGAAGAGGCGCGGATGCGCGCGATCATGGCACGGCTGGCGGAACTGGGCACGGCCTTCACGCAGAACCTGCTGGCCGATGAGTCGGGCTGGCAGATGGAACTGGGCGAGGGCGATCTGGAGGGGTTGCCGGGGTTCGTGATCAGCGCGGCCCGCGCGGCGGGACAGGAGAAAGGGGCGGATGGCCCGGTCATCACGCTCTCGCGCTCGATCATCGTGCCGTTTTTGCAATTCTCTGCGCGCCGCGACCTGCGCCGCCGCGCGTATCAAGCCTGGGTCGCGCGCGGGGCCATGGGCAGCGAGACCGACAACCGCGCGATAGCCGAGGAAATCCTGGCGCTGCGGGCCGAGCGCGCGGCGCTGTTGGGTTATGACAGTTTCGCCGACTACAAGCTGGAAACCGAGATGGCCAGGACACCGCAGGCCGTGCGCGATCTGCTGATGGCGGTGTGGGAGCCTGCGCGCGCGCAAGCCGAGCGCGATGCCGTCACGCTGACCGCGATGATGCGCGAAGACGGGATCAACGGCGAATTGGAGCCGTGGGACTGGCGCTATTACGCCGAAAAGCGGCGGCAAGCGGAGCATGATCTGGACGAGGCGGCGGTCAAGCCCTATCTCTCGCTCGATGCCATGATCGGCGCGGCATTTGATTGCGCGCATCGCCTGTTCGGGCTGGACTTCGCGCCCCTTGACGTGCCCCTCTACCATCCCGATTGCCGCGCCTGGGAGGTCACGCGCGCGGGGCGGCACGTTGCCGTCTTTATCGGCGATTATTTCGCGCGCGGCTCCAAACGCTCGGGCGCGTGGTGTTCTGCGATGCGCGGGCAGGCGAAGCGACCGCAGGCGCAGGCCCCGGTGGTCATCAACGTGTGCAATTTCGCCAAGGGTGATCCGGCGCTGCTCAGCTATGACGATGCGCGCACGCTGTTTCACGAGTTCGGCCATGCGCTGCATCAGATGCTGTCGGATGTGACCTACGAAGCGCTGTCGGGCACCAATGTGGCGCGCGATTTCGTGGAACTGCCCAGCCAGCTCTACGAGCATTGGCTTGAGGTGCCCGAGGTGCTTGGCCGCCACGCCCGCCATGTGGAGACCGGCGCGCCGATGCCGCCCGACCTTCTGGACAAGGTGCTGGGGGCCGCCAATTTCGACATGGGCTTTCAGACGGTGGAATACGTGGCCTCCGCCTTGGTCGATCTGGCCTTTCACGAGGGTGCCGCCCCGGCGGACGTGATGGCGCGCGAGGCGGAGGTGCTGCGCGAGATCGGGATGCCGCCCGCGATCACCATGCGCCACGCCACCCCGCATTTCGCCCATGTGTTCGCCGGTGACGGCTATTCCTCGGGCTATTACAGCTACATGTGGTCCGAAGTGATGGATGCCGACGCCTTTGCCAGCTTTGGGGAAGCGGGCGGGGCGTTTGATCCTGACCGGGCCCGGGCGCTTGAGCGTCATATCCTGTCACGTGGCGGCACCGAGGAGGCCGCGACGCTCTACGAGGCGTTTCGCGGACGGATGCCGGGTGTGGCGGCCCTGCTCAAGGGGCGGGGCCTGGCGGCCTGAGCGCAAGAGTATTGCGTTTTTCGCGGTTCTGACGAAGGCGATTGTTGACCGATTCGCGCAAAACGGTCTATATCTTGCCAACGTTGACAAAGCGGCCACGATTTTCTGTGGCAACCCATAGATGAAGGGGGATTGACGGCGCGCGCATCTGCATATGCGCAGCGCTGGGGTGCCACCGGATATGGGCGGGTGGATGGAGGTGTGCGATGGTGCGGATGGTTCTGATCGTGGCGGCGTTTCTGGCGGTGACGATTGCCATCGTGCTGGTGCAGCCGGGAACGTCGAGACGCGCGGCCACAGCCGATGCCGCGCCGGACGTGGTCACGCGCGGCGAGGTCACGGACCTGTCTGCGGTCAGCGCGCCTGACATGCGCCTTGACCGCGCCGCGCAAACCGATCCCTTGCAGGACGCCACGCGCCTGCTGACGGCCCCGCCGCCCGAGGCCAGGACCAAGGCACCTCCTGTTGCGCCCGAACAGGTTGCCCGCCCCGCCCCCACGTCCCGGCCCGCAGAGATCGGGTTTGAGGCGATGGTGCTCGACGCGCTCGCGCAGGGGCAGTCCGAGCAATATATCGACGCGCTGGTGAACGACGCCGCAGTCAAGGGCCGGGTCGAGGTGCCCACCTCGTTTCTGACCGCCGATGGCCGCGTCGATACGGCAACCATCCTCAGTGTGTTGTCGGCCCCCGCACGCCCGCGCATCCCGGAGACCTACACGGTCGCCATGGGCGACAGCATCGCGGCGCTTTCCTACCGGTTTTACGGCACGCTGGACCGGCAGGCCGATATTCTCGCGATCAACCCCGGGCTGGAGCGTCCTGGCGCACTGGCACTGGGCACCGTCATTACCCTGCCGCGCCCCTGAGGCGTGGCAGCATACAGGCACGAGGGCAGACGGAAACGAGGGGCCGAACCAACGGCCCCCGTTTTCGTTTCAGGGAGGGCAGGCCGTGAAGGTAATGGCATCTGAAAACAGCGCGGATGGCCGATTCTGCGTGGACATCTTCCAGCGTGCCGACGGCACCTGGGGGTTCGAGCAGTATCGCCGCGATGTCGAGGATGGCCGCTGGTTCCCCGTATCCTGTTACGGCGCCTGGGTTTTCCCCGATGCGATCACGGCCCGCGCGCGTGCCGTGGCCGAGATTGACTGGTTTTCCTGACGCCTGCCCGATCAGGACCGCGCATCCTTGGGCGAGCCCATCACCACGTAAGACGTGATCGCGTTGACCTGCGGCAGCGTGCCCAGAACATCGGTGTGAAACCGCTTGTAGGCGGGCAGGTCGGCCACCTCGACACGCAACAGATACTCCACCGCGCCGGTGATGTTGTGACATTCCACCACCTCGGGCGCGCGGGTCATGGCGCGCTCGAACGCCTCCTGCGCGGCCTTGGTGTGGGCGTTCAGGCCGACCGTGACATAGGCCACAAACCCCACGCCAAGCGCGCCCCGGTCCAGAATCGCGCGATAGCCCGCGATCACGCCGCGCCGCTCAAGCTCCTGCACCCGGCGCAGACAGGCCGAGGGCGAAAGGCCCACCCGCTCGGCCAGATCAAGGTTGCTGATCCGGCCATTTCGGCTCAGTTCCTGCAATATACGGTCGCTTATGGCATCCATGATCATTATTTATTGCAAAATACCTTCATTTAAACAATAAAAAGCAATCCAAATGCGCCCGGTTCCGCATAGTGTTGCGCCATGACACTCGATATCCTCTCCGCGCTTGTCGCCTTCGCCTTTGTCACGGTCATCACGCCGGGGCCGAACAACCTGATGCTGATGGCCTCGGGCACCAATTTCGGCTTTGTGCGCACCATTCCGCATATGCTCGGGGTGGGCCTCGGCTTTCCCATGATGCTCGTCTGCGTGGGGCTTGGCGTGATGCAGCTTTTCGACCTCTGGCCGCCTGCCTATCTTCTGCTCAAGCTCCTGTCGGTCGCCTATCTGCTCTGGCTTGCATGGAAAATCGCCAATGCCGCCCCGCCCGCGGATGCCAGGACCGAGGGCCGCCCGCTGACCTTCCTTCAGGCCACCGCCTTTCAATGGGTCAATCCCAAGGCATGGAGCATGGCGCTCTCGGCGGTGACGCTCTATGCGGCGGGGCGGGATCTTGCGGCGGTGCTGCTGGTGGCCGGGGTCTATGTGGCCTGCGGCACGATCAGCACCACCACCTGGACCATGCTGGGCCAGCAGATCCGCCGCGTGCTGCGCAGCCCCGGACGCCTGCGTGCCTTCAACCGGGTGATGGCGCTGCTTCTGGTGGCGACGCTGGTGCCCGTGCTCTGGCCGGTTTGAGCGATTGCAAATCCCGTCGCCTGCGGCCATATAGCGGGGCGTCCAGACCGGAGGGCCGCGCCATGACCCATTACCTCGATTTCGAGAAACCGCTTGCCGAGATCGAAGGCAAGGCCGAGGAATTGCGCGCGATTGCCCGCACCAACAGCGAGACCGATGTCGAGGACGAGGCGCGCGCGCTCGATGCCAAGGCGGCCACGCTCCTGCGCGATCTCTACAAATCCCTGACGCCCTGGCGCAAATGCCAGGTGGCGCGCCACCCGGACCGCCCCCATTGCCGCGATTACATCAAGGCGCTCTTTACCGACTACACGCCGCTGGCCGGCGACCGCGCCTTTGGCGAGGATGAGGCGGTGATGGGCGGGCTTGCGCGGTTGCGCGACCGGCCCGTGATGGTGATCGGCCATGAAAAGGGCCACGATACCAAATCGCGCCTGACACATAATTTCGGCATGGCCCGTCCCGAAGGCTATCGCAAGGCGGTGCGCCTGATGCAGATGGCCGACCGCTTCGGCCTGCCGGTGGTGACGCTGGTCGACACGCCCGGTGCCTATCCCGGCAAGGGCGCCGAGGAGCGCGGGCAATCAGAGGCCATCGCGCGCGCCACCGAGACCTGCCTTTCCATCGGTGTGCCGCTGGTATCGGTGATCATCGGCGAGGGTGGATCGGGGGGGGCTGTGGCCTTTGCCAGCGCCAATCGCGTGGCGATGCTCGAACATTCGGTCTATTCGGTGATCTCGCCCGAGGGCTGCGCCTCGATCCTCTGGAAAGACGCCGAGAAGATGCGCGAGGCCGCCGAGGCGCTGCGCCTCACGGCGCAGGATCTCATCAAGCTGGGCGTCGCCGACCGCGTCATCGACGAGCCTCTGGGCGGCGCGCACCGCGACCGCGCCGCCACCATTGCCGCCGTGGGCAAGGCCATATCGGCCATGCTGAGCGAGTTGTCGGCCAAGGATCGCGCCGCCCTCATCCGGGACCGGCGCGAGAAATTCCTCGGGCTCGGGGCCAAGGGGCTGGCGGCCTGACAGAGACCGCCGCGCCCGCGTTACGCCACCACAGCGCGCAGCGCTGCCATCCGCTCGGTCAGGAGCTTTTGAGACATCTCGTCCTTGAGCCGCCCGTCATCGCCAAACGCGTTCATCGCGCCCGCGATCAAGACCGCCGTGCCCGGCACCAGCCGCGCCTGCAATTGCGTGAGACAAGACAGCGTCATGAATTGCGCCGTCTCGCCGCCCGTGCGCCCCGCCGAGGCCGAGACAACCACCGTCGGCTTGTCCTTGAACGCGGCACCCGGCACGCGGCTCACCCAGTCGAGCGCATTCTTGAGAACCCCGGTGATGCCCTTGTTGTATTCGGGCGCGCCGATCACCACCGCGTCCGCGGCCTTGATCTGCGCGGCAAGGGTCTGCACCGCCTCGGGCACGCCCTCGGCCTCTTCGAGATCGCCATCGTAGAGCGGCAACGCCAGATCGGCCTCGATGACCTCCGCGTCGCCAAAGCCGCGTGCGGCCTCTGCCAGAAGCATCCGGTTGTAAGAGCCCTTGCGCAGCGAGCCCGATATCAGCAACAGCACCGGTTTGGTCATAATATCTTCCCCTTGGTTTCGACGCGCTCTCGCGCCTGATCAGTCGGATAACTGGCGCAGCACCGCGGGTTTGACAAGCGCGCGCCCTGCACATGCCCTGTGCGTCCCATGAAAAAAGACCCGCCGGAATGGCAGGCCTTGGAGGTGCGCCGAAATCCGGCGAGGAGGACACTGGTTGGGGCCTACCAGTCGGTCGGCCCCTTGTCGGCGAATTGATGGACAAGAAAGTCGATGAAGGCACGCACCTTGGGCTGGGTAAAGCGCCCAGGCGGATAGACCGCGTAGATGCCGAGCGTCTCAAGCGGCAGATCGGGCATGGCGTCCTCGACCAGACCGGCGGCCATCGGCTTGGCATAGAGGAAAGAGGGCAGATAGGCGATGCCAAGGCCGGAAATCGCGGCATTGAGCAGCGACTGGCCATCATTGACGCTGAGGCCTCCCGCCGTGCGCACCTGCCGCTTTTCCCCCGAGGGCGCGGTCAGTTTCCAAACCGCACTGCCGCCCTGATTGGAGTAGTGCAAGAGCTTGTGCTCGTTGAGATCGTCGATCCTCTCGGGCCGTCCGTGTTTTGCGAAATAGGCGGGGCTGGCGATCATGCGCTTGGTCGTCTCCGACAGCCTGCGCGCGCGCAGGGTGCTGTCCTCCAGATCGCCGATCCGCACAGCCATGTCGAACCCCTCGGAAATCAGTTCGACATAGCGGTTGTTGAGCACCATGTTGACGGTGATATCGGGAAATTCCTCAAGGAAATTGCCAAGGATCGGGCTGAGATGGTTCACGCCGAAATCGGTCGCCACGGAAATGCGCAAGAGGCCCGAAGGGTCCGACTGCATCGAACTCACCAGCGCGTCGGCCTCGCCCGCGTCGTTGAGCACCCGCAGCGCCCGGTCGTAATAGGCAAGGCCGATCTCGGTGGGGCTGACGCGCCGCGTGGTGCGGTTCAGAAGCCGCGCACCGAGACGTGCCTCGAGCGAGGAGACATGCTTGGAAACGGCGGATTTGGAAATCCCCATCTTGCGGGCCGCATCGGTAAAGCCGCCCTGATCCACCACCGTGGCGAAGGCCTCCATTTCCGTCAGGCGATCCATGCTGAAACCTCTTCTTGCTACTGAGGATCGTTTCTGACGGAAAAATCGGGCGCAACTGCGGCAGGTGCCTGACAATATCGCGGTCATCTCGGGATCGTTGATGGCCTGGAAACGCGGCGCACACGCGAAGGTGACTGTGGATCGCCGCGTCGGTCGGTCTATCTTACCGATACCGGATCAATCCTGGAGGGTAAGCTGATGACTCGTTTTCTCGCATTTGGCCTTGTCGCTGCGTTGGCCATGGCCGCACCCGCGCTGGCGCAGGAAACCCCCGCGCCTGAGGGCGCCGAGGTCTATTTCGTCAATCTCGAAGACGGGGCCACGGTCACAAGCCCTGTCACCGTCATCTTCGGCCTGAACGGCATGGGCGTGGCCCCCGCAGGGACCGAGAAAGAGGCGACCGGGCACCATCACCTGCTGATCAACCGCCCGCCCTTTGGTGAGGGTGAGGGCGGCGCGGAGGAGTTGAGCTATGGTCTGCCCGCCGATGATAACCACAAGCATTTCGGCGGCGGTCAGACACAGGCGACCGTAGACCTGCCAGCCGGCCAGCACACGCTGCAACTGGTGCTCGGCGATGCCAACCATGTCCCGCACGTGCCCCCGATCATGTCCGGGGTGATCACCATCACCGTGGAATAACGCTCAGAGCGCGGCCGCGAGCCGCGTGCCCTGATCAATGGCGCGTTTCGCGTCCAGCTCAGTAGCGACATCCGCGCCGCCGATGACATGGGCGCGGATGCCTTTGGCCTCCAGCGCATCGGCCAGACTGCGCTCGCTCACCTGACCGGCGCAAAGAACGATCGTGTCGGCCTCGATGAGTTTCGGGTTTTCGCGCCCCTCGCCAAAGCTGACATGCAGTCCGCCCGCGTCGATCCGCTCGTAATTGACGCCGCCCACCATCTCGACCCCCTTCATCCGAAGGGAAGCGCGGTGGATCCAGCCCGTTGTCTTGCCAAGCCGCTTGCCAAGCGCCTCGGCCTTGCGTTGCAGAAGCGTGACGTGGCGCGCGGGCGGCGTGGGCTTCGGCCCTGCGAGTGCCACTCCGCCGCGCGCCGCCTCGGGATCGTCAACGCCCCATTCGGTGCGCCAGAGCGCGATATCCTCGGTGGGGCTCTCACCCTCGTGGACAAGGTATTCGGCCACATCAAACCCGATGCCACCCGCGCCCACCACCGCGACGCGCTTGCCCACTTTTGCCGTTCCGCGCAGCACATCGATATAGGTCACGACGTTGGGGCCGTCCTGTCCGGGAATCCCCGGATCGCGCGGGCTGACGCCGGTGGCGACGATGACCTCTTCAAAGTCTGCAAGATCATCGGCCCCCACGACGCGCCCCAGCCGGAGTGTTACACCGCTTTCGGCCAGCATCACGCCGAACCAGTCCACCAGCCCGTGAAACTCTTCCTTGCCCGGCACCTCTTTGGCCATGTTGAGCTGACCGCCGATCTGCTGTGCCTTGTCGAACAGCGTCACGTCATGCCCCCGCCCCGCCGCCGCGATCGCCGCCGAGAGACCGGCAGGACCGGCCCCGACAACGGCGATGCGCTTCGGCGTATCCGTGGGGGTGATGACAAGCTCTGTCTCATGGCACGCGCGCGGATTGACGAGGCACGAGGTCAATTTACCCGAGAAGGTGTGGTCAAGACAGGCCTGATTGCAGGCAATACAGGGCGCGATGGTTCTGGCGCGCCCCTCGGCCGCCTTCTTCACGAATTCCGCATCGGCAAGGAAGGGCCGCGCCATCGACACCATGTCGGCCGCGCCCCCGGCCAGCACCTCTTCGGCCACCTCGGGCGTGTTGATCCGGTTCGAGGTGATGACGGGGATGCCCACCTTGCCCATCAGCTTTTTCGTGACCCAGGCAAAACCCGCGCGCGGCACGCTTGTGGCAATCGTGGGAATGCGCGCCTCGTGCCAGCCGATGCCGGTGTTGAGGATCGAGGCCCCCGCCCCCTCGACCGCGTGGGCAAGCTGCACCACCTCGGCATGGGTGCTGCCCTCGGGGATGAGGTCGATCATCGAGAGGCGGTAGATCAGGATGAAGTCGGGGCCGACGGCCTCGCGGGTGCGGCGCACCACCTCCACCGGCAGACGCATCCGGTTCTCGTAAGAGCCGCCCCAGCGGTCGGTGCGCTTGTTGGTATGGGTCACGAGGAACTGGTTGAGGAAATAGCCCTCCGACCCCATGATCTCGACCCCGTCATAGCCTGCCTCGCGGGCGCGGGTCGCGGCGGTGACGATGTCCGTTATCTGCTTCTCGATGCCGTCCTCGTCCAACTCGCGCGGCGTGAACGGCGAGATCGGCGATTTGATGGGCGACGGGGCAACACATTCCTTGCCATAGGCATAGCGGCCCGCATGAAGGATCTGCATGGCAATGAGGCCGCCCGCGTCATGCACCCGGTCGGTGACCACGCGGTGATTGGCGATATCCTCGGGGCTGAACAGCCCCGCCGCCCCGGGAAACACGCCCCCCTCGCGGTTGGGGGCCATGCCGCCGGTGACCATCAGCCCCACGCCGCCGCGCGCGCGGGCGGCGTAGAATTCGGCCACCCGGTTCCAGTCGCGCGTCTCTTCCAGTCCGGTATGCATCGAACCCATCAGAACGCGGTTCTTCAGCGTGACATGGCCCAGATCGAGGGGGGCAAGAAGATGCGGATAGTCGGTCATGGCTCTCTCCCTTGGCTTATCCCCTGATGCCGCAGGTGGGCGTGCTTGTCACCCATGAACGCTGCGTTACGGGAGATGGCCCGGAGACGGGGCTTTGTTGCGATGCAGTGAGTGGGCTCTGTTGATGGCATGGATGCCCCTTCGATTTCTTCAAAAGAAATCGGATCGAAATCTTTTCAAGATTTCGAAATCCCGGCAGCGTCCGGACGTCAGGCGGCGGGCATGTCTTGTCACTGTCGGCCGTGTCAATGACGCGCCTCGGCATTCCGGCCCGAGGTGTCATGCCAGGATCGGCCATGGTCGGCCGACGTGTGCAGCCCGTTTGATGACCTCGGCCATGGCCCCCGTTGCCGATCCTTGAGAGCATCAAGCGCCGCGCCGCCGCGCCGCACAGTCACCCTCGCGAAGCGAACCGGCGATTTTGCGACACGGGCGCGCATGCGCCCTGGTGCCAAGACTTGCCAAGCGCCTGCGGCGCGTTCCAAATGGGCGCGCATCGAACAGGGGGGCGGCCCGTGCATTTCGGACTGAACGCAGAGCAGGACATGATCGTGACCACGGTGCGGGCTTTCGTGGAGAAGGAGATATACCCGCACGAGGCGGAGGTGGAGCGCACAGGCAAGGTGCCGCCCGATCTGGCACAGCAGATCAAGCGCAAGGTCATCGACCTTGGCTTTTACGCCTGCAACTTCCCCGAAGAGGTGGGCGGCGCGGGCCTGTCGCATCTCGATTTCACGCTGGTGGAGCGCGAACTTGGGCGCGGGTCCATGGCGCTCACGCATTTCTTCGGCCGCCCGCAGAATATCCTGATGGCCTGCGAGGGCGCGCAGCGCGAGCGCTATCTCCTGCCCGCCGTGCGCGGCGAGCGGATGGACGCGCTTGCCATGACCGAACCCGATGCGGGATCGGATGTGCGCGGCATGACATGCCATGCGCGGCGCGACGGCGGCGACTGGGTGCTGAACGGCTCCAAGCACTTCATCTCCGGGGCGGATCACGCGGATTTCTTCATCGTCTTCGTGGCCACCGGCGTCGATGACACGCCCAAGGGCCCCAAGAAGCGGATCACCTGCTTTCTGGTCGATCGCGGCACGCCCGGCTTCGAGGTGCGCGCGGGCTATCACTCGGTCTCGCACCGCGGCTATCACAACTGCATCCTCAGCTTCGACGATTGCCGCCTGCCCGACACGCAGGTTCTGGGCGCGGTGGATGGCGGGTTCGAGGTGATGAACACCTGGCTTTATGCCACGCGGCTGACGGTGGCGGCGTTCTGTGTCGGGCGCGCGCGGCGCTGCTTCGATCACGCGCTTGGCTATGCGGCGGAGCGGCGGCAATTCGGCCAGCCCATCGGCCGGTTTCAGGGGGTGGGCTTCCAGATCGCCGACATGATCACCGAAATCGACGCGGCGGACTGGCTGACGCTCGCCGCCGCGTGGCGGCTGGATCAGGAGCAGCCCGCCAACCGGGAAATCGCCAGCGCCAAGCTCTATGCCTCCGAGATGCTGGCACGCGTGACCGATGCCACCTTGCAGATCCATGGCGGCATGGGGCTGATGGACGATTTTCCCATCGAGCGGTTCTGGCGCGATGCGCGGGTGGAACGGATCTGGGACGGCACCAGCGAAATCCAGCGCCATATCATCAGCCGCGACCTCTTGCGCCCGCTGGGGGCCTGAGATGGCCGCGCTCGACCGGCTGTTGCGGCCCCGCAGCATTGCGGTGATCGGCGGCGGCGCATGGTGCGAGAGCGTCATCCGCGAATGCCGCCGGATCGGCTTTGCCGGGGCGATATGGCCGGTGCATCCGACGCGCGAAACGGTGGGCGGCCTGTCCGCGCACCGCTCGGTTGACGCCTTGCCAGAGGGGCCGGACGCGGCCTTTGTCGGCGTGAACCGCGCGGCCAGCATCGAGGTGGTCGCAGCACTCTCGGCGCGCGGCGCGGGCGGCGCGGTCTGTTTCGCCTCGGGCTTTCGCGAGGCCAGAGCAGAGATGCCGGACGGTCCCGCGCTTGAGGAACGGCTGGTGGCGGCCGCGGGCACCATGCCCATTCTGGGACCGAATTGCTACGGCTTCGTCAATGCGCTCGACCGCGCAGCCCTCTGGCCGGATATGCACGGCATGACGCCTTGCGAGACCGGCGTCGCCATCGTCGGGCAAAGCTCGAACGTGGCGATCAACCTGACGATGCAGCGGCGCGGGCTGCCGCTGGCCTATGTCGCCACCGTCGGCAATCAGGCGCAGACCGGCATGGCCGATATCGGCGCGGCGCTGCTCTCGGACCCGCGCGTGACAGCGCTTGGCCTGCATATCGAGGGTGTGAGCAGCCTGCGCGCCTTTGAGGCGCTGGCGCGGACGGCGGCGCGTCTCGGCAAGCCGGTTGTCGTGCTCAAGACCGGCGCATCGCCCGAGGCGCAGTTGGGGACGGTGTCGCACACCGCCTCGCTCGCGGGCAGCGATGCGGGCGCGCGCGCGCTCATGGCACGGCTGGGCTTTGCGACGGTCGAGAGCCCCGCCGCCCTCATCGAGACACTCAAGATCCTGCACGTCACCGGCGGGCTTGCCTCGGCCACGGTCGCCTCCCTGTCCTGTTCGGGGGGCGAGGCGTCGCTGATGGCCGATCTCGGGCAGGCCGCAGGCGTGCGCTATCCGCCGCTTGACGCGCCTCAGACAGGCGCGCTGCGCGCGGCGCTCGGGCCTCGGGTCGCGCTGGCCAATCCGCTCGATTACCACACCTATATCTGGGGCAACGAGGCCGCGCTGACGCGGTGTTTTTGTGCGATGATGACAGGGACGGCGGCGCTTGGTGTCGTGGTGCTCGATTTCCCGCGCCCGGACCGCTTCGACGCCCCCGACTGGCATCTTGTGGTCACCGCGACAGCTGAGGCGCGGCGCGTTTCGGGGCGGCCCATGGCGATTTTGTCAAGCCTGCCCGAGGGGATGCCCGAATCCGTGGCCTGCGAAATTCTCGGGCGCGGCCTGATCCCGCTTTGCGGCATGAGCGAGGGGCTGGCCGCCATCGCGGCAGCAGCCCATGTCACACGCACAGAGGCCGCGCCGCTTCTCCTGCCCAATCGCGCAACAACGCCTGGCACAGTCTGGACCGAGGCCGAGGCCAAGGCGCGGCTGGCCGTCCATGGCCTGCGGGTGCCGCGCGCGCACGGCGTGTCCGACGCGGGCGCGGCGGTTGTGGCGGCGCAGGAGATCGGCTTTCCCGTGGTGCTCAAGGGCGCGGGGCTTGCCCACAAGACCGAGGCGGGCGCGGTGGCGCTCGATCTTGGCGATGCGGAGGCGCTCGAACGTGCCGCCCGCGCCATGCCCGCCGACGCGTTTCTCGTGGAAGAGATGATCCGGGGCGCGGTGGCCGAACTGCTCATCGGCGTGCTCAACGATCCGGCGCATGGCTTCGTGCTCACGCTTGGCGCGGGCGGCGTGCTGACCGAGATTGTCGCGGACACCACAACGCTCCTCCTGCCGGTGACGCGCGAAGATATCCTCGCGGCCCTTGCCCGGTTACGCATCGCGCCACTGCTCGCGGGCTATCGCGGGCGCGCGGGCGCGGATATCGAGGCGGTTGTGGCGGCAGTGCTGGCCGTGCAAGACTTCGTGACGGCGCACCGCGACCGCGTGAGGGAGGTGGAGATCAACCCGCTCCTCTGCGGCGCGGATTTCGCCATCGCCGCCGATGCCCTCATCCGCATGGGAGACCCGGAATGACCCAACCCCCTCTGACCATCACCCGGCGCGGTGCCGTGCTCGAGGTCATCCTCGACCGGCCCAAGGCCAATGCGATCGACCTTGCCACAAGCCGAATGATGGGTGAGGTCTTTACCGAGTTCCGCGACGATGACGCGCTCCGCGTCGCCATTCTCACCGGCGCGGGCGAGAAATTCTTCTGCCCCGGCTGGGATCTCAAGGCCGCCGCCGAGGGCGACGCGGTGGACGGCGACTATGGCAAGGGCGGGTTCGGCG
This sequence comes from Roseovarius sp. MBR-6, assembly GCF_040547525.1. Taxonomy (NCBI): domain Bacteria; kingdom Pseudomonadati; phylum Pseudomonadota; class Alphaproteobacteria; order Rhodobacterales; family Roseobacteraceae; genus Roseovarius; species Roseovarius sp. MBR-6. Next base: position 42,859 of record NZ_JBEPPW010000006.1, on the reverse strand, counting down.
GATTGCAGGAGTTGCGCGGGCTCAACAAGCCGGTGATCGCGGCCATCAACGGCATCGCCTGCGGCGGCGGGCTGGAGCTGGCGCTCAGCGCCGACATCATCCTTGCCGCCGATCACGCCACCTTCGCGCTGCCGGAAATCCGCTCGGGCACCGTGGCCGATGCCGCCTCGATCAAGCTGCCAAAGCGCATCCCCTATCATATCGCGATGGAAATGCTGCTCACCGGGCGCTGGTTCGACGCCGAAGAGGCCGCCCGCTGGGGTCTGGTCAACCGCATCCTGCCGGCCGCCAACCTGATGGCAGAAGCGCGCGCGCTGGCCGATGAGCTGGCGGCAGGCCCGCCGCTGGTCTTCGCCGCGATCAGGGAAATCGTGCGCGAGGCCGAGGACATGAAGTTTCAGGACGCGCTCAACCGCATCACCAAGAGCCAGTTCGCAACCGTCGAACGCCTCTACCGCTCCGAGGATCAGCTTGAGGGCGCGCGCGCCTTCGCCGAAAAACGCGACCCGGTGTGGAAAGGACGATAGTCTGACGGGCGTCAGGGCCGCTTGGCGTCAAAGCCGCGTGACCGTCACCACATCGCGCAGCCCGTATCCGTTGAACGCGGTCGAGAGGGACCGGGTATAGGCCCCCATCCCGGCGATCAGCACATGATCACCCTCCGCCATGTCGCCGGGCAGCGGCAGCGGATCGGGCAGCCGGTCGATGCTGTCGCAGGTCGGGCCGAACACCACACGCGCAACCGGTGCGCCGCGCCGTTCGGTGCCGTCGGGGGCGATGACGCGCACCCGGTCCGGGGCACCGATATCGCGGATCTCGGTCAGACTGCCATAAACACCATCGTTGAGGAACACCGCGCCGCACGCGCGGATTGCCTTGACCCGCAGGCCAAGGGTAAAGGCCTCGGCCACCATCGCGCGCCCCGGCTCACAGACAAGCGCGGGCGCCTCGGCCCCGAAATGCCGCGTCACCTGCGTGCCGATATGGGTGAAGATCGGCGTGAGGTCCGGTGCCTGCCCCGTGCGATGCGAGGCAAACCCGCCGCCGACGTTGAGCCGGTGAAGCCGCACGCCCGCGGCGCGCGCCACCTGAGCCGCGACACCGATATAGGCCCCCCACGCCGCCGGATCGGCGCATTGCGTGCCGGGATGAAAGGTGAGCGAGGGCACATGGCCTCGCGCCGCAACCTCGCGTAACAGCGCCGCCGCCTCGTCTGGCCCCAGCCCGAATTTCGCCCCGAAATCATAGGCCGCGCCGCGCACCGGCAGCGCCAGCCGCACACTCATTTCCGCATCCTGCGCCACCCGGCCACTCAACTTGTCCAGTTCGCGCAGGCAATCGACCGAATAGGCCCGCACGCCCATGGTGGCCGCAAACGCCACCTCGGCGGGCGAGCGGACCGGGTTGTGGTAATGCAGCACGGCATGGGGGCAAAGCGCACGGACCGCGCGCATCTCCTCGGGGCTGGCCACGTCAAAGGCCGCGATCCCCGCCGCCACCAGATTGGCCAGCACCTCCTCGCCCGGATTGGCCTTGACCGCATAGGTCACAAGGCCGGGAAACCCTGCCTGAAAGGCGCGCGCCGTGGCCTGAAGCCGGTCGGGCGCGAAATAGAGCACCGGCGCATCCGGCGCGGTGCGGGCAAGATGGGCAATCGGGTCGGACCAGGTCTCGGCGCGCTGCATCGGGGGCCTCTTTGCTGCGTTTTCATCAGTTTGCGGCAAATCATTGTCGAATCAACGCGTCACATCGTATAATTCGGCGAATAAATCAGCCATATCGGCAGCATCATGATGCAGATTGACGAATCCGACCGCGCCCTGATCGCGCTGTTGCAGGAAAACGCCCGCCTGCCCGTGGCCACGCTCGCCCGCCGCCTCGGCCTTGCCCGCACCACCGTTCAGGCGCGGCTCGACCGGTTGGAGGCCTCGGGCGTGATCGCGGGCTACGCGCTCAGGCTCGGGGCGCAGGCGCGCGCAGCCCTGCGCGCCACGGTGCTGCTGAGCATCGAGCCGCGCGCCGGCCCCACCGTGCTTGCCCGCCTCAAGTCGCTGGCGCAGGTGCGCCGTGTCCACACAACCTCTGGGCGGTTCGATCTCATCGTGACGCTCGAGGCCGAGACCACCGAGGCGCTCGACGAAACGCTCGACCGGATCGGCGAGGCCAAGGGCGTGCGCGGCTCCGAAAGCCTCATCCACCTTGCAACCAAGCTCGATCGAGGCCCCTGACCCCATTTTCGGCCGCCCGCGCCTTTTCCTTCCCGTCCACATTCGCTAGAGCAGGCCGGAACCCCGTGATCTGACAGGAACAAGACGTCATGGCGATGGACAAGACCTTCAACGCAGCCGAGGCCGAGGCGCGGCTTTATGCGGCATGGGAAAAATCCGGGGCCTTTGCCGCCGGGGCCAATGCGCGCCCCGGTGCCGAAAGCTTCTCGATCATGATCCCGCCGCCCAACGTGACGGGCAGCCTGCACATGGGCCACGCCTTCAACAACACGTTGCAGGATATCCTGATCCGCTGGCACCGGATGCGCGGGCATGACACGCTCTGGCAACCCGGCACCGATCACGCGGGCATCGCCACGCAGATGGTCACCGAAAAGGACATGGCCGCAAATGGCGAGCCCACCCGCCGCGAGATGGGGCGCGACGCCTTCACCGCCCGCGTCTGGCAACAGAAAATCAAGTCGCGCGGCACGATCATCGGCCAGTTGAAGCGCCTCGGCGCCTCCTGCGACTGGTCGCGCGAAGCCTTTACCATGTCGGGTGCCCCGGGTGCCCCCGCAGGCGAAGAGGGCAATTTCCACGACGCGGTGATCAAGGTCTTTGTCGATATGTACAACAAGGGGCTGATCTATCGCGGCAAACGCCTTGTGAACTGGGACCCGCATTTCGAGACCGCGATTTCCGATCTGGAGGTCGAGAATATCGAAGTGCCGGGCCATATGTGGCATTTCAAGTATCCGCTGGCGGGCGGGCAGACCTATGAATATGTCGAGAAGGACGCGGACGGCAACGTGACCCTGCGCGAGACGCGCGATTACATCTCCATCGCCACCACCCGGCCCGAGACGATGCTGGGCGACGGCGCGGTGGCGGTGCATCCCTCGGATGCGCGCTATGCGCCCATCGTGGGGATGCTCTGCGAAATCCCGGTCGGCCCCAAGGAACACCGCCGCCTCATCCCGATCATCACCGACGACTACCCCGATCCCACCTTCGGCTCTGGCGCGGTCAAGATCACCGGCGCGCATGATTTCAACGATTACGTCGTGGCGCAGCGTGGGGGCATCCCGCTCTACCGCCTGATGGACACCCGCGCCCATATGCGCAGCGACGGGGCACCCTACGCCGAGGCCGCCGCCCGCGCGCAAGCCATCGCCGAAGGCGCGGACTGGACGCCTGCGGAAATCGACACGCTCAACCTCGTCCCCGACCACCTGCGCGGCCTCGACCGGCTGGAGGCGCGCGCGCGCGTCATCGAGGAAGTGACCAATGAGGGTCTGGCGATGATGGTGCCGTCATCCCCCCCCACCCCGTCATCCCCCCACACCCCGTCATCCTCGGGCTTGACCCGAGGATCTCGGGCCACACTCACCCCGTCATCCTCCGGCTCGATCGGAGGATCTCAGGCGGCAGAAGATCCTCGGGTCAAGCCCGAGGATGACGGCTCCATTGGGGATGACGGCACGAATGGGGCTGACGTGGTCTTAATCCCCCTCGTCGAGCAGAAACCCATCATGCAGCCCTTCGGCGACCGCTCCAAGGTCGTCATCGAGCCGATGCTGACCGATCAATGGTTCGTGGACACGGCAAAAATCGTGCAACCCGCCATCGACGCCGTGCGCTCGGGCGAGGTCACGATCCTGCCCGAGCAGGATGCCAAGGTCTACTTTCACTGGCTGGAGAATATCGAGCCATGGTGCATTTCCCGCCAGCTCTGGTGGGGGCATCAGATTCCTGTCTGGTACGGCTTTGACCTTTCCGCCCCCGGTTTCGAGGATGACGAGGGCGACGGCACACTCGATCTGGCGGAAATGCTGCGCCTGCTGAACGAGGGGCACCTCTCGCCGCTGATGGACTGCGCCGCCGGGTTCGATGCGGTGGCGGATGCCTTCCGCGACCGGCTGGCAAGCCTTCCCGTGCCGCTCGCGGCGATGCAGGTGGTCGAGGTCGAGAGCCGCGACGCCGCCCTGCACCGGCTGGCGCAATCGCTCGCCGATTACACCGCCACGCAAGACCCCACCCACCTCGTCTATCCTGTCTGGCGCGACCCTGACGTGCTCGACACCTGGTTCTCCTCCGGCCTCTGGCCCATCGGCACGCTGGGCTGGCCCGAGGACACCGAGGAGCTGAAAAAATACTTCCCCACCTCCGTCCTCGTCACCGGGTTCGACATCATCTTCTTCTGGGTCGCGCGGATGATGATGATGCAATATGCCGTGGTCGGGCAAAAGCCGTTCTCCCACGTCTATGTCCACGCCCTTGTCCGCGACGAGAAGGGCAAGAAAATGTCCAAAAGCTTGGGCAACGTGCTCGACCCGCTTGACCTCATCGACGAATTCGGCACCGACGCGGTGCGCTTCACCCTGACAGCGATGGCCGCCATGGGCCGCGATCTGAAACTCTCGAAAGAGCGCATCGCGGGCTATCGCAACTTCACCACCAAGCTCTGGAACGCCGCGCGCTTTGCCGAGATGAACGGGGCCGTGGCCAGCGCGGCGGCGGTGCCCACGCCGACCGCCACCGTCAACAAATGGATCATCGGCGAGACCGCCAAGACCCGCACCGCCGTCGATGAGGCATTGGAGAACTTCCGCTTCAACGACGCGGCGAACACGCTTTATGCCTTTGTCTGGGGCACGGTCTGCGACTGGTATGTGGAATTTTCCAAGCCGCTGCTGCTGGATGGCGACGCGGCCACGCGGGCGGAGACGCAGGCCACCATGGCCTGGGTCATCGACCAGTGCCTGATCCTCCTGCACCCGATCATGCCCTTTGTCACCGAAGAGCTCTGGGGCGTCCTCGGCCAGCGCGCGAAACCGCTGATCCACGCCGACTGGCCCGACTATGACCTTGATCTCATTGACAAAGACGCCGACCGCGAGATGGGCTGGGTCATCGCGCTGATCGACCAGGTGCGTTCCGTGCGCGCCCAGATGCACGTCCCCGCCGGCCTCTACGTGCCGCTCCTCGTCACCGAACTGAGCGACGCCGGACGCGCGGCCTGGGACAACAACGCCGCCATGATAGAGCGCCTCGCCCGCATCGAAAGCCTGAGCGATGCCGCCACCCTGCCCAAGGGCTGCGCCACCATCGCGGTCGAGGGTGCAACCTTCGGCCTGCCACTGGCAGACATCATCGACGTGACCGAGGAAAAGGCGCGGCTGGAAAAGACCCTGGGCAAACTCGCCAAGGAAATCGGCGGCTTGCGCGGGCGGCTCAAGAACCCGAAATTCGTCGAAAGCGCGCCCGGGGACGTGGTGGCGGAGACCCGCGAGAACCTTGCCTTGCGCGAAGAGGAAGAGGCCAGGCTGCGCGCCGCCCTTGACCGGCTCGCCGAGATCGGCTGACGGAACACCTCCGGCGGGAGTATTTCAGGAACGATGAACCTGCCCCCCGGTTTCATCGTTCTTCAAATACTCACCTTTCCTGCTCCCGCCGCCGGGCGATGCTCAGGCCGTTTTGAGAACGATCTTGCCGATATGCGCGCTTGTTTCCATCCGCGCATGGGCCGCCGCCGCCTCAGCCAGCGGATATTCGGAATCCATCACCGGGGCCACGCGCCCCGCCTCGATCAGCGGCCAGACCTGTGCGCGCAAGCCGTCGGCGATGCGCGCCTTGGCCAGATCGCTTTGCGGGCGCAGCGTGCTGCCGGTGATCGTGAGGCGCCGCATCATCACCTGCGCGAAATTCAGCTCCACCTTGGGGCCTTGCAAAAACGCAATCTGCACCAGCCGCCCGTCATCTGCCAGCGCGCGCACATTGCGCGGCAGGTAGTCGCCGCCCACCATGTCGAGGATGAGATCGGCCCCGCCCTCGGCGCGCAGCACCTCGACGAAATCCGCCTCGCGGTAGTTGATCGCCCTCTCCGCCCCCAGATCCTCGCAGACCCGGCATTTTTCGACCGATCCGGCAGTCGTGAACACCCGCGCGCCAAAGGCCTGCGCCAGTTGGATCGCGGTCGTCCCGATGCCCGATGATCCGCCATGCACCAGGAACCGCTCACCGCCCCGCAGCCCCCCGCGCTGAAACACGTTGGACCACACGGTAAAAAACGTCTCGGGCAGACAGGCCGCCTCGCGCAGGCCCATCCCCGCAGGCACGGGCAGGCAATGCGCGGCGGGCGTGGCCACATATTCGGCATAGCCGCCACCGGGCAAGAGCGCGCAGACCCGGTCGCCCACCTGCCAGCCGCTCACGCCCGCGCCGAGCGCCACGATCTCGCCCGCGCCCTCGAGCCCAGGCAGGTCCGAGGCCCCCGGCGGCGGCGCGTAAAGCCCTGCCCTTTGCAGCGCGTCGGGCCGGTTCACCCCGGCATAGGCCAGCCGGATCACCACCTCGCCCGCCCGCGCCACGGGGCGGGGCCGGGTGGTGGGGGTCAATACCTCCGGCCCGCCGGGTTGCGTGATCTCGACCGCCTGCATCGTCTCGCTCATGTCGTGCCTTTCCTCAGTTCTGGCGGCCCCAACGGCCCGGCATTCCGGCCTGCTGCGCGCCCTGCGGCGCGCGCACCCGCCCCAGGATCGAGAGCGGCCCGGCCATCAGCCCCGCCACGAGCCGGTTCTCTCTCGCGCGCGCTTTCAGCGTCTCGATCCGCATCACATCCTCGATCCGCCGATCGAGAAACGCCCAGGTCGCGGTCTTCCCCTCGCTCTCGTCGCCGAGCCAGTAGAGCACCGTCGCGCCGTAAACCCCCGAGAGCGTGGCGCGCTTCGTATACCAGTTGATATCCTCGGACCTATCGCCAAGCGCCGTCCAGATCCGGTCAGCGGTGGACCAGAGCGCGCGGGCACCGTCGCGCCCATGCTGCGGCAGCGCGAATAGCGTCATGCCGCGCCGCACCAGTTCGCGATCCTCGACCGCCTCGAGCCGCGCGCGCACCGCGAAAACCACCCGGTCGCGGAACCGCATCGCCGAGAGATCGGCAGCGTCGAGTGCGGCCGCCATCGCCGCGTCGCCTTCCTCGTGATAGGCCAGCGCCAGATCGACCGCGCCGCGCGGACACACCGCCGCGACCAGCGCGGGCGTTATCCCCAATTCTTCCGCGGCCAGCCGCAGCGTCGCCTCGCTCCACCCGTCAAAGGGCACATGCGGCTTGGCGGCCTCGAGCAGGCGTGATTTCAGATCGGTCTCGGACATGGGAATTTCCTCCGCTCTCGCACCCTAGACAAGTTCGGGGCGCTTTGCTATACGGCCACTTCCTGCAGATCTTGCAACTTTAACTTAGGAAGGTGGTGACACCATATGCAGGTTAGTGTTCGCGACAACAATGTCGATCAGGCGCTCCGCGCCCTGAAGAAGAAATTGCAGCGCGAAGGCGTTTTCCGTGAAATGAAGCTCAAGCAACATTTCGAGAAACCGTCCGAGAAAAAAGCGCGCGAGAAGGCCGAAGCGATTCGCCGTGCCCGGAAACTGGCGCGCAAGAAAGCGCAGCGCGAAGGTCAGATCTGAGGCTTCGCCGCAAGATTTTCCGACACGCAAGTGACGACCCCCGGGCACCCGCTTCGGGGGTTTGTCGTTTTCGGGGCTGTGGCCAGGGGGCGCAGGCCGCCTCGGCTCGGCCTCAGTTCAACCGGCACAAGGCTCCGCCGCGCAGGATCGAGGTGACGAAAAGCCCCTCGGCATCGTTGCGGATCGCATAGCCATAGCCCCGCACCCGGTGGCGCCACTCCCGATCAGAGATGGCCTTTTTGCGCTCGCTCATCACGAGGGCGCGGATGTCGTCGGTTGTGTCCAGAATCATCGTTTCCATCCTTGTTACAGTCAGTCGATGGATCACGGATAGTTGACACCTGTGGCGGCAATCGCGCCGGATTGTGGCAGGCGCGCGGAAATGTCAGGGCGCGGCGGCATCGACGCCGGGCAGTTGCGCAGCCTGTGCCCGGCAGGCGCGGGCGGCGGCCACCAACGCGCGGAAAATCCCCATCTGGCGGCGCGCGTAAAAGAGATGCTCGGGGTGCCACTGCACGCCAAGGGCAAAGGGCTCTGCCACCCGCTCGATCGCCTGGATCATCCCGCCCTGATCGCGCGCGGCCACGCGCAGCCCCGCGCCCAGCCGGTCCACCGCCTGGCTGTGCAGCGCGTTGACCTTCATCGGTGCAGACCCGGCGAGCCGCGCCAACCGCGTGTCGGGTTCCACATGCACAAGCTTGCGCGGCAGGATCGTGCGCCGGTGATCGCTGGCGGCATAGGTGGCATAGGCGTCCTGATGCAGCGTGCCGCCCAGCGCCACGTTGAGCATCTGGCTCCCTCGGCAAATTCCCAGAACCGGCCGGTTTCGCGCGAAGGCATCGAGCACCACACCCCGCTCCAACGCGTCGCGGTCGGGGTCGAGCCGCGCCGAGGTGACGATCCGCCCGCCATAAAGGTCGGGTGAGATGTCGTCGCCGCCGCCGATGATGACTCCGTCCACCGCGCCCATGTCGGTCTCACGCCCCGCCTGCCAGCGCCGTGCGCGCCCGCCTGCCAGCCAGACATTCAGTGCAATGAGCGGATAGATGCGCCAGCCCGACCGCGCCGAGACGGTGACACCGATCACCGGGCGGATGTTCATTCCCGGTCGATCCCCGCAGTTTGCAGGATGCGCCCCGCGCGCGCGGCCCAGCTTTGGCGCGAGAGCGTCAGAAGGCCGTGATCGTCCTCCCAGGCATCCGAGAGGCGGCGCAAGAGGGCGCTGTCGCCCGCCACCCGCTCGACCATCACCCACCTGCGCCATTCTTCCGCCAGCGACCACTCGGCCTCATCAATCCGGCAATCGGGCAGGCGGAAATGAAAGGTCGGGCGCGCCGAGGTCTTGTCCTCGATCGCCGCCGCGATGCGCCCCGGGTCGAAATGTGCGAACAAGGGCAGCATGTCGAGACCGCGATTGCGGCTTGGCGTATGGGTCAGATACAGCCCGGTGATCGCGTCGCGCGTGGCCCCCGGCCCCGCCGTGATCAGCGCGCGCACGAAGTCGGTCGGGTATGGGTCGGTAAAGGGCAGCAGGCGGCGCGCCTCGTCGATGGGATAGGCGGCGCGCAGCCAGTCCTCGATCAGCGCATAGGCCAGTAGCGGGCGCACCGTGTCGGCATCCCGCCCGCTGGCCACCTCGATGTTGAAATGCACGCCAAAACCAAAGAGCAGCCCCGCGCCGCTCCCCAATGCGCCCGCGTTGCGCAACGCCTCGCGCAGGGCATCGAGCCGCGCCAGACCCTCCATGTCGAGGGGTTCGGTCACGATCTCCACCGGCACGACCTCGCGCCCCAGATCGAGCGCCAGATCGCGCAGTCTCGTTTTCGTCGCGTTGCGCAGGAAAATATCGAGATAAACCTCGATCGCGCCAATATCCGAGCCGTCCACGGCCCAGATATGGCTGTCCTTCTGCTCTGCCCTCCCGCCCAGAACCTCGGCGCAAAGCCGTGCCACCTCGGCCTCGGGCAAGCCGCCAAGCTCGATCTCCACGCCCACGCGGCGCGGCTTGCCGTCAGAGTTCATGGGGTGCGGCAGGACGTTGAGACCAGCCACGCTCAAAGCCCCGCCTCGGCCTCGATCTGCGCGCGGCTCTTGCGCACGCGCTCGGTGGCGGATTTGAGCTGGCCACAGGCGGCCATGATATCCTCGCCGCGCGGCGTGCGGATCGGGCTGGCATAACCGGCCTTGTAGATTATGTCGGCAAACCGCTCGATCCGCGCCCGGTCCGAACGCGTGTAGGGACTGCCGGGCCATTCGTTGAAGGGGATGAGGTTGATCTTGGCCGGGATCCCCGCAATGAGCCGCACAAGGCGGCGGGCATCCTCGTCACTGTCGTTCACACCCTTGAGCATGACATATTCGAACGTGATCCGCTCGGAATTGCTGAGGCGCGGATAGTCGCGCAGCGTGGCCAGAAGCGTCTCGATGTTCCAGCGCTTGTTGATCGGCACCAGCTTGTCGCGCACCTCGTCGGTGGTGGCGTGAAAGCTGACCGCCAGCAGACAGCCGATCTCTTCTGCCGCCCGCGCGATCTCGGGCACCACGCCGCTTGTCGAAAGCGTGATGCGGCGGCGCGACAGCGAAATCCCCTCGCCATCCATGGCAATCTTCATCGCGTCGCGCACGTTCTCGAAATTGTAGAGCGGCTCGCCCATGCCCATCAGCACGATGTTGGAGATGAGGCGCGGCCGCTCTCCGGCCCCCTCGCCGGGGCGCGGCCATTCGTCCAGGTCGTCGCGCGCCAGCATCACCTGACCGATGATTTCCCCGGCCGTGAGGTTGCGCACCAGCTTTTGCGTGCCGGTATGGCAGAAACTGCATGTGAGCGTGCACCCCACCTGAGAGGAAATGCACAGCGTGCCGCGATCCGTCTCGGGGATATAGACCACCTCGACCTCGTGCCCGCCCGCGATCCGCACCAGGTATTTGCGCGTGCCGTCCGCGCTCACCTGCTTGTTCACCACCTCGGGGATCTCGATGACGAAGCGCTCGGCCAGATCGGCGCGATAGCCCTTGGCGAGATTGCTCATGGCCGCAAAATCGCGCACGCCCCATTGATAGATCCATTGCCAGATCTGGTTCACGCGCATCTTCGCCTGACGTTCGGGCGTGCCATGCGCGATCAGCGCCGCCCGCAGCCCGTCGCGCGTGAGGCCCACAAGGTTGATCTTCCCCTCCGGCAGCTTGCGGGGGATGGTGAGCACGTCCTGGGTGATCGGGGCGGTGGGGGTCATGGCATGGTCCTGCGGGTCATATCCCGCTCCATATAGTCCATGCGGCGCGAATGCGAAACAGGGGATGGGAATGGGGATCGACGCCGGTCCCGTGCCATGACGCGTGCGAAAGAGGGGGGTGGTGGGTCCGCGGCGCAACGCGGCACCGCGGACGCACCGTGGCAAGAGGCCAAGGGAAAGGTCAGTCTTGGAGCCTGTCGGTCAGCCTCGCCTGCAGATCGGGATCGGCCTGCGCGACCTGGAGGATCTCGACATAGCGATCGACCTCGATATCGGGGGCCTCCTCGACGGCTTGGGTCATCTCGGCCTGCGCCTCGCTGATGATCGCCTGCCGTTCGGCCTCGGCCGTGACATCCTGCAGCCTCGAGCCGTATTCCTGTTCTATCTCCACGACCGCCCTGTAGGCGACGACGAAGGCGTCAAGCTCAGACTCCGACACCTGCACCTGCGCGGTACCCTGCTGCGCCATGGCGGGAAGCGTGCCAACCGGCGCGATCACGAGCGCCAGCGCGGTTGCGAGCATCTTGGCTTTGAACATTCCGAACATCTCCTGTCTGATTGCGTTCGAGGCCCAACCTGGGGCCCCTTGGGCCGAGACGCAAACCGGACCGGCTAAACCTTGCCGACACGGGGCCTTCGGGCCCTGACGCGGGGACACGGATCGCGTCCGGGGTCGGCGGGCCAAAGGCGGCACCCGAAAGCGTGTTGAACATCCCGGAACGCGCGATATCTTCCGCTCATGATGATCGCTCTCAGCCAGACCGCCGCCTTCGGCGTCGGGGCCCCGCAGCTTCCGGTGACGGTCGGCCTGATCCGTCACCGCCTCGCCGGACAGTTCAGAAGCATCCTGTTCAGTCTTGCACTGTCACTCCTGCTGACCGCGATGGCCCATGCCGAAGAGCCGCCGCAGGACTGGGTCCCGGACGTTCTGGCCCTCCCGGCGGATGCGCGGGTGCAGATGGACCGCTCTATCGGCTCCAGCATCCGGATGTTCTCTTTCACGACCGCGGCCGATGTCGAGGAATTGTTCCGGGCCTGGTCCGAGGAACTTGCGAGGGACGGATACAACATCCGTCCGAAACAGGCCGGGCTGGAAGAAACCGCGATCGAGTTTTCCGGGCGGGACATCCTCAACGCGAAGATCGCGACCGAACCTGCCGCGGACGGCGACCGCACGGTGATTACCTTCGACGCGACGCTCCAATAGTTGCGCGGGCCCTTGGCACGCCACCGCGTCGTTGCCTATGCGGCAGAACCTTGCCGACGCCTCTTCCGATTCCGGCATGTTCACGCCCGGATCGTCGCGGACCGGCCCGGGGGCATTTCGCGGTACGGCATGGGCCCCTACCTTTCCGAATGTGAAAGGAGGACGACATGTATCCACCGGACCAAGACCCGCATCGCCAACCCGGAAGCAGCATGGACCCCTACAATGCGCCGATCGCGGGCGGCACGGCCCGTGGGGGGCTGATCGCGCTGCTTGTCATCATGGTGCTTCTGGGCGGGCTCCTCGCATATGGCACCCTCGTCTCCCCACCGGCGGAGACCCCGCCGGTCGGCGAGACCAACCCCCCCGCAAAGCATCATCGGCGGCGACGCGCCGGAAGAGGCGCGCTGAAGCTGAACATGCCGACGAAAAGCCGCGTCTCAAGGTGTCCCCGGCCCCGCCGGGGCCACCGCTGCGACCGGGCGGGGATGGTCTTTCCGTCGGCACCACGTGCTCTTTCAGGTCGAGGCCGCACACCCCTCCACGCCACCGCCGCAATACCGACGCGCCTCAGCCCAGCCGCGCCACCCGCTCGTGGCACGGGCAGGTCACGAGGTGGTCGTTGACCATGCCGACCGCCTGCATGAAGGCGTAAACGATGGTGGGGCCGCAGAATTTGAATCCCCTTTTCTTCAAATCCTTCGAAAGTTTGCGGGAAATTTCCGTCTCGGCCGGCACCTCGGCCAGCGTCCCGAAACGGCTCTGGATCGGTCTTCCATCGACGAAATCCCACAGATAGGCGGCAAAGCCCTGCTCTGCCTCGATGGCGGCCCAGGTGCGGGCGTTGGTGATCGTCGCCTCGATCTTGCCGCGATGGCGCACGATGCCGGGATCCCCCAGCAGCCGGACCACCTCCGCCTCGCCCCATCCCGCGATCACATGCGGATCAAACCCCTGAAAAGAAGCGCGAAAATTTTCCCGCTTCTTGAGGATCGTCAGCCAGCTCAGCCCCGCCTGAAACCCGTCCAGCACGAGCTTTTCAAAGAGCGCCCGGCCGTCGCGCTCGGGTACGCCCCATTCCTCGTCGTGATAGGCCAGATAGAGCGGGTCGGGCCCCGCCCAGCCGCAGCGTTCCATCACCTGCTCCCGTCAATCGTTCAAATGCGCGCTTTAAGCGATCCTTAAGGGAAAGCGCGCATCGTGCAAGCGCATCAAACGGGATCGGAGGGCGCCATGACGCGCAACGGCAAATGGGTGGATGTTCCGGCGGGCCATGACAATCCGCTCAACTACGCCGTTTCGGCACGCGACCGCTCGGTGATCGAGATGGTTGACATTGCGGTGCGGCACAAACAGGTGATGCTCGCCTTCCAGCCTGTTGTGACCGCGACGCAAACGGACAAGCCCGCCTTTTACGAGGGGCTGATTCGCGTCACCGATGCGACCGGCCGGGTGATCCCGGCACGCGAATTCATCGGCCAGATCGAAACCCGCGAACTCGGCCGCATCATCGACTGCCTCGCGCTGGAAAAGGGATTGGCCACGCTGGCGGAATTCCCCGATCTGCGGCTCTCGATCAACATGTCTGCGCGCTCCATCGGCTATGGCCGCTGGCTGCGCACCCTGAAAAAGGGGCTCGGCGCGGATCCAACGATTGCCGAGCGGCTGATCCTCGAGATCACCGAAAGCTCGGCGATGCTGGTGCCAGAGCTTGTGGTGGGCTTCATGAAAGACCTGCAAATGCAGGGGATCGGCTTTGCCCTCGACGATTTCGGCGCGGGCTACACCTCGTTTCGTTTTCTCAAGGATTTCTTCTTCGACATCCTCAAGATCGACGGGCAGTTCATCCAGGGCATCGCAAACAATGCCGACAATCAGGTGCTGACCGCCGCATTGCTGAGCGTCGGGCGGCAATTCGACATGGTCACAGTCGCCGAAAGCGTCGAGCGCGCCGCCGATGCGGCCTATCTCACCGCGCTCGGAATCGACTGTCTGCAAGGATATTATTTCGGCGCACCGACCGTGCGCCCACCCTGGCTCGATACCGGGCTGGCGCGCGCGACCGCCTGACGCGCGCCTCTGGCGTTGCCGCGGCGCAGCGCTTAAGATATGACCATCGCACAGGATGCTTGCGCCCCGGCGACGGGAGGCGGGGGGCGGCCATCCAACCCATGGTGGAGGACCTCAATGACCAACGTAGTAATCGCATCCGCGGCCCGCACGGCTGTCGGGTCTTTTGGCGGCGCGTTCGCCAACACCCCTGCGCATGATCTGGGCGCTGCCGTGCTCGCGGCCGTGGTCGAACGCGCGGGCATCGACAAGGCCGAGGTTTCCGAAACCATCCTTGGCCAGGTTCTCACCGCGGGGCAGGGCCAGAACCCGGCCCGTCAGGCCCATATCAACGCCGGTCTGCCGATCGAATCCGCCGCTTGGGGCATCAATCAGGTTTGCGGGTCGGGCCTGCGCGCCGTGGCGCTCGGCGCACAGCACATCCAGCTTGGCGATGCCGCCATCGTCTGCGCGGGCGGGCAGGAGAACATGACCCTCAGCCCCCATGCCGCACATCTGCGCGCGGGTCACAAGATGGGTGACATGAAATATATCGACACCATGATCCGCGACGGGCTCTGGGACGCGTTCAACGGCTATCACATGGGCCAGACCGCCGAGAATGTCGCCAATCAGTGGCAGATCACCCGCGACCAGCAGGACGAATTCGCCGTGGCCAGCCAGAACAAGGCGGAGGCGGCGCAAAAGGCCGGTCGCTTTGACGAGGAGGTGATCGGCTTTACCGTCAAGACCCGCAAGGGCGACATCATCGTGGACAAGGACGAGTATATCCGCTTCGGGGCAACCATGGAGGCGATGCAGAAGCTGCGCCCCGCCTTCACCGCCGACGGCTCGGTGACCGCAGCGAACGCGAGCGGCCTCAACGATGGCGCGGCGGCGACCCTTCTGATGTCCGCCGACGAGGCAGAGCGGCGCGGCATCGAACCGCTGGCGCGAATCGCCTCGTATGCCACCGCCGGTCTCGATCCCTCGATCATGGGCGTGGGGCCGATCCACGCCAGCCGCAAGGCACTGCAAAAAGCGGGCTGGAGCGTCGAGGACCTCGATCTGGTCGAGGCGAACGAGGCCTTCGCCGCGCAGGCCTGCGCCGTCAACAAGGAGATGGGCTGGGATCCGGCCATCGTCAACGTGAACGGCGGTGCCATCGCCATCGGCCACCCGATCGGCGCCTCGGGCTGCCGCGTTCTCAACACGCTTCTGTTCGAGATGAAGCGCCGCGACGCGAAAAAGGGCATCGCCACGCTCTGCATCGGCGGCGGCATGGGCGTCGCGCTCTGCGTCGAGCGCCCGTAACGGGCAGACAGCGCGTCGGACCGGCAAAGGGCGCTCCTCATCGGGCGCCCTTTTTTTTCGAACACCGGTCAACTCCCGGAAAGTTTATAGAGCAACAATATTGCGCATGACGCACCAAGCCGATAACCAAGTTACATGCCACAGCCAAATCGGAGGAGACCATGGCCAGAACTGCACTCGTCACCGGAGGATCGCGCGGGATCGGAGCCGCCATTTCCAAGGCCCTCAAGGCCGCAGGCCACAACGTCGCCGCCACCTATGCCGGCAATGACGAGGCCGCCGCCAAATTCACCGAGGAAACCGGCATCAAGACCTATAAGTGGAACGTCGCCGATTACGACGAATCGAAAGCCGGTATCGCGCAGGTCGAGGCCGATCTCGGCCCGATCGACATCGTGGTGGCCAATGCCGGCATCACCCGTGATGCGCCCTTCCACAAGATGAGCCCGCAGCAGTGGAAAGAGGTCATCGACACCAACCTCACCGGCGTGTTCAACACCGTTCACCCGGCCTGGCCGGGGATGCGCGACCGTGGCTTCGGCCGGATCGTCGTTATCTCGTCCGTCAACGGGCAAAAGGGCCAGTTCGGCCAGGTCAACTACGCCGCCACCAAGGCCGGTGATCTTGGCATCGTGCGCAGCCTGGCGCAGGAGGGTGCGGCCAAGGGCATCACCGCGAATGCGGTCTGTCCGGGCTATATCGCCACCGAAATGGTCATGGCCGTGCCCGAGGCCGTGCGCGAAAAGATCATCTCGATGATCCCCGCCGGCCGCCTTGGCGAGCCCGAGGAAATCGCCCGCTGCGTCGCCTTCCTTGTTTCCGACGATGCGAGCTTCATCAACGGATCGACCATCTCCGCCAACGGCGCGCAGTTCTTTTCCTGATCGCACAATCGCGGCAAAGGGCCGGGGAACATTCCCCGGCCCGATATGTATGACCCGTCAGGCGTTGACTGACAGGCGCTCGATCTCTTCCTTGATCTTCAATTTCTGTTTCTTGAGTTCTGCGACTTCAAGCGAGCTTGCCCCCGGTGCGCGTTGCGCCGCTTCCACCTGTTCCGAGAGCACGTGATGTTTCCTCTTCAGTTCCTCGATATGCGAACTCAAGCTCATGGGCATCCTCCTTTGGTGGAATGTGTCTTGTCCAATCGACATGGGAATTGCAGCACAGTTTTACAATTCTGTCACGCCGCAGTCGCATAAATTTCGAAAATTTCTCGCGCGGATTTTCGCCAAATCAACGGCAGAAGGGCAGCGGTGCCGCATCCCGCAGCACCGAAGCGGTTTCTGCGGTGTAGGTTTCCGCGTCCCTTTCGTGCCGAGCGCCACCGTGCATGAGCCAGCCATCGCAAAGCCGGAGCGCCGCGCGCCCGCCCTTGCGGCCACGCACCAGCACCAGCCGCGCCGCCCGCGCGCGCCGGGGAATCAGCGGCAGCACCTCGATTGAGCCGAGCCGCGCGGCCATCGCACCCAGCAGATCGGCCAGACGCTCGGCCCGGTGGATCGCGCAGACATGGCCGCCGGGGGCCGCGCGGCGGGCCGCAGCCGCGACCCAGCGATCGAGCGGCAGCGCCTCGCCCATGGCCCCCTCGCGGCCCGCGTCGTGCGCGGGCGTGCTGCGGGCACGGTCGAAAAACGGCGGGTTGAGGATCACATGGTCGAATTGCCGCGCGCGCAAGCCCTCGGGCATCTGTGCCAGATCGCCTGTCACCACCTCCATCGCCAGCCCGTTGCGCGCGGCATTCTCGCGCGCAAGCCGGGAATAACCCGGCTGCACCTCCAGCCCCACGAGCCGCACGGCCGCCACCCGTGCGCCGACACAGAGCGCCGCCACACCCGAGCCGCAGCCCAGATCGAGCACGGTCTCACCCGCCCTTGCGGGCACGCTCGCGGCCAGAAGCACCGGATCGACCCCGGCGCGATAGCCCGACACGGGTTGCGCGATGGTCACGCGCCCGCCAAGAAACGCGTCAAGGCTCAGATCCTCGGGCGCGAACGGCTCAGTCCTCAAGCGAGAAACCGTTATCTTCCAGCACCACGCGCGCGTCCTCGTAATCGGCATCCACCACCATCAGACGACGCGGGAAAATACCGATCGAGCCTTCGAGCGCGCTCATGTTTACGTCCATTTCAAAGCAGTCTATATCCTCGCCTTGAAGCAGCGCCTTGGCAAAGGCCATGCTGGCCATGTCGGTGGTTCGGTAAAGCTGTTTCATGCCACAGAGATAAAAGCAGAGCGCCCGATTTGTCGAGCGGTCAAATGGGGGAAGCATGGGCTTGGACGAGGCCGCCACGAAACCACATGAGGCGCTTGCCGCGCATCTGGCTGACAAGCTCGACGCCGTCAATACGCTCATCCGGGCGCGCATGGCCTCGCGCCACGCGCCGCGCATTCCCGAGGTGACGGCGCATCTCGTGGAGGCGGGCGGCAAGCGGCTGCGCCCGATGCTGACCCTCGCCACCGCCGATCTCTGCGGCTATCGCGGCGAACATGACGTGCGGCTGGCGGCGACCGTGGAATTCATCCACACGGCCACGCTTTTGCATGACGATGTGGTGGACGAGAGCGCAAGCAGGCGCGGGCGGCCCACGGCGAACCTGCTCTGGGACAACAAATCCAGCGTGTTGGTCGGTGATTACCTCTTTGCCCGCGCCTTTCAGTTGATGGTCGAGACCGAATCGCTGCGCGTGCTCGACATCCTTGCCGATGCTGCCGCGACCATCGCCGAGGGCGAGGTGCTGCAACTGAGCGCGGCGCGTGACCTCTCGACGACCGAGGCGACCTATCTCCAGATCGTGCGAGGCAAGACCGCGGCGCTGTTTTCCGCAGCCACCCAGGTGGGCGGGGTGATTTCGGGCGCGCCCGAGGATCAGGTGACGGCGCTCTTCACCTATGGCGACGCGCTCGGGATTGCCTTTCAGATCGTGGATGATCTGCTGGATTATCAGGGCGACCCCAAGGCCACCGGCAAGAATGTCGGCGACGATTTCCGCGAGCGCAAGCTGACGCTGCCGGTGATCCGTGCATTGGCGGACGCGGATGCGGACGAGCGCGCCTTCTGGCGGCGCACCATAGAGAAGGGCGATCAGCGCGACGGCGATCTTGACCGCGCGCTGACGATCCTGACCGCGCGCGGGGCGCTCGACGCGACCCGCACCGAGGCGCTGGACTGGATTGCCAAGGCGCGCGGGGCGCTCGCCGTGCTGCCCGCGCATCCGGTGCGCGACATGCTCGACCAACTCGCCGGTTACGTGGTGGCCCGGATCAATTGAGCCGAGCGGCCTGCACCCACCAGCCGGGATGCTCTGCCGCGATCCGTGCCGCCGCTGCCGTGGCCGCCGTCCTGTCGGGATAAAGCCCGAAGCAGGTCGCGCCCGAGCCGGACATGCGCGCAAGCTGACAACCGCCGCTCTTCTGCAAGCGTCCGAGAACCGTGCCTGTTTCGGGACAGAGCGCCGCGGCCGGTGCCTCCAGATCGTTGCGCTGCGTGGCCAACCAGCGGATGCAGGCCGCCGCGTCGGGCCAGGACGGCAGGGGGTCCGGCATGGCCGGGTTGTCCCGGCATGTGAGGCGCGCGAAGACCGCAGGCGTCGCCACCGGCACACCGGGATTGACAAGCACCGCGTCGAGCGCAGGCAAATCGGCGACCGGCGTCACCTCCCCGCCAATGCCGCGCATACGGGCGGCCCGCGCCCAGAGGCAGACCGGGACATCCGCCCCGAGCGCCAGCGCCTCGGGCACAGCCCGACCGCTCAGGCGGGAGAGCGCGCGCAGCGTGGCCGCCGCGTCGCTCGATCCGCCACCGATGCCGGCGGCGGCGGGGAGATGTTTTTCCAGCGTGATCGCGGCCGAAACGCCGATCAGCGCCGCGGCGCGCAGCACGAGGTTTTCCGGGCCCTCCGGCACCCCCGCCGCGCGCGGCCCGGTCACGCGAAGCGACGGGGCCGGATCAGGCGTCACCGTCACCAGATCGCCCATATCGGCGAACGCCACCAGCGAATCGAGCAGATGATAGCCATCCTCCCGCCGCCCCGTGACATGGAGTGTCAGGTTGACCTTGGCGGGGGCAAGCTCAGTTACCGGACGCTGCGGCATTCACGGGCTTCAGCGGATCGGCACCTTCCTCTTCCAGCACCCGGTCAAGACCGACCTCGATCTTGCGGCGCACGCGCTCCGGCTCCAGATCCGGCGAGGGGCTGGTCTGATGCAGCGAGAGGGCCCGTTTCCACTGGAACCGCGCCTCGGTCCGGCGCGCCACCGCCCAGAGGACATCACCGAGATGATCGTTGACGACCGGATCGGTCGGCATCAACTCGGCGGCGCGTTCCATATGCGCAATCGCCTCATCATAGCGGCCAAGTTTGTAAAGCACCCAACCGAGGCTGTCCACGATATAGCCGCTGTCGGGTTGTGCCGCGACGGCGCGCTCGATCATGTCAAGCGCCTCGTCGAGGTTCACGTGTTTTTCCACCATGGAATAGCCGAGATAATTGAGCACCTGCGGATGATCCGGGTTCAACTCCAGCGCGCGGCGGAAATCGGCCTCGGCCTCGGGCCACTGGTCCTGCCGTTCATGGGCGATGGCGCGGACGTAATAGACGAACCATTGCGGGTTGTCGCGCGCCTCCAGCAGCGCAAGCGCCCGGTCATAGGCGGCCACGGCGCGTGCCCAGTCCTCCTGTTCGCGCGCAAGATCGCCCGCCGCGACATGGACATTGGCCATGTCGGGATGGGTTTGCGACAACTGGTTGAGAACCTCGGCGGCGGCCTCCTGCTTGCCGGAGCGGCGCAGCGCATCGGCGCGGCCCAGTTCGGCGGTGAGGAATGCGGGGTGTTCGCGCGGCACCCGGCCATAGGCATCAATGGCAAGGCTATGCTGGTCGAGGCTGTCGAGCACCTGCGCCACGGTGACCGTGGCCTCGACATTGCCGGGGTTGATCGCCTCGGCGGCGCGGGCGTGGATCAGCACGAACTCATCACCCGCCTCCTGCATCAGCGCGCGGGCAAGCGAAAAGAACACCTCGGACACGCCTTCGCGCGCATCGGTGACCAGATCGAAGGGCACCGCGTCGCCCGCTGCGAGCGCCGCGCGCAGGGTTGCGATCTCCGGGTCAGGATCGGTGCCGAAAGTGTCGTCGATGATCTCGATCGCGCGCGGCTGTTGGCCAAGCTGGCTGAGCACCTGTGCCCAGGCGATGACGCCCGATCGGGTGCGTTGCAGCGGCCCGTCGGTATCGCCTTCAAACACCCGGTCAGCGGCCTCGAAATCCCCCACGGTCGCCAGTGCCAGCCCCTTGTGATAAAGCGCGAAATTGCGCAGTCCCTGTTCGGCGGCCATGCGGTCCATGCGCGACAGGGCAGACGTCATGTCGCCGCGCCCCAGATCGGCCCAGGCGGCGATCATCCCGTCGGCAAGCGGACCGGCACCGCGCTCTTGCTCGATCCGGCTCAGCACCGCGTCCCAATCCTCGCGCCGCGCCTCATCGGCGATGAGCGCGATCTGCGCCACCTGGCTGCGCAGCCCGTCGCCCTCGAGCTTGCGCGCGACGGCCACGGCCTGATCGAGACGACCGAGCGCGATATAGGCTATGGTCGCATTCTCGAGCATCGCGGGATTGTTCGGGTCGCGCGTGAGGGCCTGCGCATAATATTGCGCGGCGGCGGCGAAATCGCCCTGCGCGCGGGCGTTCTGCGCGGCGAGATAGGCCCCCGACGGCTCTTGCGCCAGTATCGGCAGGGACTGCATGAGAAGGACGGCAAGCGCCGCCTGCAAGCTGCGGAATGTCACGGATTGGGTCGCCTTTTCTGCCTTGCTTTGTGACAAAGGTAGTATGCGCGCCGCCACATGGCAATGCGGCGCAGCCACAGGGCCGCGCCGCAGGCGATCAAGCGCCCGTTACATGTTGGGATAATTCGGCCCGTCACCGCCCTGCGGCGTGACCCAGGTGATATTCTGGCTGGGGTCCTTGATGTCGCAGGTCTTGCAATGCACGCAGTTCTGGAAGTTGATGACAAAGCGCGGCTCCTTGCCCTCCTCATGCACCACCTCGTAGACGCCCGCCGGGCAATAGCGCTGCGCCGGTTCGGCATATTTGCGCAGGTTGACGAGGATCGGCACGTTGGGATCGGTGAGGCGCAGATGCGCAGGCTGGCTTTCCTCGTGATTGGTCATCGAAAAGCTGACATTGGTCAGCCGGTCAAAGCTCAACTTGCCATCGGGCTTGGGGTAATCAATCGGCTTGTGGTTCTCGGCAAGGCCCGTCGCCTCGGCATCGGTCTTGCCATGCCCCAGCGTGCCCAGAAGGCTGAAACCCGCGGTGTTGGTCCACATGTCGAACCCGCCGACTGCAAGCGAGGTCAGCAGGCCGAATTTGGACCAGAGCGGCTTGACGTTGCGGACCTTCTTGAGGTCGCGGCCGATCGCGCCCTCGCGCACCTCTTTTTCGTAGGCAGTCAATTCGTCACTGGCGCGTCCGGCCGTGATCGCCTCATGCGCGGCCTCTGCCGCCGCCTTGCCCGACAGCATCGCGTTGTGGTTGCCCTTGATGCGCGGCACGTTGACCATGCCCACCGAACAGCCCAGAAGCGCCACGCCGGGGGCCACCATCCTGGGCATCGACTGATACCCGCCCTCGGAGATGGCGCGCGCGCCGTAGGCCACGCGCTTGCCACCTTTCAGCAACTCCGCGACCATCGGGTGATGCTTGAAGCGCTGGAACTCCATGTAAGGGTAAAGATGCGGGTTCTCGTAGTTGAGATGCACCACGAAACCCACGTAGACCTGATTGTTTTCAAGGTGGTAGATGAAGGACCCGCCGCCCGCATTGCTGCCCAGGGGCCAGCCCATGGTATGCGTGACACTGCCCTCGCGGTGTTTGGCGGGGTCTATCTCCCAGATTTCCTTCATGCCAAGGCCGTATTTCTGCGGCTCGTGGCCCTTGGAGAGGTCATAGCGAGCAATCACCTCCTTGGAGAGGCTGCCGCGCACGCCCTCGGACAGGAACACGTATTTGCCGTGCAGCTCCATCCCCGGCTCATAGCTCGGGCCGGGTGTGCCGTCCTCGTTGCGGCCAAACTCGCCCGCGACGACGCCTTTGACTTCGCCCTTCTCGCCATACACGATTTCGGAACACGCCATTCCGGGGAAGATCTCGACACCCATCGCCTCGGCCTGTTCGGCCATCCAGCGGCAGACATTGCCCATGGACACGATGTAATTCCCGTGGTTGTTCATGAGCGGCGGCATCGGGAAATTGGGGATGCGCAAGGCACCCGCCTCGCCCAGCATGTAAAACCGGTCCTCGGTCACAGGCGTGTTGAGCGGCGCGCCGCGTTCCTTCCAGTCGGGCATGAGCGCATCGAGGCCCACCGGGTCAAGCACGGCACCCGACAGGATATGCGCGCCCACCTCCGAGCCCTTTTCGAGCACGACGACGCTCAGACCCTCGTCAAGCTGCTTGAGCCGGATCGCCGCCGACAGGCCCGCAGGCCCCGCCCCCACGATCACCACGTCATATTCCATCGCTTCGCGCGTCACATCCTGCATCGGTCATCCTCCTCTGGCGCGGCGCGTCAGGCGCGCAACAATCGTGCTGAATGGACTATATTGCCCGCGCAGAGAGTCAATCGGAACACGACGTTATGCCGCGCCAAATCCGGCAATTTGTCACGCGAATGCGCGGAATCGGGCCGCGCGCGCATCGGCTCTTGCAATCGGGCGCGTGCTTCGTGCAATCTCGTTCAAACGTGGAAACGACACTGACGGGGCCCGGCATTGCGCGGCCCCGCTTTTGACAATGGACAAGTGGCATGGAAAAGATCCCGATGACCGCAGGCGGCCACGCCGCACTGGAAAAAGAGCTCAAGCAGCTCAAGTCGGTCGAGCGTCCGGCCATCATCCGCGCCATCGCCGAAGCCCGCGAGCACGGCGATCTGTCGGAGAATGCCGAATATCACTCGGCCAAGGAAAAGCAGTCCTTCATCGAGGGCCGGATCAAGGAAATCGAGGGGGTTCTCAGCCTCGCCGAAGTGATCGACCCGAAAAAGCTGTCGGGCGCGATCAAGTTCGGCGCGACGGTGACGCTTGTGGACGAGGACACGGGCGAGGAACACACCTGGCAAATCGTGGGCGAGCATGAAGCCAGCATCGAGGCCGGGCTTCTGAACATGAAATCGCCCATTGCCCGCGCGCTCATCGGCAAGGAAGCGGGCGACAGCGTCGAAGTGCGCACGCCGGGTGGCGACCGCGCCTACGAGGTGATAAAGGTCGCCTATATCTGACAGGCGACCCAGCCCATGGCCCGACAACCAGACCCCAAGCCCGCGACGCGTGCGCCCTTGACCTCTGTCGAAGTGGCCGCTGCGGTGCTGTCGATCATGTGGCTGGCCGGATCCGCGCTGTGGTTTCTCGCGCTGGCCCCGAGGGGGCCGGACGGTGGCGCGGCGCTGCATTTCGTGACGGTGCTCATCGCCATATTCATGCCGGTGGCCTTGCTCTGGGTGGGGGCCACCGCCGCCCGCGCCAGCCGCACCATGCGCGAGGAGAGCGCGCGCCTGCGCGCCGCCATAGACGGTATCCGCGACGCCTATATCGCGCAAAATCAATCTCTTGGTGCCACCGTGGACAAGATCGTGGCGCAAAAACTTGATGAGATCGTCGCCGCGCAGCGCAAGACAGAAACCGCGCTGGCGACGTTTTCCTCGGTGCGGGTGCATCAAACCGAGGCACGCCCCGTGCGCCCTGCGCCGCCTCCGCCTGTCGCCCTCGGCGATCAGGTGGCGCTGCCGCTCGGCACCCCGATGGAGGAGGTCACGCCCCCGCTGGAGCGCCCCGATTTCATCCGCGCGCTGAATTTTCCCGAAAGCCCCGAGGACAAGGCCGGGTTCACCGCGCTGCGCCGCGCGCTCAAGGACCGCCCCACCGCGCAACTCATCCGCGCCGCGCAGGACGTGCTCACGCTGCTGTCGCAGGACGGCATCTACATGGACGATCTTCGTCCCGACATGGCCCGCCCCGAAATCTGGCGACGCTTCGCCGCCGGAGAGCGCGGGCGCACCATCGCCGCGCTCGGCGGGATCCGGGATCGCTCGTCGCTGGCGCTGACGGCGGCGCGCATGAAGCAGGACACGATTTTCCGCGACGCGGCGCATCATTTCCTGCGGCTTTTCGACCGGATGATCTCTCAATTCGCCAAGACGGCTTCGGATGCCGAACTCTCGGAGCTCTCCGACACCCGCACCGCGCGCGCCTTCATGCTGCTCGGGCGGGTGGCGGGCACGTTCGACTGAACGCGGTTCAGCCTTGGCGCTTTTCCAGCACGAGGAATGTCATCATGCCCATCGGCGGCAGATCGCGCCGGTC
The DNA here is from genome assembly GCF_040547525.1 of Roseovarius sp. MBR-6. Taxonomy (NCBI): domain Bacteria; kingdom Pseudomonadati; phylum Pseudomonadota; class Alphaproteobacteria; order Rhodobacterales; family Roseobacteraceae; genus Roseovarius; species Roseovarius sp. MBR-6. Next base: position 18,019 of record NZ_JBEPPW010000006.1, on the reverse strand, counting down.
GACCACTTTGAGCAAGGCTTCGCGCAGCACCGTTTCGATCTCGAAGTCCGAATGCCAGCCCAGCACCCGCTCGAGCGGGGCCGCCGCGCGGGCCAGACCGGCCCAGACCCCGCGCTCGTGCTTGAAATGGTTGGTGATGACGACCTGCCCGCCGGGGCGCAGCACGCGGGCGATCTCGGCCATCACGCGCTCGGGTTCGGGCACGACCGACAGCACATGCATTGCCGCGACGGTATCGAAACTTGCATCGGGGAAATCGAGCTTGCGCGCGTCCATCCGCCGCAGCGCCGCGACATTGGCCAGCCCCAGCCGCGCCACCCGCCCGCGCGCCTTGCGCAGCATCGCGGGGCTGTAATCCACGCCGGTCACGCGCAGATGCGGGCCGTAGGTTTCCAGCGAAAGGCCCGTGCCGACCCCCACCTCGAGCACATCGCCGCCGCGCGCGTTGATATGCGCCACCGCCGCGCGCCGCCCTTGATTGGTGATCTTGCCGAAGGTCGCATCATAGACCGGGGCCCATCTTGCATATGAATTGCGGACGGCATCAAGCTCCATCGTTTCTGACCTCACTTGTTTCTCGGATACCACACCAGCGCCGCCCAGATCACCATGGCGATATAGGCAAGACAAAGAACGATCAGCGCGCCCCATGTGAAAATCACCAACGCGGCAGCGACACAGGCAAAGCCCAAGAGGAAGAACTTGACGTTCTCGCGCGAGATCCGCGTCTTCTTGAACGACCAGACCGGCACCGGCGAGATCATCAGAAGGCCGACCCCCGCCATGTAAATCCCGACCAGCGCGGCGGGCGGATGCGACATGCCCGGCAGGGCGAAGGTGACGAACATCGGCAGCATCGCCAGAAGCGCCCCCGCAGGCGACGGCAGGCCGGAGAAATAGGCGCCCGATCCGCCCTTGGCCCCCTCTTCGCGCGCGCTTACGTTGAACCGCGCCAGCCGCATCACGCAGCAGACCGCGAAGAACAACACCGCGATCCAGCCCGCGTGCCGCGCGTCCTGCAAACCCCAGTAATAGATGACCAGCGGGGCGGCGACGCCGAAATTGAGGAAATCCGCCAGCGAATCAAGCTCGGCCCCCATGGCCGACGTGCTGCGCAACAGCCGCGCCAGCCGCCCATCGAGCCCGTCAAGCACCGCCGCGATCAGCAGAAGCTGCACCGCGCGCACATAATCGCCCTGCACCCCCAACCTGATCGCCGTGATCCCGGCGCAGATCGCCGCCACGGTGAGCATGTTGGGCAAAAGCTGCGCGAGCGTGACCTCCTTGCGGGGCGGGCGCGGCGTCTCGGTCATGCGGTCAACTCCGCGATCACCGACTCGCCTGCCACCATCGTCTGTCCCACCCGCACCAGCGGCGTGACGCCTTCGGGCAGGTAGACATCGAGCCGAGAGCCGAAGCGGATCAGCCCAAACCGTCCCCCGCGCGCCACGCTTTCGCCCTCGCGCACGAAACAGACGATCCGTCGCGCCACCAGCCCCGCGATCTGCACCACCGGCAACAGGCGGCCATCGGACATCTCGATGACGATGCCGTTGCGCTCGTTATCCTCGCTGGCCTTGTCCAGCGAGGCATTGAGGAATTTGCCCGGGCGATAGGCGATCTTCGTGACCGTGCCCTCAACCGGCGCGCGGTTCACATGGCAGTTGAACACCGACATGAACACGCTCACCCGCGTGAGCGGCACATCGGGCAGGCCCAGTTCCGCAGGCGGCGCCACCTGTTCGATCAGCGACACGATCCCGTCGGCGGGGCTGATGATCAGGCCCGGACGCGCGGGCGTCACGCGCTCGGGGTCGCGGAAGAAATAGTAGCACCACACTGTCAGGCCCGCACCCAGCCAGCCCAGCGGCTCCCAGATCAGGAACAGGACCAGCGTGATCGCCGTGAAAACGCCGACAAACTTGCGCCCTTCCGGGTGCATCGGCTTGATGAATGTCTCGTGCATCTTCATGGGCGTCGGTCCTCTGCGGTCGATGGTTCATCGCCTAAGCCCCCTGCCCGTTCAATGCAAGGTGACACCTTTTCAACGCAGCGCGCGCATGGCACCCTCTGGCGCATGAAAGAGCACATCACCTCCCCCGACGGCACCAAGGCAAGCCGCTTTGCCTTTGGCACGATGCAATTCGGCGGCAAGGCCGACGAGGCCGCCTCAAAGGCCATGTTCGAGGCCTGCCTTGCGGCAGGCATCACCCATTTCGACACCGCGCATATCTATACCGACGGCGCGTCCGAGACGATCCTGGGTCGCCTCGCCGCCCCTGTGCGGGACCGTCTGGTGATCGCCACCAAGGTCGGGCACGCATCCGGGGCCAGCCGCGCCACCATGCTGGCGCAGTTCGACGCCTCGCGCCGCCGCCTCGGCATGGACCGGGTAGAGGTGCTCTATCTCCACCGGTTCGACCCCGACACCCCGCTCGAAGAGACGATGGAGACCTTCGCGGAGTTGCGCCAGCGCGGCCAGATCGACCATGTCGGCCTGTCGAATTTCGCCGCCTGGCAGGTGATGAAGGCCGCCTGCATCGCCGAACGGATGGGCCTTGCCATTTCGATCCTGCAACCGATGTTCAACCTCGTGAAACGTCAGGCCGAGGTCGAGATCCTGCCCATGGCGCAGGCCGAGGGGATGGTCGCGGCCTGCTATTCGCCGCTTGCGGGCGGGCTTCTGACCGGGAAATACGCGCGTGGCGAGGGCGGGCGGATCACCGAAAACCGGATGTATGCGGCGCGCTACGCAGGCGATCACCTGCACCGGGCCGCCGCCGATCTGGCGACGATTGCCAGGGAGGTGGGGACCGATCCCGCCACGCTCGCCGTGGCATGGGTGGCGCGGCATCCGCTCGGCGCGGTGCCGATCATCTCGGGCTCCGCGCCCGCGCAGCTTGGCCCGTCGCTGGCCGCGCTCGATTTCGATATGGACCCGGCGCTCTTTAACCGGCTCTCGGCGCTCATTCCCGCGCCGCCCCCCGCCACCGACCGAACGGAGGAGGTCTGATGCCGCGCCGTCTCAACCTGCCCGACAGCGCCTCGATCGCCGAGGGGGAGACGGGCGGCAAGCTTTTCGCGCCCTCCGCCGCGCGCAATGCCGAGGCGATCACAGAGGCGCTTGCCGCCATCGCCCCCGCGACCGGCCCCGCGCTGGAGATTGCAAGCGGCACCGGCCAGCATGTGGTGGGTTTCGCGCGCGCCCTGCCCCGCCTTGTCTGGCAACCAACCGAGATCGACCCCGTGCGCCGCGCCAGCATCGACCTTCATGTGGCAGAGGCCGCGCTGCCCAATCTGCGCGCGGCCATCGCCCTTGACGCCACCGCGCCGGGCTGGGGGGCGGTGCATCCCGGTCAGGCGCTCATCGTGCTGGTCAACCTGCTGCATCTCATCAGCACCGGGGAGGCACGGACCCTGATCGCGGAAGCCGCTCAGGCGCTTGGCCCCGGTGGGCGGTTCGTGCTCTACGGCCCGTTCCTGAGGGACGGCACGGCCACATCCGAAGGCGACGCGCGCTTTCACGCCAGCCTTGTCGCTCAGGACCCCGAAATCGGCTACAAGGACGTGGCCGATGTCACGGACTGGTTGCGCGCGGCCGGTCTGATGCCGCAAGCACCGCGCGACATGCCCGCCAACAACCTTCTTCTCGCCGCGCGCCACTGCGCCTGATCTGGATCAAGGCCCCGTGCCGCCGCCGGTGGTTTCTGCAACGGCAGGATCACGCAGGCAAAAGGACGCGGAGATGAACTGGCAAGACACGATTGACGGCCAAAGAACCGAATTGCGCGCGCTCAACGCGCTTATCCCCGAAACGGCCCGTGCCTTCGGGGGCCTCGGCAAGGCGGTCAAGGAAGGCGGCACGCTCGACGTCAAGACCAAGGAGTTCCTCGCGCTCGGCATGTCCATCGTGATCCGCTGCGAGCCCTGCATCGGGCTGCATGTCGAGGCGCTGCTGCGCGCCGGGGCCACCCGCGAGGAAGTGGGCGACGTTCTGGCAATGTCGATCCAGATGGGGGGCGGCCCGGCAATGATGTATGCCGCCCACGCGCTGGCCTGTTTCGACGAATTGTCGGCCAGGGGCTGAGCGCGGCGCGCGAAATCTGCTGACCGGTCCGCAAGAGGTGTTTAGGATGGGTCTCAGGCCCCAAGCCCGGAGACCCCCACCGATGCTGCGTATCCTGTCCGTCTGCCTGTTGCTTGCCGCTCTGCCCGCGCTGGCGGCGAGCCGCTTCGGCGATTACGACCCGGTGGATTTCGGCCCGCGCGGCCCTGCCAGCTATCCGGTCCATGGCATCGACGTGGCGCGCTTTCAGAACGAGATCGACTGGCGGCGGATGGCGGTCTCGGGAGTGGCCTTTGCCTTCATCAAGGCGACCGAGGGCGGGGACCTCAAGGATCCGCAGTTCGACCGCAACTGGCAATTGGCCGCGCGTCATGGCGTGCCGCGCGGGGCCTACCACTTCTATTATTTCTGCACGGCACCGGAGGTGCAGGCGCAATGGTTCATCCGCAACGTGCCGCGCAGGGGCAAGATGCTGCCACCCGTGCTCGATCTGGAATGGAACCCGTTCTCACCCACCTGCACGGTGCGCCCGCCGGGGGCGGAGGTGCGCAGGCAGGCGGAAATTTTCCTTGATATCGTCGAGCGGCATTACGGCCAGCGCCCGATCATCTACACCACGCCGGAATTCTACGCACAGACCGGCATCGGGCAGGTGCGGGCGGAATTCTGGTTGCGCGCAGTCGCAAAAACCCCCGATCAGATCTATCCGGGTCAGCCTTGGGTGTTCTGGCAATATACCGGCACCGGGATCGTGCCGGGGGTGGAAGGCGGCGTCGATATCAACGTCTTTCGCGGGTCGGAGGGCGCGTGGCGCAGGTGGTTGCGCCAGCATGAAAAATAAGGGGGCACCCGACGGCACCCCCTACCTGGCTCATCCATCCTTGCGGATGGTCTCGTTCCTCGGATCATAGGGGCTGTCGCAGGTGACGGTCGCATCCCAGAGCCGGTCGAGCATCTTGACCTTGAGCCTTGTGCCCTCGACCGCCAGTTCAGGCCGGACATAGCCCATGCCGATGGATTTGCCGAACGCCACCGAATAGCCGCCAGAGGTGAGGCGGCCCACCCGCTCGCCCTCGGGGGTGTAAAGCACCTCGCGGCCCCAGGGATCGGCATCTTCGGGCCCGTCGATCAGCAGCGTGCAGCATTTGGAGCGCACACCCGTTGCCACCAGCCCGGCCTTGCCGCGGAACTCTTTCTCAAGGTCCACGAAGCGGGGCAGATCGGCCTCCAGCGGCGTGGCGTCGCGGCCCAATTCATTGCCAAAGGCGCGATAGCTTTTCTCCTGCCGCAGCCAGTTCTGCGCGCGCGCGCCCACCAGCTTCATGCCATGCGCCTCGCCCGCCTTTTCCAGCAGGTCGAAAAGATAGGTCTGCATCTCGATGGGGTGGTGCAATTCCCAGCCCAATTCGCCGGTATAGGCCACGCGGATGGCATTCACGGGGCACATGCCCAACTCGATCCGCTGTGCGGAAAGCCAGGGGAAGCGCTTGTTGGACAGCGCGGTTGCCGGGTCGGCATCCTTGATCACCTCGCGCAGAACATCGCGCGATTTCGGCCCGGCGATGGCGAAAACGCCCCATTGGGTCGTGACATCCTGAATCTCGATATAGCCGAACTCGGATGCCATGTCCTCGGCCGATTTGCGCAGGTAATCGGCATCGTATTCCGTCCAGGCCCCGGCGGAGACGAGGTAATATTCGTGCTCTTTCAGGCGCACGATGGTGTATTCCGTCCGCGTCGTGCCGTGATCGGTGAGCGCATAGGTCAGGTTGATGCGGCCCACGCGTGGCAGCTTGTTGCAGGTGAACCAGTCGAGGAACGCGGTCGCCCCCGGCCCTTTGACCATATGCTTGGAAAAGGCGGTGGCGTCGATCAGGCCCACGCCCTCGCGGATCGCGCGTGCCTCTTCCACCGCATATTGCCACCAGCCGCCGCGCCGAAAGCTGCGGGCGTCGTGGTCGAAGTTTTCCGGTGCATCGAGCGGCCCGTAATAGTTGGGGCGTTCCCAGCCATTCACAAAACCGAACTGCGCGCCGCGCGCCTTTTGGCGCCCGTAGGCGGGCGAGGTGCGCAAGGGGCGGCAGGCGGGGCGTTCTTCATCCGGGTGATGCAGGATATAGACGTGATCGTAGCACTCTTCGTTCTTGCGCGCCGCAAACTCGGTCGTCATCCAGTTTGACGAATAGCGCTTGGGATCAAGGCTCGCCATGTCGATCTCGGCCTCGCCATTGACCATCAGTTGCGCGAGGTAATAGCCCGTGCCGCCCGCCGCCGTGATGCCAAAGCTGAAGCCCTCGGCCAGCCACATGTTGCGCAAGCCCGGCGCGGGGCCGACCAGCGGGTTGCCATCGGGCGTGTAGCAGATCGGGCCGTTGAAATCATCCTTGAGGCCCGACTCCTCGCAGGACGGAATACGGTGGATCATCGCCATGTATTGCTCTTCGATCCGCTCCAGCGCCAGCGGGAAGAGGTCGGCGCGAAAGCTGTCGGGCACGCCATATTCAAAGCAGGCGGGGGCGTTCTTCTCGTAAACGCCCAAGATCCAGCCGCCACGCTCTTCGCGCACATAGCTCTGCGCGTCGGCGTCGCGGATGACGGGATGTTCCCGACCGCCACCCGCGCGATACGCGACCAATGCCGGGTCCTGATCCATCACGATGAACTGGTGTTCCACCGGGATAGCGGGGATCTTGATGCCCAGCTTTTTCGCGGTGGTCTGGGCATGGTTGCCGCTGGCGGTCACGACATGTTCGGCGGTGATGGTGATCTGCTCGTCAGAGGCGACGAGGTTGCCCCCCCGTTCCACCATCTTCGTGCAGGTGACGTCCCAATGGGTGCCATTCCAGTGAAACGCATCGGCCTGCCACTTGCGCTCGATCATCACGCCGCGCTGGCGCGCGCCCTTGGCCATCGCCTGCGTCACGTCGGCGGGATTAATGTAGCCGTCGGTGTTGTGGTAAAGCGCGCCTTTCAGGTCCTCGGTGTTGATCAGCGGCCAGCGCGCCTTGATCTCGTCGGGCGTCAGCCACTCGTAGGGCACGCCGCATGTCTCGGCGGTCGAGGCGTAGAGCATGTATTCGTCCATGCGCTCTTGCGTCTGGGCCATCCGCAGGTTGCCCACAACGGCGAACCCGGCATTGAGCCCTGTCTCGGCCTCCAGCGTCTTGTAGAACTCGACCGAATACTTGTGGATATGGGTCGTGGCAAAGGACATGTTGAAGAGCGGCAGAAGCCCCGCCGCGTGCCATGTGGAGCCGGAGGTCAACTCGTCGCGCTCCAAGAGCATGACATCGTCCCAGCCCGCGCGGGCCAGATGATAGGCGATGGAGGTTCCGACGGCCCCGCCGCCGACGACGAGGGCTTTGACCGATGTTTTCATGTGCGCCGACTCCGTTCAGGCATTTCCCCGGATGTTTACCAGTCCTGCCAGACGGCGCGAAGCCCATCCGACCCAACGCAGTCCGAAAGCGACGCAGCGGCGGGATTTGCGCGGCAAAACATGGGGTGTGGATATTCCCCGCGCGGCTTGATAGCGTGCGCCGCATCGCAGAATACCCCAGAGGCTCCGCCATGAGCGCCACCGCCCGCAAATCCGCCCCCCTCCCCGATGATATCCGGGCGATGAAGGGCGGTGCGCCCATCGTCAGTCTGACCGCCTATACCACGCCGATGGCGCGGATGATGGATGCCGCGTGCGACTTTGTCCTCGTCGGTGACAGCGTCGGCATGGTGCTCCACGGCCTGCCCTCGACGCTGGGCGTGACGATGGAGATGATGATCCTGCACGGCAAGGCGGTGGCGCGCGGCCTTTCGCGCGCGATGCTGGTGATCGACATGCCCTTCGGCAGCTACGAGGAAAGCCCGGCGCAGGCGTTCCGCAATGCCGCAACGCTGATGCGCGAAACCGGCGCGGCGGCGGTCAAGCTCGAAGGCGGGCGGCACATGGCCGAGACGATTGCCTTTCTCGTGACCCGCGGCGTGCCGGTGATGGCGCATATCGGCCTCACGCCGCAATCGGTCAACACGCTGGGGGGCTACAAGGTGCAGGGGCGCGGGGCCGCCGCCGAGGCGCTTCTCTCGGACGCGCGCGCCGTGGCCGGGGCGGGGGCCTTCTCGGTGGTGCTCGAAAAACTGCCCTCAGGCCTTGCCCAACGGATCACCGCCGAGATACCCATTCCCACCATCGGCATCGGCGCGGGCGCGGGTTGTGACGGGCAGATCCTTGTCGTCGATGACATGCTGGGCCTTTTCACCGCGTTCAAGCCCAAATTCGTCAAACGCTATGCCAGCCTGGGACAGGATGGCGAGGCGGCCATTGCCGCCTATGCCGAGGAGGTGCGCGCGCGCAGCTTTCCCGCGCCCGAGCACGGCTTTGCCGACGAGGCACCACGGTGAGCGCGCCGATCCTGCGCCGCCTTGATGATCTGCGCGCCGCCACCCGCCCCTGGATCCGGGCCGGAGAGCGGATCGGCGTGGTGCCCACCATGGGCGCGCTGCATGACGGGCATCTCTCGCTGGTGGCAGCGGCGAAGGCGGTGTGTGACCGGGTGATCGTGACGATTTTCGTCAACCCCAAGCAGTTCAACAACCCTGCCGATCTTGAAAACTACCCCCGCACCGAGGTTGAGGACGCGCGCAAGCTCGAACGCTTTGGCGTGGATGCGCTCTGGGTGCCGGAGGGCGACCAGATGTATCCCCCCGCCTTTGCCACCACCGTGTCGGTCAGCGGTCTGACGGACGTGATGGAAGGGGCGTGGCGGCCCGGCCATTTCGACGGGGTGGCCACCGTCGTGACCAAGCTTTTTACCCAGACCGCCGCCACGGATGCGTTTTTCGGCGAGAAGGATTATCAACAGCTTCTGGTGGTGCGCCGCATGGCCGCCGATCTTGATCTGCCCGTCACCGTGCATGGCTGTCCGACGATCCGCGACATCGACGGGCTGGCGCTCAGCTCGCGCAACCTGCTCTTGTCGGATCGCGCGCGCACCATGGCCCCGCGCCTGCATGAGGAGATGGAGGCGATCGCCCTTGGGCTGCGCGCGGGCCAACCCTTTTCGCCGCTGCGCGACGCGGCGCTCAGACGGCTGGACAGGGCCGGATTCACCGGGGCCGATTACCTCGATCTGCGCGCGCAGGACGATCTTTCGGCCCTCGACATGCCTGACCGTCCCGCCCGTCTCTTTGCCGCTGCGTGGCTGGCGGGTGTGCGGCTCATCGACAATATCGCCGTCGCCTGAGGCGCCCCTCTCGCCTTCGCCGCAGGGCTGCGCTACACCGGTTTCATGCCAGAGATCGACTCGCTCTTCGTGACCCGCCTCTATCGTGCACGCCTTGGCGCGCACGACCCCGCCATCGACGCGCAAGAGCTTGAGGCGTCATGCTATTCCATCGCCGAGGATGACGAGGCGGGCCAAACCTGGTGCGAGACCGAAGGCTATCCCGGCTATACCTCCTATGCCTCGCTCACCGACCTGCCCTGGCGCTTTCCGATCTTCGCCGATCTGGTCAAGGCACTGGATGCCCATGTCGCGGAATTCGCGCAGGACCTGCAATTCGATCTGGGGGATCAGACGCTCCGGCTTGAAGATATCTGGATCAACATCCTGCCGGAGGGGGGCATGCATTCCAGCCATATCCACCCTCATTCGGTGATTTCCGGCACCACCTATGTGACCATGCCCGAGGGGGCCTCGGCGCTCAAGCTCGAGGATCCGCGCTCGGCCCGGATGATGGCTGCCCCGCCCCGGCGCAAGGATGCGCGGCAGGAGATGCGCGGCTTTGTCTATGTGAAGCCGCAGGTGGGCGACGTGCTCTTGTGGGAATCGTGGCTGCGCCACGAGGTGCCCATGAACATGTCCGAAGAGGACCGCATCAGCGTAAGCTTCAACTACGCCTGGGGCGATTGAGAGGCGGGGTAAAGCGGCTCTCAATGACGAGTTGCCGAGATGCCGCTTGCCAAACCAGAGGACCCTTTCCATATTTGCGGTGGTGGCAGGAGATGTGCATGGCTACGAATCTGAAAAAAACCACGGTGAAGGGCGGTTATCTCGTGCGACACGAGATAACCGGGCGACTGGCCGAGGTCGGCACATCCTCCGTTACGTCGAAATCGGGGGCTAAAACGGCCCAAGTGATAAAGGAAGCTTCGGAGCGGCGAAAGTCCGCGCTGAAGCGGTTGGCTGATCGGTAGCCGACATTACAGGGTGACGCTTGCGGATGCGATCATGGCGCATGACGAGGCGTTGCGATATGGCGGCCTGGGCGGCGTCAGCAACCTCACGCTGATCGAATCCGCCCTGGGCCGTCCCTATTCCGGGTATCACCGACCAATCCACCGAAAATCCGCAGCCTTGCTTGAGAGCATAGTCGGAAACCACGGGTTCGTGGATGGCAACAAACGAACCGCTTGGCTTCTGGTGGAAATCCTGATCGAGCGGAGTGGCTACATGTTGACGATAGATGAAAATGAACCGATAGACGACCTCGTTGTAGGCGTAGCAGATGGGAGCGTCGATTTTGCTGCGCTTTGCGCATGGTTCGAAGAGCGCTTGGTTAAGCTCTGAAGTGGGGGGCGGTTTGCTGGCGAGTGGTTGGGTCTCACTCCATCCGCGTGTCGGTTCAAGACTTTTGGACGCGCCATGAAGCGCCTGCCAACATTACGGAACACCACAAAACCGGCGTGAGCTTCAACTACACCTGGGGCGATTGAGGGGCAGGAGACGGTCATGGATCTGCGCGCGCTCGGCATGGGGCTGGCCTTTGCCCTCATGTGGTCGTCGGCCTTCACCTCGGCGCGGATCATCGTCGCCGCCGCCCCGCCGCTGACGGCGCTTGGTCTGCGCTTCCTCATCTCGGGGCTGCTGGGCATCGCGATTGCGGGATTGCTGGGGCAAAGCTGGCGTCTCACGCGGTCGCAATGGCGCGCCACGATCATCTTCGGGGTGTGCCAGAACGCGCTCTATCTCGGGCTCAATTTCGTGGCGATGCAGACCATCGAGGCCTCGCTCGCCGCCATCATCGCCTCGACCATGCCGCTTCTGGTGGGGTTCTTCGCCTGGGCCTTCATGGGCGAGCGGCTGAGCAAGATCGGGATTATCGGCCTCTTCGCGGGCTTGGGCGGTGTGGCGATCATCATGGGCGCGCGGTTTCAGGGCGGGATGGACCTTTACGGCGTGGGTCTCTGCGTGATCGCGGTCTTTGCGCTGGCCTTTGCCACGCTGTCGGTGCGCGGCGCAGCCTCGGGCGGGAATTTCCTGATGGTGGTGGGCCTTCAGATGATTGTGGGCGCGGCCATCGTCGGGCCGCTGGGCCTCCTGATCGAGCCGCTTGACGTGACATGGAGTTGGACGCTTGTCGCCGCCTTCGCCTACACCACGCTCATTCCCGGCCTTGCCGCCACGCTCGTGTGGTTCCTGCTGGTCGAACGGATCGGGGCCACGCGCGGGGCCACCTTCCATTTCCTCAACCCGTTCTTCGGCGTGGCCATCGCGGCGGCGCTTCTGGGCGAGGCGCTGCGGCTTTGGGACCTGATCGGCGTGCTGGTGATCATGGGTGGCATTCTGGCCGTGCAGCTTTCGCGGCAACGCCGGATTTGAGGCGACCGGGATTTTGAAAAAATCCCGAATCGTTTTCTTTTCAAGAAAACGGACCTAGCCGATGCGCCCGCGCGGCCCCTCGCCCACCTGACCGCGATGCAGGAGCAGGTGATCGAGGATCACGCAGGCCATCATCGCCTCGGCCACCGGCACGGCGCGGATGCCGACGCAGGGGTCGTGGCGGCCCTTCGTGACAACCTCGATGGGCTGACCGTCCACCGTCACCGACCGGCGCGGCGTCAGGATCGAAGAGGTCGGCTTGACCGCGAAGCGCACGACGATCTCCTGTCCGGTCGAAATGCCGCCGAGGATACCGCCCGCATGGTTCGAGCCAAACTCAAGCCCGTCCTCGCCCATGAATATCTCATCGGCATTCTCCGAGCCGCGCAGCCGCGCGGCGGCCATGCCTTCGCCGATCTCGACGCCCTTGACAGCGTTGATGGACATCATCGCGGCCGCGAGATCGGTGTCGAGCTTGCCATAGACCGGCGCGCCGAGGCCCGCAGGCGCGCCGCGCGCCACGACCTCGATCACCGCGCCGACCGAATCGTGATCCTTGCGCAGTTTTTGCAGATAATCCTCCCAAAGGGTTGCCGCCCCGGCATCGGGCAGCCAGAAATCATTGCCCTCGATGGCGTCCCAGTCAAAGCGCGCGCGGTCCAGTTCAAGCTCGCCCATGGCGACCATATAGCCCTTGATCTCCAATCCCGGCACAAGGGACCCAAGCGCCGCGCGCGCCACGCCGCCCGCCGCCACCCGCGCCGCCGTCTCTCGCGCCGAGGAGCGCCCGCCGCCGCGCGGATCGCGCAGGCCGTATTTGAGGTGATAGGTCAGGTCGGCATGGCCGGGCCGGAACGTGCGGGCGATCTCGCCGTAATCGCGTGACCGCTGGTCGGTGTTCTCGATCATCAGTTGGATCGGCGTGCCGGTGGTCTGGCCCTCGTAGACCCCCGACAGGATGCGCACCGCGTCGGGTTCCTGTCGCTGGGTCATGTTCTTGTTCTGGCCCGGACGCCGCTTGTCGAGCCAGTGCTGAAGCATCGCCTCATCAATCGTCACACCCGGCGGGCAGCCATCCACCGTGGCCCCGAGGGCCGGCCCGTGGCTCTCGCCCCATGTGGTGACGCGGAAAAGATGGCCGAAGGTGTTGAGGCTCATGGGCGGGCTCCTTTGGGGATCGTCTAGCCCCGCCCCGCGCCCGCCTCAAGCCAAATTGGCGGGGTTTTGTCGCAAACAGGCGATCCGGCGGTTCGAATCAGGCTAGGCTTTGCGACGCGGACGGGACGGAAAACGACCACTGCAAGCGCCCGACAAAAAATTGGCACATTGGTCTTTCTCTGGTAACAATCGCGACATGTCCGCATGAAAACGACAATGGCGGAACGCCACATCAAGACAGGGAGATTGACATGACCACCACGCAAGAGACCGTTCGTCCGGTCGTCGCGAAACTCGCCGAGGACGCGCGCGCGGGCAAGCTGGACCGGCGCGAGTTCATCGCGCTGGCCTCGACCTTCGGCGCCTCGTCGGCGGCGGCCTACGGCCTTCTGGGGATGGCCGCACCGACGCCCGTGAACGCACAGGAAGGCAAGCGCGGCGGCGTGTTGCGCGTGGCCTCGCGCATCCTGGAGATCACAGACCCGCGCAAGTTCGCCTGGACCGAGCCGGGCAATATCAGCCGCCAGTTCTGCGAACCATTGGTCCGCTGGGCCACCGATTTCAGCTTTCAGCCGATGCTTCTGGAAGGCTGGGAGGTGAGCGATGACGCGAAAACCTACACGCTCAAGGTGCGCCGCAATGCGGTCTGGACCAATGGCGACCAGTTCACCGCCGATGACGTGATCCACAACCTCACCCGCTGGTGCGACAAGACCGTCGAGGGCAATTCCATGGCCTCGCGCATGGGTACCATCATCGACCCCGACACCAACAAGGCGCTTGAGGGCGCGATCGAACGGGTGGATGATTTCACCGTCCGCCTCAACCTGCCCAAGCCCGACATCACGCTCATCGCGGGCATGTCGGATTATCCGGCACTCGTCGTGCATCGCAGCTTTGGCGATGACAGCGATCTGGCCAAATCCCCCATCGGCACCGGCCCGTTCGAGCTTGTCTCCATCGAAATCGGCAACTCCGCCGAGGTCAAGCGCCGCGCGGATGGCAAATGGTGGGGCGGCGATGTCTATCTCGACGGGATTCGCTTCCTCGATTTCGGCACGGATAACGCCTCCATCGTGGCGGCGTTTGATGGTGACGAAATCGACATCAACGATGAATCCACCGCCGATTTCATCGAGGCCTATGACGCGCTCGGCCTGATCAAGCAATCGAAGCCCACGGCCAACACCATCGTCGCGCGGATGCGCATGGACACGCCCCCCTATGACAGCAAGGACTTGCGCAACGCCATCCAACTGGCCTGTGACAACGAGGTGCTGCTGGCCATCTCGATCAACAACGAGGGGATCCCGGCGGAAAACCACCATGTCGCCCCGTTCCACCCGGAATATGCCGAACTACCCAAGGTCGCGCCCGACCCGGCCAAGGCCATCGAAATGGCCCGCGCGGCAGGCCATGCCGAAACCGAGATCGACATCATCTCGATCGACGGCGACTGGCGCACCACGACGACGGATGCCATCGGCGCGCAGTTGCGGCAGGCGGGGTTCAACGTCAAGCGCACGGTGATGCCGGGCAACACCTTCTGGAACGACTGGACGAAATATCCCTTTTCCACAACGAATTGGGGCCCGCGTCCGCTTGGTGTGCAGGTGCTGGCCCTGGCCTATCGCTCGGGCGAGGCGTGGAACGAGAGCGGGCATGAAAACCCGGAATTCGACGCGCTTCTGGCCGAGGCTCTGGGGGTGTTCGACGCCGACAAACGGCGTGAATATTCGGCGAAATTGCAGGCAATGTTGCAAGACAGCGGCGTGATCATCCAGCCGTTCTGGCGTAACCAGGCGCTGCACCATACCGACCGGGTGAAGAACGTGAACGCACATCAGTTCCGCGAGATGCATTACGAGCAAGTCTGGCTCGACGCTTGAGCCGACACGACGGGGCCGCCCTTGCCGGGGCGGCCCCCTACCCCACCAGCATCCGCAATCCCTGCGTCACATCCGAGCGCACGGCAAGGCGCAACCCGGGCTCGTCACCCGCCTTGAGCGCGGCGATCATCAGGCGATGGAAATGCGGCGGGTCCTTCTTGCGCAGCCGCCCGTAGAGCGCGCGCATGGTCGGTCCCAGTTGCAGCCAGACGGTTTCCGCCATGGCCAGCATCGCGGGTGCCTGCGCCCGCAAGTAAAGCGTGCGGTGAAACTCCAGATTTCGACGGATATAGGCCACCGCGTCCTGATGGACGATATCCTCGGCGATCCGGGCGTTGATCGACTGGAGCCGGTCGATCAGCGCCAGATGCGCGCGCGGCAGCGCGCGGCTTGCCAGTTCCACCTCCAGCAGCGAGCGCAGCGCCGCCAGTTCCTCGATCCGCTCGTTGCTCAACTCCGGCGTCGCCACGCGGCCCGAGCTTGACAGCGTGAGCGCCCCTTCGGCGACAAGCCGGCGCAGCGCCTCGCGCGCGGGTGTCATGGACACCTCGTATTCGGCGGCGATGCCGCGCAGCGTCAGCGCCTGACCGGGACCGATCTCGCCATGCATGATGCGGCTCCGCAGCCCGCGATACACGCGGTCATGGGCCATGGGAGAGGGATCGGAGCGCGGCGTGATCAACATCCCTTCATGTGATCACAAATCACGGCCGGGTCAATCGAAACGATACCGGTGCAGGCCTGCGCCTTCGCGCCGAAGCCAGCCGCGCGGTGCCTGATACCCGGGGCAGAGACGCGCCACCAGCGCCCAGAACGCAGGCGAATGGTTCATCTCCGCCAGATGCGCCACCTCATGCGCGGCCACGTAATCGAGAACATCGGGCGGCGCGAGAATGAGCCGCCAGGAATAGCTGAGCGCGCCCCGCGACGAACACGAGCCCCAGCGCGAGCGCGTGTCGCGCAGGCTGAGCCGCGAGAAGCGCCGCCCCAAAAGCCCCGCATAATGATCCGATGCCACTGCCAGCCTGTCCCGTGCCCGCGCGCGCAGCCACGCCTCCAGCCGCCGCGCCAGCACGTCCTCGGGGCCGGGCACCCTCAGGACGCCGTCGCCCGGCACCACCTGCCGCCCGACTGAGGGCTCGATCCGCCGCTCCACGCCTTCGACCGGCAGCACCACGCCCGGCCCCACCATCACCGCCTCGGGCCGCGACGCGAGATGCCCGCGCAGCCAGTCCGCCTTGGTGCGCGCGAATCCGAGCGCCTCCGCCTCGCTGACGCCGCGCGGCACGGTCAGGGTCACCTGACCGTCCAGCCCCGAAACCCGCAGCGATATACGCCTCGCGCGCGCCGACCGCCGCAGGGTGACCGTCACAGGGGGGTTGCCGGGAAGGAAATGTTGGCCCATATGCGCTCCGGGATACAGCCCCGCGACCCGCGCCGCAAAGGCTTTGACACTCGTTCAAGGTTATGGCAGGGGAGCCGGATTGCGTGCAAGCGAGTTGAAAGAGGATCACCCATGCCCAAAGAAGAATGGGGCGTCAAGCGTGTCTGCCCGACGACCGGCAAGCGCTTCTACGACCTGAACAAAACCCCGATCGTCAGCCCCTATACCGGCGAGGTCGTGGAGTTGAGCACCGGAAAAACCCGCTCCATGGCCCCCGATGCCGAGGATGCCGCCACGAAAAAGCTCAAGGCCGCCGCCGTCGGTGATGACGCGGATCTCATCGATGATGACGACGAGGTCGAGGTCGATCTCGACGACGATCTGCTCGACGATGACGAGGATGACGACGTCTCGCTCGACGATATCGCCGATGTGGCCTCGGACGAAGACCTGTAATGCGAAACCGGGCGGGATTTTCCTCTTGATCCCGCCCGCCGCTTTGTCTAATCAGCGGCGCACGGTCCGGACCGGACCGGTATAACGGGGCCTTAGCTCAGCTGGGAGAGCGCTTGCATGGCATGCAAGAGGTCAGGGGTTCGATCCCCCTAGGCTCCACCATCGCCTTACAGATCCGTATGTTGGCTAAACGTCTTAGTGGTGTGACGCGCGAGCTTGTCGCATGATGATGCGAAACGCCGAGAACATCACGGAACGCGTTATCTCGATTCCGCCAACCACTGCAAAAACCCCGTGGTGACAGGCGGAGTCCCGGCTGGCCATACCCACGCGCCAAGGCGCGGGGCAATTGGGAAATGATGCTAATACGGCATAAGAATGCACACCGAATCACAGATCGCTACAATCATAGTATTTTTTCTTATGTATTTCAGTGACTTAAAAGTATAAACTTTGGGCAGACCCCATGAGCATGCACATCTACGGCATAAGCATGCACACCCATGGCAAAGTTTTGCCTAAAGCTCGGGCCAAAAAAAGGCCCGCGAAACGCGGGCCTCGGTCTTCTCTCGACAAATACGATATCAGAGGTCGCGGTCCAGCATATCCATAAGCCTGTCCGGGTCGAAGCTTTCCCGGTAGTCCGGCATGAGAAACGGTGAAAAGCCCGGCGCCAGTCCGTAGATCCGGGAAAATGCCTCAACGAAATGGTTGATGGAAACATTTGCGTCCTCTGTCAGGACGCAGATCGTGAAAGCCTCGATCATCATTTCAATCACAAGACCCCAGCGATAGGCGCAGCCGTGAATAAGTCGCTGGAAGAAGTCCATGTTGGAGAGATCGTCAAAGAAAATGCCGGCCTTTTCTGCATAGCTGTATGCCAGCGCGTTCAGCTCGGGGATGTCCTCGGACGGATTGATCATCTCGAAATGGATCGGCGTGAGAAGGAACCTCAACTGTCGCCGATCCTCCGTCGGGCGATCCTTTTCGATATGCTTCGCAAGCTCGGGCACTCCCGAAAGAATTAGCACCATTGGCCAAGTCCGCTCCTTCAAAAGAGCCTTGAAGCTGTCAAGAACAACGCGGTTTGCAGCCTCCCCGGTATCCGTGAACATGTGCTGGCACTCATCATAATGGATACCCACGACACCTTCCCGCTTGGCCTGTCGAAGAACTTCCCGCCAGATATAGGTCTGATCGCGGCGACCCTCAGCAGGATAGCCAAGAGCCTCCAGCGTGGTGTTTCCGAGCTCCCTCCAAGTCGTCCGGCCCCACAGACTGCAGCTGATGATGCGCCCAGGGCGACCGTCGGGCATGAGAGTGTCTGATGCGTTGAACCTTGAAATAAGCCGGTTGAGCTCGCGCGACTTCCCGACTGCGTATTCCGGGATGATGCGCCCACCGATTCCGATTTGATGCGCCCACCCGTTCCGATTTGATGCGCCCACCGATTCCGGGGGATCCGCCCACC